>CAJLPK010000027.1 GCA_905208455.1 uncultured Bacillota bacterium
CGCCGCCTGCATTGGAGGCCTTCCCCGGTGCAAACAGGATCTTGTTTTCGATAAACACATTGGTCGCTTCCAGCGTGCTGGGCATATTAGCCCCTTCTGCAACGGCAAAGCATCCGTTTTTCACCAAGGTCTTTGCTGCTTGTTCATCCAGCTCATTCTGCGTAGCACACGGCAACGCAATATCGCAGGGAATATTCCAGATATTCTTGCAGCCTTCGTGGAACTGTGCCGTTGCAACACGATCTGCATAAACATGAATGCGCTGGCGCTCTTTCTCCTTTAGTTGGCGCATCAGTTCCACATCAATGCCGTTTGCATCATATACATAGCCGGTGGAATCGCTCATTGCCAGCACGGTAGCGCCCAGGCTGACCGCTTTTTGCGCCGCATACAGGGCCACATTGCCGCTGCCGGAAACCAGAACCTTGGCACCATCAAAGCTCTTGCCTTTCGCGCGAATCATATTATCTGCGAAATATACCAGGCCATACCCTGTCGCCTCTGTGCGCGCTAAGCTGCCGCCATACGGAATGCCCTTGCCCGTCAGAACGGAAGTGAACTCATTTGTAATGCGCTTGTATTGCCCATACATATAGCCGATTTCACGTCCGCCAACCCCGATATCGCCTGCCGGCACATCGGTATCAGCCCCAATATGGCGATACAGCTCTGTCATAAAGGACTGGCAAAAGCGCATGATCTCCGCATCGGATTTCCCTTTGGGGTCAAAATCGCTGCCGCCCTTGCCGCCGCCCATGGCCAGGCCGGTAAGGCTGTTTTTGAAGATTTGCTCAAAACCCAAAAACTTGATGACAGATAAATTTACGCTGGGGTGGAACCTTAGCCCGCCTTTGTACGGCCCGATGGCGCTGTTATATTCAACCCTGAAGCCACGGTTTACCTGTGCTTTTCCTTCATCATCCATCCAAGGCACACGGAACATGATCTGACGCTCCGGCTCTACCAAGCGCTCCAGGATCTTTGCCTCTACCAGGTCCTTACGTTTTTCAAACACAGGCTCCAGCGAAGTAAATACTTCCTTGACCGCCTGCAAAAACTCCGGCTCATTGCCATTTCTCTTTTTTACGACTTCATAAACGTCTTGCACGTAGGACATTGTTCTACCCCTTTCGAGTTGAGTTTTTTTGTGTTTTGTAAAAAACTTTCTTTTTTTATACTACAATCACAAGAAAAACGCAAGATTATACATTCTTATATTTTGTTTATTTTTATTTTGTATCAGATTTTTTAGTCTGTTTATGTGCAAATTCGCAAAAGATTTCACAGGGGCAGCCTTGGCATTTGGGGTTTCTCGCGCTGCATACCCGGCGCCCATGCCAGATCAGCCAGTGATGTGCGATGCTCCATTGGTCCTGCGGGATATGCTCCATGAGCTGTTCTTCCGTTTTCTTTACATCCTTTGCATGCACCAGCCCTAGCCTGTTCGCAACGCGAAATACATGCGTATCAACAGCAATCGCATCCTGCCCAAAAGCGTTAGAAACGACTACATTGGCTGTTTTTCTGCCAACACCAGGCAGAGTCTGCAGCTCCTCTCGGTCCTCCGGCACCTTTCCATCATACTTCTCCGCTAAAATACGGCATGTAGCTATAATATTTTTAGATTTGGTGGCATAAAACCCGCAGCTCTTGATATACGGCGCCAGCTCTTCGGGCGAAAGCTTTGCCATTGATTTTGCGTCTGGATAATCATGGAACAACGCAGGGGTTACCTTATTTACCTGCTTGTCCGTACATTGCGCAGAAAGAATGGTGGCAATCAACAGCTCAAATGGGCTGGTAAAGTCCAGACCAGGTTTGGCATCCGGATACGCCACCTTCAATGCATGCAGTATATTTGTATATCTCTCCTGTTCCTTTGCCGAAACTCTTTTTCTTGCCATATCGTCAGCCTCCTGTTTTTTCATTATACAGGGGCCTTTCGCCATTTTTCAACGATTTCGTCAACTATTTTTCAGAGACCTGACCAGCGTTTCCATTTGCGCTCTCTGTTCCGGTGTCAGCATAGGGCCCACACTTTGCATAAAATTTTCCAAGCCCGCAGGATCAAACTGCCCCGCCTGCTTTTGCGCCCGAACGCGCTCAAATAGCTCTTTTTGCAAATCGTCCTTATCCCGGCCCTGGTTCTGCTCTACTGCACGGCGAATAAAGTCCTCTTGGCTTGGATCGATTTCCGGCTTTTTGGCAAACGGTTTTGTGCCTCCCATCCCGCTTTTTTTATCACGTAAATTTTTAGCCATAAATGCCTCCTCCTTTTCTTACTGATTCTTACTGATATGCTATGCAGTCCTGCCTAAGATGTTTCCCCGGCACACTTTTTCTTTCTGCTGCATATCGTATGACAAGGAGGTGTTTGTATGTCTACATTGCGCGCCCGGCATCTACCCCGGCAGATCCCTGAGGCGCCCTCTCAGCCTAAAGGAACGGAAGCCAAAGCACAGGACCATCCTCAGGAAAGCGCGATTCCCATAAATACGCAAAACCAAGCGCAGGATCCAATGTCTGCTATGCTTCCGCAGCTTTTACGCTCTATGCCCAACGGAGAATCCCTCTCCAAAACGCTGCAGCAGATTAGCCAAATGCAGTCGTTGATACAATCAGGCAGCAGCGGCAGCCTAGCCAGCTTGCTGCCCATGTTCATGGGACAGCCGAACGGCGCTTCTGCAGAGGGGGCTTCGCAGATGATGCAAATGCTTCCCTTGATGATGCAGCTCATGCAGCGTCAGCCAACAAATACGGAAGCTGATAAAAGCGCTTTGCCGTCCTCTTCTTTGTCTCAATTATCCTCTCTTTTTTCTTTGCTGCAGGCAAAATAAAAAATCCATGCAAAAAGCGGAGCTTATGCTCCGCTCTTTTTACTGTGTCAAAACCTCTATGGCTTTTTGCATCTGTGTATCCGTGGCATCTGTCAGCAGGCTCGGATCATTCTGTATATTCTCCGGCAAAGAGACCTCTATATCCGGCGTTACACCGACTCCATGAATGGCGTTTCCGGTGGGGGAATAATAGGATGCTGTGGTTAGCTTTAGATACCCGCCCCAGCTTAAATTAAAGTGCGATTGGATAATGCCCTTTCCGTACGTTTTTTCTCCTATGATCGTAGCCCGCTGGTTTTCTTTAAGTGCCACGGTCAGTATTTCTGAGGCAGAGGCAGAGTTCTGGTTGACCAGCACAGCCATAGGGATTTCCATCGCCTTACTATCGCTTGTGTATTGCTTTTCATTCCCATTTCTATCACGTACGGAAATGATTGTTGCCTCCGGAAGCAGTCCATCGGCAATCTCCACCGCATAATCCACAAATCCGCCAGGGTTATCCCGCAGATCCAGAATCATGGCCTGCATGCCCTGTTCCTGAAGCTGTGCTACCGCCTGCTGATACTCCTCCAAAGCGGATCCGCTGAATTCATCGATCTTGATATATCCGATGCTGTGATCCAGCATGCGGCTCGTGACATAGGTAATGTGTACCTCTTCACGCTGCACTGTAAAGTTCATCTCCTGGCCGTTTCTTGCAATCGTTATCTCTACAGATGTTCCAGCCTCTCCGCGGATTTTTCCCGTTACCTCTGAAAGATCCTTTGAGGAAGCTGTATTGATCTTCTCTCCATCCACCGCAACAAATATATCGCCCTTTTGCAGTCCCGCCTTCTGTGCCGGGGAGTCGTTGTATACCTGTGCGATCATCGCTTGCCAATCACTGTTAAAGGTTGTCAACACCCCGATACCCACATACGCGCCTTCCAGGCTTTGATTATAGCTCTGTTTTTCTTCCTCATTCATATAGGCACTGTATGGATCGCCAAGCGCAAGCACAGCACCGTGCAAAATACCCTCCTCAATCTGTTCCCGGGAAACCTCCTGATAATAGTTATTCTCAATCAAGCTTGTGATCTCCGCCAGTTTTTTATCTTCTCCTCTGCCGCTGCGGCCGATCCAGAACCCCGCCCCGCAAGCCAGCAGCGCAGACAAACACCAGGCGACAACCAGCAGCGCGCCGTGATTTTTCTTAGATTCCATACAATGTGCACCTTCTTTATCTCAATAGAGGTATCATATCATGTTTCCCGATTTCCATACAAGCCTAACCAAAAAAAGGCGGGACTCTGCCCGCCTTTTGTCATAATCAGTTTCCCTCACGGTACGCTGCCAGTACCATGGCCTGATGGATAGGACACTGCTTATTGCCGCAATGTGTCTTGCTCTTATAGAAATGGATACAATGATGCCCATTGAAGCCGTTGCTGGTGATGCTCTGTCCGCCATGCGGCATGCCATTGATGGAAGCGGCAAAAACACGGTTTCCATATACGACCCAAACAGCCCTGCGATCCCAGCTCCACGATCCTCCATAGACCGACTTCATGGTATCGGTATCCGCCTGTGTCAGCGGCTCAGAATCAATATGATTATGCCCGTACAGCCTGCGCTCTTTCCAGGACTTTCCGGTCTTTACATCAATCACAGTGTATTCAGCGCCCCGCGGAATGATCTTATTGACTTCGCTCCACTCCGTCATCTCTACGCGGCCCTTGACCTGGCTTTTTTCCGAAATAGTCAGGATAATGTCGTTATCCCCATATAGGGAAGCCAGCGTTTGACCGCCTGCTACACCGTCTGCGCTGGTATCTGCGGCTTTTTGAAAGGTCTTGACTGCCTCTACCGTCGCATCATCATAGGTGCCGGAGGCTTCGCCGAGCAAAAATCCACGTTTGATCAGCTCCTCCTGTGCTTTGACAACCGCCTGTCCGCTCATTCCCTTTTTCAGGATGCGAACCTCCGTCTCTCCGGAAAACGCATTGGTTACGGAAATTTCATCCTTAGCTACATATCCGGATTTCCCGTCATAGGTAACAGCATACCATCCCGGCTCAAAGTCCGTAACCTGTACGCCATTGCCACAGCTTAATGCCAAAACCTCGGCCGATGCTGCATCGGCTGTTTCCCTCATCACTGTGCCATCGTGCAAAATGGTGCCGTTTCTGCCGTCATCCCCGATGACAAACAAACAACTCTGGTGCACGAACCCATCCATAATGCCGAATTTGACACGATACCATTCTCCCTCCAGCGCCACGACCTCTACCGTGGTGCCTTCAGCCAGCTGCGTCAATTCCTCGGCCTCCTTGCTTGGCTCTGCACGCAGCCTTGCATCCTCCACGAAAACGCGTGCTTTCCCTGTTTCCGTGGAGGCCAGGTCTTCTTTATCCTTCAATAAGCCAATATCAATCTCTGTGTCGCCATTATCCACGACACCCTCTTCTTCCCCGGATCCACCTACGAAAAACAAGGGGTTGCCGGAATCCAGCGCATTGATGGCTTCCTCTTCCGAGGCATGTACTTTGCGTTCTGTTTCCGACGCGTCGGCCGCTTCCGTGCCTGCTGTATCCTCTGCCGCGCCTGTTGTTACCAAACAGGCCATTGTAGCGGCACACAGCAGCCAAGCGACCAGCCTTTGTTTTTTCATTTGATCTCCTTCCTTCCTGTGTTATAGCCAAAACTTATGTTCCAGACGTAAACATCACGAATTTCCAGCGCCTAAAGTTTGCCATTGTTCTTGGCATATTATACGGGGCAAGATTTATTCGGTCAAATGAGATAACAGGAGAATACGCGAGTATATAGCCGATAATCTAAATATTTGGCCAATTTCCTCACTATTACAAAATTGTTACATTTCTTTCAAATTTCCGATAATCTTTGTTTTATCGACAAAAAATCATCAAACGAATCAGGCTTTTTCTTAGCATCTCTCAGCAAAGCAGCCGGATGGAAGGTGGCCATGACCTGCCGTCCCTGCTTTTCAAACCACTGCCCCCGTACCTTTGTGATCCTCATGTCCTTGGAGAACCAATGATTCAGCGCCGTTGCGCCCAGCAATACAATGATCTTTGGATCCACGATTTCGATTTGGCGTTCCAGATAGCCCATACAAGCAGCCACTTCGTCTGGCTTTGGCACACGGTTGGCAGGCGGTCTGCATTTTACAATGTTTGCAATGTAAACATCTTCTCTCCTTAGGCCGATGGTATCCAGCATCTGATCCAACAACTGGCCTGCCGCGCCCACAAAAGGAAGCCCTCTCTTATCTTCCTCGGCACCCGGCCCTTCCCCGATAAACATAATTTTTGCCTGCAAATTTCCATCCCCCGGCACCACGTTTGTACGTGCCTGGCACAACGGACATGCCTGGCAGGTCTCTATTTCTTGCAGCAACGCTTGATAATTTTCCACGTTTCTTCTCCTTTATCCTATGGTACGCTCAGCCGCTTTGACCACATGCTCCAGCAGCAGCCAGCTTGTGACCGCCCCCAAGCCACCGGGCACCGGCGTAACCGCCTCCGCCTTTTCCATGGCTGATGCAGTATCCACATCCCCGCACAAGCCGCCTTGCTCATCCACATTGATGCCAACATCCACCACAACAGCACCCGGCTTTACATAGTTTTTATCGATCATGCGGGCCCGTCCAATCGCCGTTACCAGCAAATCAGCCTGGGCACATACCCCCGGCAGGTTCTCCGTGGCACTGTGGCAAACCGTCACGGTAGCATTTTTCTCAAGCATCAGCATGGCCAATGGTTTTCCTACGACCAGGCTGCGGCCCAAAACCACGGCATGCTTTCCCTTCCAGGCATACTGCTCAAAGGAAAGAAGCCGCACTACGGCCTCCGCCGTACAAGGGGCAAATCCGTCGCTTTCCCCCATAAATACCTTGGCCAGACTGCCTGGCGTCATTCCGTCTATATCCTTTTCAACAGCCATTGCCCGAATCACAGCATCCTCATCGATGTGCTTCGGCATTGGACGGAACAATAAAATACCATGCACAGCAGGATTCTGATTCAACATTGTAAGCGCCTGTAAACACTGCTCTGTTGTGCTCTCCTGCGGAAGCACGATTTTTTCCACAGCTATGCCGACTTGCTCTGCCTTTTTGACGGCAGAACGCTCATAGGCAATATCATCTTCCCGTTCTCCGACACGTAAAATGCCAAGGCCTGGGTGTATCTGCCGGGCACGCAGCGATTCAACAGAAGCCTCGATCCCGCATCTGATTGCCTTTGCACACGCCGTACCTTTCATCAATGCTGCCATAATGCTTCCTCCACTTTTTCCACCAGCGCATCGCAGGTTTGTACAGTCTTTATCAGCAATGCGTTGCTTTGCTCATACAGCTGCTGTGCTTTCTCTTTTTCCTGCATCAGCTGCGCATTGATCCATACATTCATCGCAGCACAGTGAACGCAGGCTCTCGCCATTGCGGCCGCACAGCCAAGATCGCTTTGTACCAGCTTGCTAATGCTTTCCTTCAGCGCTTCCAGCGTCTCTGCCACCGCAGCGCCAAGCTCCAGAATCCTCATGGGCGGCTGTGCAGCCTGCCATAAGCAGCGTTCCAGCACCTCTTGCTTGGCCTTCTTTTGTTCTGGCGTTTCCGCCGGCATGCCATAGGCTTTGGACAGCGGCTCGAACGCCTGCGCATCCTCCTGCATACAGTCCAAAAGGGCATCCCGATCATGTATAAGCAGCTGCAATTTTTCCTTCAGCATTGGCTCTACCGATACAAATTTCTTTTTTCCTAGGGTCAAATTGGCAGCCATGCCACCCAGGCAGGCCGCCAGCGCGCCTGCCAAAGCACTGACACCGCCGCCGCCCGGCACCGGGCTTTTGCTCATCAGTGCAACGGAAAAATCTTGGATGGATTGTTCTTCTAACATGGTTATCTCCTTTTCCTCTTTTGTTTATTGTACCAAGGCATCAAGGAAAACTCAATCATTGCAAAACCACATAAAAAGGCCGGACACAACGGTCCGGCCCTTTGCCACTGCTTACATAAGGCTTAACGGCTGTAAATCTTCTTCAACAACTGGTCAACATATTCATTGACCTCCGCAGAGGTTTGCAGCTCCAGCGCTTCCTCCGCCGCCTTTTGCATTTCAGCATAGTTAGATTTACGAATCAGGTTTTTGATGGTCGGGATAGAACCAGCACTCATGCTGAACTCATCCAAGCCCATGCCCAGCAACAAAGCCGCGCCCTTTTCGTCGCCTGCCAGCTCACCGCAAACGCCCGTCCATTTGCCTTCCTTATGGGACGCGTCAATGACCATCTTGATGGCGCGAATCACAGACGGATGCAGCGGCTGATACAGATCCGCAATCATTTCGTTGCCGCGGTCTACGCCCAAAACATACTGCGTCAGGTCGTTTGTGCCGATGGAGAAGAAATCTACGATCTTAGCAAATTTCTCTGCATTGATCGCCGCAGACGGTGTTTCCACCATGATGCCGATTTCCAACTTCTCATCGAACGCTTTCCCTTCCTGCTTCAGCTCGGCTTTGCATTCGTCGATGATCTCATACATCTTGGTGATTTCTTCTACGGAAATGACCATCGGGAACATCACGCGCAGCTTGCCAAAGGCGCTGGCACGCAGCACAGCGCGCATCTGCGGCTTAATGATATCCAGGCGGTCAAAATACATGCGGATCGCGCGCCATCCCAGGAAGGGGTTCATCTCCTCCGGGAATTTGATGCAGTCCGCCGCCTTATCGCCGCCAATATCCAGTGTACGGATGATGACCGGATTCGGCGCCATCGCTTCCGCCGCTGCTTTATAGGCTTCAAACTGCTCATCTTCTGTCGGCAGTGTCGGACGAGACATATACAGGAATTCCGTGCGGAACAGGCCTACGCCCTCTGCACCGTTTTCCTTGGCGCCTTTGCAGTCATTGGGAGAAGCAATGTTGCCTACCACCTCTACCTTATGACCGTCGGTTGTCTCAGCCGCCAGCATCTTTACCGCATCCAGCTGGCGTTTGTGTTCCAAGAACGCATCCAGCTTTTTCTTGCCCTCTTCCAACTGTCCGCCATCAGGGTTTACCGTTACGTCACAATCCACTGCATCCAACACAACGGTATCGCCGTGCTGCACCTTGGAAAGGATATCGCCGGTGCCAACAATGGCAGGCAGGCCCATGATGCGGGCAATGATGGATGTATGGCTCGTACGGCCGCCCAACTGGGTCACGAAGCCCTTTACATAGTTCATATCCATCGTCGCAGTATCAGACGGGGTCAAATCATTGGCAAATACCACGACCTCTTCATCCAAATCATCGAGGGAAACACGCACATTGCCCACCACATTATCCAGGATACGGCCGCCTACGTCCTTGATGTCTGCTGCACGTTCGCGCAGGTATTCGTCATCCAAGGAAGCCAGCATCGCGGAAACCTCTTCCGTTGCTTCCGCAACAGCCTTATCCGCATGCATCATCCCGTTGTTGATCTTATCCATGACGGCATCTTCCAGCGTGGGGTCATTGAGCATCATCAAATGCGCACGGAACACGTCTGCCTCTTTTGCGCTCAAGCGCTTTTCCGTCTTTTCAATGATCTCATTGAGCTGCGCCTCTGTTTCAGCGACGGCTTTACGGAATTTTTCAACCTCCGCTTCACATTCCGCCGGATTGGCCAGCAACGCTTCGTTGATTACAACTTCCTTTTGTTCCAATACAAATGCCTTCCCGATTGCAATACCCGGGGACGCAATAATTCCTTTCATAAAAGCACCTCTTCACTCAAATTCATGTTGGCTATATCGCAAACGGCGGCCGGAGAAAAACTCCGACCGCACAAGATTTACGCGATACTCAGATACTTATTCTTCCAGGTTGTCCAACAGATCGATGAGCGCATTCAGAGCTTCCTGCTCGTCTTCGCCCGTGCAGGAAATGGTGATTTCGCTGCCATTGCTGGCGCCCAGGCTCAGCACAGAGATAATGGACTTTGCGTTGCCTTCTTTGCCATCTTTTTTGATTTTGATGGTGCTCTTGAATTTCGCCGCTTTCTGTACGAACAAAGAAGCCGGACGGGCATGCAAGCCAGTCTCATTCTTCACAACAAAGTTTTTTTCAACCATTTTCAAATTCCTCCTGTAAAATTCCCCGGCAATTAGCCAGCCAGGTTAAATTCTGCTTTGATATCTTTGCATGTATCCGCAATCATGCCCATGCAATGTTCTTTGATCTCCTGCAACGACATAGCACCGCGCATCCCCAGCGCTTCGATCAGCATCGGCAGGTTGACACCACTCAAACATTCGATGTTCGGGGTTTTGCCGTCCACTTCACGATTGATGTTGGCAGCCGTTACATTGCACGGAGTACCGCCATAGAGGTCGACGAATACCAAAACACCGTCATCGCATACGATTTCAGCCAGCTTATTGCGCACCTTTTCGTTGAAGGATTCAAAGCTGTCGTCCGCTGCCAAGCCGATGGAATACAGGCCCTCCTGCGGTCCCATGATCAGATCCACACTGGAAACGATACCAGCCGCCATGTTGGCGTGGGTGACAATCAGTACTTGCATCATTGTAGGTCACTCTCCTAATCATAAATCTTGTATCTTGCGCAAGGGTTCCTACGTTCCTTGCAACATTCCATTACGATTTAGATTATATATTGTAATGAAATACATTGTCAATGAAAAATGGCAAACCCGGGAGAGAAAAACACAAATTCGTTCCCGGATAAAATCGTCTTTTCTTATTTGAAAAATCAACCTAGGGCTGCTGTATCTCTAAAGCCTGCACCGCAGCCTGCAGCGGCAGGTCCTCTAGCTCTGTGCGTGCCCAGCCCGGTAGGCCCTCGCACGTCAGCTTTATATCCGGCATCACGCCCTTTTCATGGATCACCGTACCATCCGCCATGCGGTATTCTGCCATGGTATATTTCAATCCTGACCCATCCTTCAGGGGCTTTAGCTTTTGTACTACGCCTTTTCCGTAGGTCGTGTCTCCTACGATCAACGCCCTGCCCTGATTTTGCAGAACGCCTGCAAAAATTTCAGCAGCAGAAGCGCTCTGCCCATCTGTCAATACTGCCATTGGCATCGTGTACCGCTGTTCCCCGCTGGTTTGGTAGCGTTCCTCCTTTCCCTTGGCTTCCAGCAAGCACAATACCTCCGTTTTATCCGGCAAACAGCCGTTGAGCATTGTCAAAACTGCATCCATCCTTCCGCCCGGATTATGCCGAACATCCAGAATCACCCCTTTGGCATCGGCGAACTGTGCCATCGCCTGTTCAAACTGATTCTCTGCACCCTCCTGCACAAACGATCGTATGCGAATGTATCCGTATCCATTTGGGAGCGTTTTGCTTATTACAGCAGGCATCGGCTCTATCTTTTGAGGAATGATGACGACATCTCTTGCCATACCCTCCCGCTCTACGGAAAACAGCGTAGTAACGCCTTCCTCCGCCGTCCAGTCTGCTTTGCCGATAGGCTCTCCGTTGATTTTTACAATTAGATCACCCTTTGCAAGTCCTGCCATCTGTGCCGGGCTTTCTTCCAAAACATCAACGACCTGCCATCCTCCCTCTACACTTAAAAGCTCTGCGCCTATTCCCGCTGCCTCTTCCCCTGAAATCTCTGTCATCAGATCCTGCATCTGTACAGGTGAAAGCCATTGTGTATATTCATCCTCTACTGCCTGTGCCAGTGCAGCACAGGCGGCCTGATCCATTGTCAGCGTATCCAAAGACGTTAAGGCCTCGTTTTTTAAGGTGGTTTCCACTTGGCGGGCCATGACAAAGGGCCCTCTTCCCACAACATATCCAACGCCGCCTGCCAGCATTACAAGCAGCAGGCAGACCCAAATTACCATGCCCGTTTGTTTACGCATCATGCACCCCCCTATTAGTGCATGCAGACCGCTTGGCCAAATATGCCGAGAGAGATAGGATAAAAAAGAAAAGACGGGAAAATCCCCGTCTTTTCATCAAATGCCTTGCAAATCTACCGTCACACGGTACGAATCCGGTGTAGCTGCCGCTTCATAGGCCTTTTGGATATCGCGCAGCGGAATGAACTTGCCCTCCAATGAATAAGAGCAGTTGATCATGCGTTTGCTAATCAAGGCAGCCGCCTCATACCAATCGGATAAATCGCTTCCCACCGTACCGATAAGCTCCAGCTTGCGGTAATGCAGCTCGTTGGGCTCTATCTCCAGCACAGGCTTTGGAAAGCCTGCCGGGAATATCAGCATTTTCCCTCTAAAATGCTTGAGCATCTCATAGCCTTGCTTATACGCCAATGTAGACCCTACCGCTGCAATCACAGTATCTGCCCCTTTTCCGCCTGTTAAATCACGAACTGCCTGCACAGGGTCCTCATTTTTAGCATCGATCACATCTACTCCCATTTCTTTGGCGCGTGCAATCTTCTTCGGAGAAATATCCGAAATCATCACGCGAGCGCCAAACGCCTTTGCGACCTGTGCATTGACAAGCCCCATAGTCCCTGCCCCAATAATGACGACATCCTCCATCGGACGAATATCTGCCTTGTGCGCGCCCTGCACTACGGTAGAGACCGGCTCCAGAAAGCCTGCCTCTGCTGGCGCAATGCTGTTATCAATCGGCACGATCAGCTTTTGATCCATCACCACATAATCGGCAAACCGCTTGGCACCGCCATAGTATCCGTCCGCGCCTTTGCTGCTGTGGAAAGGCATATTTTCACAGTCTCCCGTATGCCCCTTTCTGCATGCATCGCAGACACCGCAAAAAGGGTTCATTGTAGCCACTTGCATACCGGGCTTAAAATGGCTGTATACCTCTTTCCCTACAGCCTCAATAGAACCGGCACATTCATGGCCGGCAGCCATGGGAAATCCCTGGTGATCCCTCAGCCCCATCCACTGCTGATAATCTGTTGTGCAAATGTTATTTGCCTTTAGTTTGACTACAATATCTGTCGGCCCTATATCGGGGAACGGCATTTCATGCATCTCGGCAACATGGCTGCGGACAATGACTCCAAAATGAATTGTGCTAGGCAGCATACAAAGACCTCCTTACGCCCGCGTACAAACATATACGCATATTTATGTAATAAAGAAACAAAAATGTATGCATTTATTATACTCTATGTTCTGCCATAATTGCAAATGCTGCCAATAAAAAAAGGCAGGAACATTCCTGCCTTTTTTTATTGTTAAAGGTTTGTTTACACTCCCTGCAAATCTACCGTTACACGATACGCATCCGGCGTAGCGGCCGCTTCATAGGCCTTCTGGATGTCACGCAGCGGGATGTATTTGCCTTCCAGCGAATACGAGCAGTTGATCAAGCGTTTGCTGATCAGCGTAGCAGATTCATACCAGTCATTCAGGTTTGCAACAAAGGAACCAATGATTTCAAGCTTACGATAATGCAACTCATTGGGGTCTACCTGCAGCTCCGGTTTCGGATAGCCGGCCGGGAAAATGACCAGTTTGCCGCGGAAATGCTTGAGCATATCATAACCCTGCTTATAAGCCAGCGTAGAACCAACCGCTGCGATAACGGTATCAGCGCCCTTGCCATCCGTCAAATCCTTGACAGCCTGCACCGGGTCGGTGTTTTTCGCATCAATGACATCAATGCCCATTTCCTTTGCACGCGCAATCTTCTTCGGAGAAATATCCGAAATCATCACGCGAGCGCCAAATGCTTTTGCGACCTGCGCATTGACAAGGCCCATTGTGCCGGCGCCAATCACGACAACATCCTGCATTGGCTGAATGTTGCACTTATGCGCACAGGAAACAACCGTTGCTGCCGGTTCCAGGAAGCCTGCTTCTGCCGGCGCAATATCGTTATTGATGGCAATTACATATTTTTGATCCAGCACTACATAGTCAGCAAACTGTTTGGAGCCGTAGTAGCCGTCCGGGCCGGGGCCCTTGGATTTTTTGTTTACGCAATCGCTCGTCAATCCCTGGCGGCAGGCATCGCAAACGCCGCAGAAACCGCTCATACCGCCAACCTGCTGGCCGATTTTGAACGAATCGTAAACTTCATCGCCCTTGGCCACGATTGTGCCGGCCCATTCATGGCCGCCTGCCATCGGGAAGCCTTGATGGTCGCGCAGGCCCATCCACTGCTGATAGTCAGTGGTACAGATGTTGCACGTCGCCATTTTGATAACGATGTCCGTCGGCCCTACTTCGGGGAACGGCGCCTCGTGCATTTCAGCAACGTGTCCTTTGACGATTACGCCAAAATGAATTTTGTCAGGAAGCATGGGAAAACCCTCCTTAAATGATATATATTGAGGCGCCGAGATGCCCCGGCTCCACAATGATCTGAGATATAGCTGCCAATAAAATGCTCATTTATAATTTATATACTGCCGCCTAGCAATATGCCCTTTGGAAAAAGAGAATCTAACATAATTGATATATACAGATGTATTGTATACCAATCCATGGATAAATGCAAATCCCTCCGCCCACATCTTTATAAAAATTTATCGGATGCGCCGCGAAAGATTTATAGAAAGAAATAAAAAAAGAGACAGGACAATTCCTGTCTCTTTTGTATCTTGGAGGATTACACACTCTGCAGATCCACCGTGACACGGTACGCATCCGGCGTAGCAGCTGCTTCGTATGCCTGCTGGATGTCGCGCAGCGGAATAAATTTACCTTCCAGAGAGTAGGAGCAGTCGATCAAGCGCTTGCTGATCAGCGTAGCTGCTTCGTACCAGTCTTTCAGATCGCTGCCGAAAGTACCGATGATCTCAAGCTTGCGATAGTGCAGCTCGTTGGGATCTACGTGCAGTTCCGGTTTCGGATAGCCAGCCGGGAAGATCAACAGCTTGCCGCGGTACTGGCTCAGCATGTCATAGCCCTGCTTATAAGCAATAGAGCTGCCGACAGCCGCGATTACAATATCCGCGCCCTTGCCGTTGGTCAAATCCTTGACCGCTTCGACCGGGTCGTTGTTCTTCGCGTCAACAACATCAACGCCCATTTCCTGAGCACGTTTGATCTTCTTCTGAGAAATATCAGAAACGATAACGCGAGCACCGAATGCTTTGGCTACCTGGGCGTTCACCAGGCCCATGGTGCCGCCGCCGATTACGACAACATCCTGCATCGGCTTTACGCCAACCTTATGGATACCCTGCACAACGGTGGAAACCGGTTCCAAGAAGCCGGCTTCTGCCGCAGGAATATCGTTGTTGATCGGAACGATCAGTTTCTGATCCATCACAACGTAATCAGCAAAGCGTTTGAAACCACCATAGTAGCCATCCGGACCAGGGCCGCCGTGAGGCACGTTCTGGCAGTCGCCGGTATGGCCCTGACGGCAGGAATCACACATGCCGCAGAACGGATGCATGGTCGCTACCTGCATGCCGATTTTGAAGTTGTCATACACTTCATCACCCATGGCAACGATGTTGCCGGCACATTCATGTCCGGCGGCCATCGGGAAGCCTTGGTGGTCACGCAGGCCCAGCCATTGCTGATAGTCGGTGGTACAAATGTTGTTTGCTACCAATTTGACAACGATATCCGTCGGCCCTACTTCGGGGAACGGCATCTCGTGCATCTCGGCAACATGCCCTTTGACGATAACGCCAAAATGAATTTTGTCAGGAAGCATGGGTATAACCCTCCTTAAGAATTGAATTTTCTATTGTACACTCAGTGTTGGTAATCACACACGATTGCACTGATTGAACAATTTCATGTAATGAACCAGCTTGGCTTTGTAGCCTTCTGCCAACAGCTCATACATCTGCATGCCATGGTTCGGTTCCTCTTCAATGACAGCAGCTGCGCCCGCTTTGTACAGGTCGGTCGCCAAGTTTACCTTGCTGATACCCTCACGGGTTGCTTTCGCCAGGTTTTCATCGCCCGTGCCGGAGCCGCCATGCAGCACCAGCGGTACTTTAACGGTGTTAAAGATCTGATGCAGACGGTCGAAATCCAGGTACGGAGTGCCTTTGTATTCGCCATGAGCAGTACCAATTGCAACAGCCAGCATATCAATGCCGGTCTTTTCGCAATAGTCTTTCGCCTGTGCCGGATCCGTCAAAGCGGCGTCACGATCCACAGAATACTGCAAGCCCTGGCCTACATGGCCCAATTCCGCTTCAACGCTAACGCCAACCGCATGAGCAACCTTTACCAATTCGGCTACTTCTGCTACGTTTTCTTCGTACGGCAATGTGGAACGGTCTACCATGATAGAGGTAAAGCCGGCTTTGATCGCGGCGATGGCATGCTCATACTTTGCGCCATGATCCAGGTTGATCGCGATCGGCACATCCGCTTCCTTTGCCAAGGCACCTACCATGTGGCCAAAGAAATTGATGTCACAGTTTGCAGAATACCCCACATCCAAAATCATGGGAGCTCTGTTTTCCACAGCAGCGGAGATAGCCGCACGGGCTGTATCTTCGTTGTTGATGTTCGGAGCTGTAACACCATAGCCGCCTTCGCGGGCCGCGTTGAGGATTTGCGCCATAGATACTAACATTCGTTTTTCCTCCTTATAAAGAAGATGTATTAACAAACCGCTATGCGGAATGTTTTCTAAAACATTACTCATATTGTATAACGAGAACATGCCCTATGCAAGCGCCGAATTTTAACACGCCGGCAGTTCTGTCCGCCCGAACCGGAGCCGAAAACAACCTTGAAAATGAGCCATAACGCCGTCAAACAGCTTTGAAACATTACACTATGCTTACAAAAATATTTTATAGCAATCCGTTGTGCAATGCAAGGGGCAGATTTGTTCTCATATATGTTATTGCAACAAAAAAGCTCAAATAGGCCGTGCTATTTGAGCAAGGATGCAAAATGCAGCCGCAAAGCATCCGCAAGCAATACCGGCGTCTGCTCCGGCAGCGCCTGAAAATATACATGCATGCCTTTTTCCCCAAAACTGTGGAGGCGCTCGGCATCTGCCTCAGACAAAAACACCGTGGGATATACCTGTATCCTTCCCTCTCTGCGCCCTAAGCCTGCGATTTGCAGGTCTTTGATAGGTACGCCCGCGCGTATCGCGCTTTCCACATGGGCAACGTCCTTAAAAATCAAAAGCACCCTCCCCTTTTGCGCAGACAAGAATCCAGCTACCTCTTCTGCGGTGAGCACTTCCAGCGTTGTCCCTTTTGGAATCGCCATTTTGAATAGGCCGATCAGCATAGCGTCCTGTGCTACTTCATCATCTACAATACAAATAGAATTTGCCTGGGTTTGTTTTGTCCATTTTGCCAGCACCTGGCCGTGAACCAAACGGCTATCCACCCTCGCCAAGACCAATTCAGCCAAAACCGCACCCCCTTACAAATTCTAAATTTATCATAATGCAAAGCATTGTTGCTGTCAATCTTCCCAACACCTATGTTATACTTTATTTATATAAGGAAAAGGCTATGCCACTCATCTTCGTTTGTTTTTTTCTTTCCCTTGTCCCATGTTAGTTTAGGAGGCGACCTATGCAGGCATCTCAAATTATGGCCATCTACGGTACAGACGGATTTCACATGGTGCAGTGCTTATTGGAAAAGATGGACGCTGCGGCGCACCTTCCCCAGAACAAACACGCATCCATTGCCATCAAGCCGAATCTTGTTGTTGCCCACACAGCGGATACCGGCGCCACCACCCATCCAGAGATCATAGAGGGCATCCTCTGCTATCTTCAGGCACAGGGCTACGACAACCTTTCCATCATAGAGTCTTCTTGGGTAGGCGATCAGACAGTACGTGCCTATGAGGTATGCGGCTACAATGCGCTGTCCAAGCGGAGGGGCGTGCCTCTGTACGATATGAAAAAAGAGCCCGGGGTTTCTGTACAAGCCCACGGCGTATCGCTGTCCGTGTGCAAGCGGGCGCTGGAAGCAGACGCCATCATCAATGTGCCGGTCCTCAAAGCGCACTGCCAGACGGCGCTGACCTGCGCGCTGAAAAACCTAAAAGGGCTTGTTCCGGATAAAGAAAAAAGGCGGTATCATCAGCTTGGCATTCACCGGCCCGTGGCGCTGCTCAATACCGTACTCCGCCCCGCCTTTACCATCGTGGACGGGCTTTGCGGCGACTTGACGTTTGAAGAGGGCGGCAATCCGGTTCCGATGCAGCGCCTGCTCGGCGGGCTGGATTCCGTTTTGATAGACAGCTATGCTGCGCAGCTGCTGGGCTATGACCCCGAAGAAATTGAAATGCTGCCTTTGGCCCGCGGCTATGGCGCCGGCGCTTATTTTAA
>CAJLPK010000028.1 GCA_905208455.1 uncultured Bacillota bacterium
CCTGCCATAAAATACGTTTGTTCGTGGATGGTGCCCCCGTGGGTCTCCCCGACATTGCTTTGGAAATCCTCCAGGCTCCCGAAAAAGCAGCCCGTGCGCACATAGTATCCCTCTTGCGCTTTGAAAAAATATGCTTTCCTGTTTTCGCGTCCGATCCTGTCAAATGCTGTGTATATGCTGTCCGTTAGTCCTTCATGGCTACAATGCTCGCCAAAGCTGCATTGCACGCCAAACCGGCATTGCTCGCTGAACCGGCATTGCTCCCCAAAGCTGCAACCCTCGCCGAAACTGCATTGCTCGCCAAAGCCGCACAGCTCGCCAAAGCTACAGCCATCGTCAAACGCGCAGTGTGCCGGGAAATCCCGGATCAACAGATATTCGCCGCGCGGGCATATGATATGCCCGTTTTTGTCTCTCTCGAATTTCTCAAAATCCGCTCCTGTATATCTTTTCATTTGCATGCACTCCTTTTCTGTGCTACACTTTCAGTGGACACGAGTTCTGCCGCGCTTTGCAGCTTCCCCTTGCTTGCGCGGCTTTTCTTTTGCCGATTTTCAGCCTATCACCGCCCATACCACCCACGCCGCCCACCGAAACACGGTAAACCCCACCGCCGTGCCTGCAAAGATCCAGTAAAACCAGGCATCGCTGTATGGTTCTATCCTGCGTTTCATTGTTTTTCTTGCTCCTTTTTGGTATCCTGTTCTTGGTGTTCGTCAACTGCCTTGAGTTGATTGTGGAATAATTGGCGTCGTACTCATAAACAGGTCTTCTACTGTTGTGCCAAAAATTCCAGCTAGGTGAATTGCTCTGATTATCGCGTGTTTGTCAGTCAATCCTAATTCCCACCCACTTAGTGTTGTCTGTGGGATTCCGCTTATTTGCGAAAGTTTAGGTTGACTATATCCAAAGCGCTTGCGATACTCTTTTACTTTTGAACGATTCATCTTCGCCCCTTTCCAACGATATATCGTTTAACGTTCTATCGTTATTTTAGTGGTTTTGTTTGTATTTGTCAACTATTTATCGTTAATCTTGGAGGTTCTTTCATGTATGGTGAAATTGATGCTTTGCAAGAACTGATTTTGCGGTTATGCTCGGAAAAAAACATTACTGTGAATAAACTTGCCACCCTTTCTCATTTAACTCAGTCAACCATAGACAGCATCTTGAAGGGGAGAAGCAAGAACCCAACAATAAAAACGCTCCAGAAGATAGCAGATGGCTTCAATATGGACTATAGAGATTTTATTCAACGTCTAAGAAGCATAGAGGACGAGAAAAATCCCAACCCACCCAAATCAGATTACTCTCCCGGAGATGCCATGTGGACAAACGCCGGCCTCAAGCTGTGGGAAATCCGAAAGTCTAGAAACATCTCTTTGTATGACGTGGTAAAAGCAACCAGTGTCGATGTCGATTATGAATCTGGAAGCTTTGGGTTAAAACCGTTGTCCAGTCTCATCGCTCTTGCGGATTATTTCGACGTATCCCTTGACTACCTCGTCGGCCGTTCAGACGACCCCGCAAGGCATTGATAAGTTTTTTCCAAAACATATCTACGCCCCTCGCCCAGCTCTGTGCTGGGCTTCTTTGTATTCCTTGTTTGTTTCATTGTTTTTCTTGCTCCTTTTTGGTATCCTGTTCTTGGTGTTCGTCAGCTACTGCGAATAGCTGACGGTGGGATTTTTGGAATAGGTCTTCCAGTTTAACAAGAACGTCATATGAGGGTTTGCGTCGATTATTTTCCCAGTCGCATACGGTTTGGCATGAAACTCCACACTTTTTTGCGACATAATCTTGTTTCCAATCTCTCTCTCTCCGTTCTTGCTTTAAAACTAATTTCATTTTCCCTCCTTCTTCTCAAACTACGCAATTAGCGTAGCTATATAATATTATGCTTTTAGCGTAGTGTCAAGAGGTGTTATTATGTCTCCTGAAAATATTTTTGGCCAACGTATTTTTGAATTAAGGAAATCTGCTGGAATGACGCAAAAACAACTTGGCGAATCAGTCGGACTGTCCATGCAAGCTATAAACGACATCGAAAAATGTAGGCGTCAAACAACCCTTCCTAAATCTATTCTCTTTGCTGATTTCTTCGACGTATCCCTCGATTACCTCGTGGGCCGTTCAGACGACCCCGCAAGGCATTGATACGTTTTTCCCAAAACATATCTACGCCCCTCGCCCAGCTCTGTGCTGGGCTTTTTCTTACAAGCCAAGCATTAGATTTTTTTGTATTCCGCGCAGAATCGCTCTGCCTCCTGCTTGGTATCAAATACATCAATCCACACGTCGCACAGCCGCGTTTCCTGACATCCGCTTTCCTCGCCCTCCTGGGCCAGCCGTACCTTTGCCATGATCTTGCCATTGCTAAAGATCCTTGCTTCCACTGCATACCTCGCCATGGTTACACCTCCTTTCATAAAGAAACTTATTAAGTTACTCTTTTTCTAAAAAAATATTTTTTCAGGTTCTTTTATATGAAGTGCCTCTGAAAGCCTTTTTGCTTCATCCGTGCCAAAAACTCCTTGCTTCATACGCCTATAAAACGTAGATGTGGATACACCTATAATTTTGGCCGCTTCTTTCTGTGTCTTGCCACATCTGAACAATTCAAGACGCAATAAATCCATATCCAAAAATACGCACCTCCAAAGGTAAACTATTAAGTTACTCTTATTATAATTCAATATTGAAACTTGTCAAGTTATTTTCTTGATTATTTAATCATATTTGACAACTTTTAAGTTACCGTTTACAATTTTAACATAGGAGTGTGCATAACAATGAATATGGGAGACAAAATCAAACTGGCAAGAAAGCAGGCCAATCTATCACAAGAAGAACTAGGCCGCGCCATTGGGGTTGGAAAGCAAGCAGTCCACAAATATGAAAACAATATTGTAACGAATATTCCAATGGATAGACTCATCAAGATAGCCGCTGCGCTTAGCGTTGACCCTGCCTACTTGATGGGATGGGAAGGATCCCGCCAGAGCGATACCGCTCCGTGCAAAAGAAGTGCTAAATCCATGTTATTAAATGATAATCTTAAAAGATTAAGAAAAGAACGAGGCTTGACACTTGAAGAATTGGCAAAAGCAGTGAATACAAGCAGGCAGCAAATACATCGCTATGAAACGGGGATCATTCAAAATATCCCCACTGAAATGGTGGAAAAACTTGCCGCTGCGCTTTGCGTTGACCCCGCTTACTTGATGGGATGGGAAGAATCATCCTCACCTAATCCATACGGCATCCCCGGGATAGAGCCGTTGCCGGAAATGGTAGAAATCCCCCTGCTGGGCACGATTGCATGCGGGACGCCGCTGCTTGCCGTGGAAAACATCGATGAGCATATACAAGCCCCGAAAACGTTTCATGCGTCCTTTGCCTTGCGCTGCAAGGGTGACAGCATGGTAAATGCGCGGATCCATGACGGCGACGTTGTATATATCCGCCAGCAGCCCGATGTAGAGAACGGCCAGATTGCCGCCGTACTGATTGACAATGAGGCCACCCTCAAGCGCGTATATAAGCAAGACGGGCTTGTTACCCTCGCCCCGGAAAATCCGCAATACCCGCCCTTGGTCTATGTGGGCGAGGATATAAACAACATGCGCATCTTGGGGCTTGCCGTTGGATTTTCCAGCGCCATAGAATAGAGGTGCCGCGATGATAAAGCCCATTAGCAAAGGCGGCGGGAAATGGTTGATCCGCATTTCCTGCGGCTATGAATACGGGGACAAGCGTATGATCCGGCGGACCATCTATCTCGACCCAAATATGACGGAAACTGCCCAGCGCCGGGAAGCGGAAAAGCAGACCGCTCTTTTGCTGGCAGAATATGAAACGGGGAAAATCACGGCGGCAAGGCCCGTCACGCTGGAACAGTTTTCCAGGCTTTGGTGGCGGGATTATGTAGAGCGCCGCCAGCTCTCAGACAGAACAAAAGAATATTATAAAATGATGCTCAATAGCCGCATACTGCCAAAGCTGGGCAGTGTAAAGCTAAAAGACATACGGCCGCAAACCTTGAACCGGTTTTATGCTTGGCTGGCCCAGCAAGGCATATCCGGCAGCACGCAACATAAATATCATGGCGTTCTGTATACCATGTTAAAGTGCGCCGTTCGCTGGCAAATCATTTCCATGAACCCTGCCGACGCTGTGGAACCGCCTAAGAGCGATACAGTGGAATTTACCCCATACACCGACCAACAGGCCGCCGAAATGCTGCAAGCGCTTACAGACGAGCCAGCGCAGTGGAAAGCTTATATATACCTGGCCTTATACGGGCAGCTGCGGCGCGGGGAAATGGTGGGGCTTGATTGGGACAGCGTGAACGGCAATAAAATACAAATCAAACAGGCCGCCATCTATGCGCGGGGGCAAGGCACAAAGCTAAAGCCGCCGAAAACAGCAAGCGGTATGCGCACGATCATAGTCCCCCCATCTGTGGAAGCTGAATTGCGGCGCTGGAAGGCAGAGCAAAACAAGCAGCGGCTAAGGCTGGGCGAGTTTTGGTATAACAGCGGGGCGGTGTTTACGCAATGGGACGGGCAGCGCATGCACCCGGACACGCCGACAAGATGGTTTCATAAGTTTCTGGCCCGTCATGGTCTCCCGCATATCCGCCTGCACGATCTAAGGCATACGGGCGCTTCCCTGCTCATTGCCTGCGGCCTGGATATAGAGACGGTGAAAAACCGCTTAGGGCATGCCAAAGCATCCACTACCCTGGATATATACGCCCATGCTTTTGAACACAATGACCGCCGCGCCGCCGACCTGCTGGAAAAAATATTGCAAAAATAAAAGAGGGTTGAACCCCTCTTTTTTTATTGCCAGTTTTTCACAGTTTATCAAATTTCGCCGCGAAACAGGATAAAGCGCCGGGCGAGGTACAAAAAGAAAAGGCCGCAAAGGAAGTTTTTATCCCCGCAAGCCTTTTTCAGAAAAGGAGTGTCACCCACTGAATTGTTGCACTTATATTATAGCAAAAGAACAAATGTTCGTCAAATATTGGTGGCAGCTCGGCGGATTTTTCCGTTGAGTCTGCTTATTATTTTGCTGTATTTTATAGTTTTATGACGGATGTCGTGCTTTTGGTGGTGCCCCAAATGGTGCCCCATTTTCCCCAAACGCAAAAAATAAAAACCCAGGAAAACCCGCAAAGCCGCATTGTTCCTAGGTTTTTTATGGAGCTACTGGCCGGATTTGAACCGGCGACCTGCTGATTACGAATCAGCTGCTCTACCAACTGAGCCACAGTAGCGAATAACAAATTTTCAACGCTAATAGATTATAGCAGAAGGGCATGGAACTGTCCAGCCCTTCCGCCTGAGTTTTTTTATCTTCCAGAGGATTTTTTCCTGCCGCGCAGATACATATATAAGTTGCACTTGATGTTTCCATTGTACAATTTCCGCTTTTTATCTGCCTTTCGGCCAAAATCCTTTTCAAATGCCTCATCCGATGAAATTGCAAAAATGCCCATATGAGGGTGTTCTGCTTTCATTCTACCCAATGCCCTTGCCACACGCTGTCCCTGAGCGCGCTCCATCCGAAGCCCATAAGGCGGATTTGTTACGATCAGCGACTGCTCGGCCGGTAGCTTCAAGCTCGCTACATCCCCGCAAGCAAAATTGATATATCCATTGACCCCTGCCCGTTTTGCATGCCGATACGACATGGATACCGCCTTATCATCGAGATCGCTGGCCAAAAGATGGGCAAATCCCTTTTCCCTTCTCTGCGCCTTAGCCTCTTCCCTTTGCTGCGCTGCCTCTTCGGCCCAGTTCCTCCATCCATCAAAGGCAAATGTTCTCTGCAAGCCGGGCGCTATATGGGCTGCAATCATCGCCGCTTCAATGACAATGGTTCCCGAACCACAGCACGGATCGATCAGCGTTTCCCGGCCATCATAATAGGACAGCATCGCCAGCGCAGCGCCCAGCGTTTCCCGCAAAGGGGCCTGGGCAGATAGATCCCGGTAGCCCCTGCGGTTGAGCCCTGGCCCGCTGGTATTCATCGCAATGGTAGCTTCATCGCGCAGCAAGCCGATCTCAATGTTGTAAGCCTGCCCCGTTTCCGGGCACCTGGCATAGCCATGGGCCGCCATCAAAGCGTCCGCAATGGCCTTTTTGCTGATAGACTGCACATCGCGCACAGACCCCAGCTTGGACAGCGCGCTTTTCCCCGTTACCGTAAATGCCGCGTCCCTGGGCAGC
Organism: uncultured Bacillota bacterium; assembly: GCA_905208455.1. GTDB lineage: Bacteria > Bacillota > Clostridia > Christensenellales > QAND01 > UMGS1975. Next base: position 6,240 of record CAJLPK010000028.1, read on the forward strand.
AGATGTTTCCAATCCAAAGCACGTACACCATCAAACAGCTGTGCAAATGTCTCCGCTTTGCAGGTTCCCAGCTGCACGAACACACGGTCCGCACAGCGAAGCCATAGGTTTGCCTTGATGACCAAGGCCCGGTCTGCTTCAAAAAAGACACGCGCATCCTGCGCGCGCACATGTTTGGCGCCAAGCATCACCAGCTCATCGCGCACCAAGGCTTCTACGCCAAACATACAGGTTGCAAAACAAATCATAGCACCGTCTCCTGCCCTGTGGGCGGCGGTACCGGCGGCTGTGCCGGCCGTACAGGCGTATTGTTGATCAGCATTCCGTTGACCAAAAATTCAAACCGGCAGCCTAAAAATTGGCTGGCCGCTTCCGACAGCGTCATCCTGGACATGTAAATATTCAAAAACTCCTTGACAGAAGAGCTGTCGTCCATTTTACAGGCAAAGCGAATCACTCTGTTCTCACTGTCAATGGACACCTGCGTATTGCGAATAGAATAGTTTACACGGTCGTGTATATCGTTGAAATCGTACTTTGCACGGCGCACTCTGGCCCTGTGCGCATCGATCTTGTCCGCGATGATCAGCGCTGCGGAGATTTCCGATACAGGGCACCCGCTGCGCTCGTCATGGTTGCCCACAGCGCTGCATATACGAATCACTTCAGACACCGGCATCCCCATTTCCCTGAGCAGCGGCATCAAAAGCGTAGCGCCTGTCTGCGCATGCCCATCGCGGTTGATGGCGTTGCCAACATCATGGACCCAACCCGCGATAGCGCCCAGCTCCACAGTGCGTTCATCAAATCCCAGTTCATGCAGGATCTGCCTGGTGATCCTGCTCACATACCCCACATGCCGTGGGCCATGGTCGGTATAGCCCATAGCTTCCAGGCAGGCATTGGCCTGCTCTATCAGCATTGCAATGGTCTCGTTGGCCATCACATCGCTCAACATAATCGATTTCATTCCTGCTCCTCTTCCATCATCGCCGCTTTGATGGCCTCGTAATCCTTATCCCCGGCAAACTCACGGTCCAGTTCCACCCAAGCGCCTAACTCCTCTGCCGCATCACGAATGGCGCAATAGGTATAGTAATCCAGCTTGGGATCTTTGAGCTGCTCTGTCAGCAACTCCAAAGACCGCTCATCGCCCAGCTTTCCCAGGCAGCTGGCATAAAAAGCCCTGTTCTCCGGCTGTGCTTGGCTAAATAGCGAGGATAGCCGTTCAAAGGCCCCCTCCAACGGCCAGTGGCATAGGATATCTGCCAGGATCTGCTCTGTCTCCTCATCCACTTGCGTATCCAGCAATGCCAGCGCCTTAACCGCTGCTTTGGCGCCGAACTGTTGCACAGCCTCTACCCACAGCTGTTTTTCCTCATCCTCCACGGTTTGCTCCAATATCTTGGCAAAGCCTGCTTCCAACAGCGGCGGATACTGCATCTGGCACAATAATTCCAGCATTTCTCCCCTGACAGCAGGCAGGGCGCGCTCCAGCAATCGAAACATCGCTTGGGCTGTTTCCTCATCCTGCTGCGCCAAGGCGCGTGCCAGCTGGCCCGGCAGTTCCTCGCCCTCTTCCCAGTAATCCCAGGCCAGTTCCAACAGCGTCGGCCCATCAAACTGCGTATAGTATTCGCATGGCGCAAGCCCACCCAGCTCTGCATTGGGCGTATGGTTAAATTCTTCATACCATTGATCGGAAAGCGCTTCGATCTCCTCATCCTTCAGCCCCTGCGCCTGCGCCAGCCTCGGCTGGATAAATATGCGGTACAGCTGCTCAAAATCAATTTTCATTCCTTTTCTTCCTCCAACGCCTTTATCAGCATAGACCGGTACGGCGTTTGCTCTTTTGTATGGGGGCCCTTTCCGAGCCCTGTTTTTTCTCTGGCCAGCTCACAAAGCGCAGCCGCCATCTTTTCCGGCTCTAGGTCCGGATAATCCCCCTCCAAAGCGTCCACATACTGCGCCCAGATCGAAAGAGCCAACAGCATCGAAGCCTCTTCCTTTTCCGACAGCGCAGCCCGGCACAGCGTTTCTACCTGGCGGTACGCCTCCGGCAGATGCGGCACCAAGGACACCCGCGTTTCCATCAGCCCGTCCGGCGTCAAGGCAATATACGGTTCCTTTGCGCCGATACGCTTGAGCACACCAAAGATATATTGCTTTAATCCCAGCTCCATTTCCGGGATCATCAGCGCCTCTCGCAGCCATTCAATGGCATCCGGCGTACCAATCAATCCCAGGATCTCCGCCATAGCCTGCGTCATATGCTCATCCATCATATGCAGGCCCCAGCGCACAGTATCCCGGAACGTTGCGTCATTTTCCCACATCTCTCGCATATGGGACGGCGTTTCTCTGGACCATGCGCTGATCTCCGTCATGCGTTGTAGAATCTCTCCAGGCGGCAGTTGGGGAAAATATTCCAGCCTTTTATAGTCCGCCTGCCCATCCATCGCCTTTTTGGCTGCTGTTCGATAAAAAGGCGCAATGGAGAAAAAGTCGTCCACCTGGGCCATGGTATCAAAGCATTTCAATGCCTTGGCATACTTTTTGCAGTTATAGGCTGCAACGCCTGTGCAAAACAGCGTTTTGGGGTCAAACGGCCGTTCCTCCAGCGCTTGGGAGAAAAAGCGGAGCGCACTTTCATCCCGCCCTGCCTGGGCCATGGTCAGCGCCGCCTTATAAATTTCATCTAAGCTCTCCGGCTGCATGGCATCCAGCTTTTCCAACAGCGCATATTCTTCCTGCCAATTATGCTTTTCATTGGCAAAAATCAGCAGATTGCAAACTGCGTGTACGTTATTTGGCTCTGTTTTTACCATTTGGCGCACCAAGTCCGACGCTTTGTCCGGCTCCTGGTTCATATAGTACGCCAAAGCCAGGTTATTTTTGGCATAGGAAAGCTTGGGCGCTTGCTTTAGCACCCCTTCCAGCACCGAAGCTGCCTCCTGAAACCGTCCTCTGTCCAATAGCTGTTTGCCGAGCTCGGCCTGCTGTGCGGTCTCCTCTGAGATCCCCTCTTCCTCCGCCATCAAGCGCAGCTCATCCTCGATAAAGAGCAGCATATCCTCCGCCTGCTCTGCCAATTCGCCGTAAGGATGCTTTTGCAAAAATCGGGACAGGGCCGAGGATGCCAACCCATACTCCTGCATACACAAATAATTGTATCCAATGCCAAACTCGCAGCTTTCCGGCACAGGGGTTGTCTCCCTGCTCAGCCGCAGCAGCCATTGGTTGGATTCCTCATAGCGTTCCATATCGGTCAGGATTTCCGATAATTTTATTTTATATTCGATATTGTCCGGTGCTCTATCGATGGCCTTCCGATAGTTTTGGAAGGCCAAGGCCAGCTCTCCCTTGTCCGCATACCGCTGTCCGTTTTTTGCGTAAAAGGAAGGCTCCTGTACAAACGACAATACTTTGTTGCCCTTGAGCCATAATGGCTTTTGCATCGATTTGATCGTCTTGCTCCTTTATTCCATCATTGTTGTCCTGTTGCCTGCTGTAGCAATGCCTTGAGTGCCTGCTCATCGAACTGGTACGCCTTGTTGCAAAAATGGCATACAATCTCCGCATGGCGGTCCTCTTCGATGATCTCCCTGAGATCCTTTTCTCCGATAGAGATCAGCGCGCGCTCCATCTTTTCCCTGCTGCAGTTACACTGATAGCATACCGGCACCATCTCCGTTTGCTCGATCTGCATGCCTGCGAAAATAGACTGCACGGCATCCTCCAGCGTCATTCCTTCCGACAGCATGAAGGACAGCAAGCCACAGCCCGTCGCACGCTGCTCCAGCTGCTGCAGGACGTCCTCCCTGCATCCCGGCAGCGGGAATACCGCCAAAGCCCCTGCGCTTTTTACGCTGGCGTCGCGATCCACCGTTACCCCTGTAAAGATCAGGCACGGCCGCTGCTCAGACAGCGTAAAATAGTAGGCGAAATCCTCCGCCACTTCTCCGGTTTTCAGCTGCGTTTGCCCGATGTACGGTTCCCCGCTGCCGTTGTCCTTTACCACGGTCAGCCGCCCGGCGGTTCCCAATATGCCGGATACATCCAGCTTTCCATCCGTCTGCCGAATCGGCAGATCCGCCGTCGGGTTCTCAATGGCAGCCCGCACCGTACCTTTGGGCGACGCCACCGCCAGCACCTTGCCGGCCGGCCCGCCTCCGTCTATGGCGCATGTAACGTCCCCGTTTTCCGCTTTGATGTCGGAAGCTGTCAGCAGCGCTCCCATCATCAGACGGCCCATTGCCGCCGTGTTTGTCGGAGAAAGGTGATGAATCACCCGCGCCGTCTCTACGGTATCCCTTGCAGTAACTGCCACGGCATACGCTTCTCCGTTTTCCAAAGAATAATGCCTGAGTTGATCCTGTACCTCTATTATCATATGGATAATCTCCTTGTTTCCATTCAATTTTTCTTGGCAACAAACTGCCATCGGCTGCAATCGGCCTGCGGCGCTTCCTTTGTGCCGAATCCGTACACATGCACCAAGTCAAATCCTACGTTATACAGCGTTCTTTCCAGTGTCTCCAGCGGATGCAGATACAGAGTATGGCGCTCTGTCGTCCGCGCGTACAAGCCACCCCTGCGCTGCGTAAAAAGCGTCAGTTCCATCGTGCACACGCTGCCGTCCGTCTCTGTCTGCAAAATATAGGCCGCATCCTCCTCCAGCTGTGAGTAACTGTCGCAGCCAATCTCCTCCCGGTAATGATACGGCGTGCTCACATCAAAGAGCAGCAGCCCATTGTGCGGCAGCTGTTCATACGCCGAGGTAAAAAACAGCGGCGCCTGAAGCGGCGAAAGATAGTTCACCGGGTCGCAGGTTGCTACAACAGCCACCACCGGCCATTCCAGATCCAGGCATGTCATATCCATCTGCTGAAAGGATACGGATACGTTTTCTGCTCTGGCATTCTGCACCGCCTTCTCCAGCATCGCATGCGAAATATCCCCGCCAATGACCCGGTATCCGTTTTTCGCCAGCGCAATGGCCGTTTTGCCGGTGCCGCAGCCAATATCCAGCACGCGCGCCGGCGCTTCCGCCGCAAAGTCTGAAAGCAGCCGCATGACATAAGGGGCGAATGCCTCCGTTTGTTCGTTCATAAATCTATCATATACCTCTGCGAAAGTCTGATACATCGGCATACGTTCCCCCTCCTTTTATGACTTTATATTGTACCATATTTCCCATTACTTCCGCAATGCAGGCCCTTTGCTTGGCGTTTACGGCTGCTTAAGCCTCCGCCTCCTTTTGCACGATCTCCTAAAAAGCGCATAAGATATGCCGAACGGCAATTGACAAGTGCTTTCCCGAATGATACACTGCTAAAAAAGAATGGATCATAAAGCAGAAGTAGAGGCGCGCATTTTAGGCGTACCGGCAGAAAGGGGGCCGAACACCCGTTGGATCTGCCGGGAAGGGAAAATGCGCCGAAGGAAGGCAGGGGGTTCGCACTGTGTTTTCCTGGATACAGCGAGGAGCGGCGCTGTATCTGTCACGATTGGTTCGTGGAGCGCTGTTCTGTCTGAATACGCAAGGCGGTTTTATTTTGGCTTTGCAGTGTGTAGGCGGCGCGGCAAAGCGCCGTTTTGTTCTTTTAGGAGGCATAAAAATGCAAAAGTATCGTGTAGGCATCGTGGGCGCCACGGGGATGGTAGGCCAGCGTTTTGTTTCCCTGTTGGCAGAGCATCCGTGGTTTGAGGTCGCATCCGTAGCCGCATCTTCGCACAGCGCAGGCAAATTCTATCGCGACGCGGTTGGGGAAAAATGGGCCTTTCCTTGGGCGATCCCTGAAAAGACCGCAGATCTGACGGTATTGGATGCGTCTAAGGTAGAAGAGGTTTGCCGGGATGTGGATTTCGTATTCTGTGCTGTCAATATGCCGAAAGCGGAAACAAAAGCCCTGGAAATCGCCTTGGCCAAAACAGAAACCCCCGTCGTTTCCAACAACAGCGCACAGCGCGGCGAGCCGGATGTTCCCATGATGATGCCGGAAATCAACATTGAGCATGCGAAGGTCATCGAGACCCAGCGCAAGCGGCTGGGTACCGCGCGCGGCTTTGTCAGCGTAAAGCCAAACTGTTCGATTCAATCGTATGTGCCGGCGCTTTCTCCTCTGCTGGATTTTGGCATCGAGCAGGTTTCGGTATGTACCTACCAGGCCATTTCCGGCGCCGGCAAGACCTTTAAGACCTGGCCGGAAATGGTGGATAACGTCATCCCTTATATCGGCGGCGAAGAGGAAAAAAGCGAGCAGGAGCCTTTGAAAATTTGGGGGCATTTGGAGGATGGTGTCATCGTACCGGCCCACGCTCCTGTCATCAGCGCGCAGTGCCTGCGCGTTCCTGTGCAGGATGGGCATACGGCAGCCGTTTCTGTCAAATTTTCCAAAAAGCCTGCCAAAGAGCAGATCCTTGAACGCTGGAGCTGCTTTAAGGGCGCCTTGGACGGCATGGGGCTTCCCAGCGCTCCGGAAAAATTCCTTACCTATTTTACTGAGGATGATCGGCCGCAAACTCGTTTGGATCGTGATTTGTACGGCGGCATGGGCATTTCCATCGGGCGGCTTCGGGAAGACCGCATCCTGGACTATCGGTTTGTCTGCCTGTCGCACAATACATTGCGCGGTGCAGCCGGCGGCGCCGTCTTGACGGCAGAGCTGCTCTGCAAGCTCGGCTATATCTGCCATAAATAACGAAAGGAGCAACTTGTATGAGTCGTCTCTTTACCGGCGCTTGCGTAGCGCTGGCCACTCCCTTTCAGGAAAATGGGGCTGTGGATTTTGAGTCCCTGGCCCGCATGCTGGAATTTCAAATCCAAAACGGCACAGACGCCATCCTTGTCTGCGGCACCACAGGTGAACCGTCTACCATGACACGGGAGGAACAAAAAAGTGTCATTGATTTTTCCGTAAAGCAAGTCGCCGGCCGTGTGCCTGTCATTGCCTCAACCGGCGGCAACAATACGGCAGAGGTCATCGAAAAATCCAAGGCTGCGCAGGCCTTGGGCGCGGACGGCCTTTTGATCGTTACGCCCTATTACAATAAAACGACACAGGCAGGGTTGATTGCGCACTATACCGCGGTGGCGGACGCCGTGGATCTGCCCATCATCGTTTACAATGTGCCGGGGCGTACCGGGTTGAATATGACGCCGCAGACGCTCGCAGCGCTCAGCTACCACAAAAACATTGCCGGCATGAAGGAGGCCAGCGGCAATATGGCGCAGGTTTCCGAGATGATTCGCCTTTGCCAGGGACGTCTGGATGTCTATTCCGGCGAAGACGGCCTCGTGCTTCCTCTGATGGCTCTGGGCGGCCAGGGCGTGATTTCTGTTGTTTCCAATATCGCGCCGCGGGATATGCACGATTTGGCGGCTGCCATGCTGCGCGGAGATCTGGAAACCGCGCGGGCATTGCAATTCAAAGTATCTCCTCTGGCAGAAAAGCTTTTCTGCGAGGTAAATCCTATTCCTGTTAAGGCTGCATTGTCAGCCATTGGCCAATGTAAGGATATCCTCCGTCTGCCCTTGATTCCCATGGGCGATGCCAACCGTGCGCTTTTGCTTCAGGCAATGCGCGATTATGGCTTTTCCTGCTGATTTGATTCCATAAAAAAACGGCAATGCCGTTTTTTTATTGTGTATTTTGTGGTATGCTAACTATGGTTTTTTAGATTTCATCGTTGCTATATCCAAAAAGAATAGATGGACAACCCTCTGGGCTGTCCTAAAAGGAGCGTTTGGTTATGATACATGTTCTGATTTCAGGTGCGCTTGGTTCTATGGGCCGCCAGGTTGCACAGGCCATCGAGGCAGATCCTGATTTTACCGTGATCGCAGGCGTGGATGTTCATGCGGATGATACCCTTCCCTATCCCATTTATCAGGGATTTGGCGGCGTTAAGGAAAACCCCGATATCATCATTGATTTCTCCCGTGCCGATGCGCTGGAGGGTGTCTTGGAGTTTGCCACGGAGAAAAAGCTCCCTACCGTAATCTGTACGACGGGGCATACGCCTTCCCAAAAAGCCTCCATCTCTCAAGCGGCGCTGTCCATCCCCATCTTTTATTCTTTCAACACCTCTCTCGGCATTGCCTTAACACGCGCTTTGGTGCGCCAGGCCGCTCAGACCCTGGGCGATGGGTTTGACATCGAGATCGTGGAAACGCATCACAACCGCAAGGTGGATGCTCCCAGCGGCACTGCCGTTATGCTGTTTGACTCATTAAACGAAGCGCGTGGCGGCGACCTGGTTCCCGTATACGACCGCCAATCGCGCCGGGAGGCGCGCGGTTCACATGAAGTAGGCATGTCCAGCGTACGCGGTGGGACGATGGTCGGTGAGCATTCTGTGTTTTTCTTTGGGCCGGATGAGGTCATTGAAATTCGTCATCAGGCGTTTTCCCGCCAGGTATTTGCCACTGGGGCGCTCCGCAGTGCCAAATACCTTGTTGGTAAACTGCCCGGCCTGTATGATATGGACGATGTCATCGGCTAATGTAACGGCAACAAAAAAAGCGCTGCTTTCAGCGCTTTTTCTTTTTATTTTATGCGGTACATGACCTTGTCAACAAGCCCGATATACAGGATATGGTAATCTTTTTCTTCATACCATTTATCAATCAGAGACCGATCTAAAAAGCTTTCCTCTTGCATGGGCTGAGCAAAGGCTTTTCTGCAGATCAATACCTTTTCCGCTTCTTCAAAATACGGTGTTGCCCCGCAGTGCGCAACGGTCAAACCAGATTTTTCGATCTTATTCTCGTCTCTGCCGGATGCCGTTCCGAGATAGGTTAAGGTCTTTCGATAGGATTCCTCAAAGAACGTAAGGGAAAAGGTATCCGCTGCATCCAAAAATTCTTTGGTATACCGCTGCGGGCGCACTACAATATATGCTGCGCTCTGCCCCCAGATCTCTCCCAGGCCGCCCCAAGAGGCCGTCATCGTATTGACCTTTCCCTCTTTTTCTGCGGTAATCAGCATCCACTGCTTGCCGATCAAGGTAAATGGGTTTTCGATAAACGCATCGACGTGAACTGTTTCAAAGGCTGCCATAACCATCCTCTCCTTTATTGGCTTTTCCTTATTATAGCCTATCAAAGCCGTAAAACAAAGCCATTCTATCGTATGCCGGCCATTACACCGCTATGCCCTTTATGATTCGCTTTTGGCAAATGTACCGGCTGCGCGGAACAGCGGAGCGCCTGTCTCATCGCTGCTGCCCTGAATGAGAAAGGACTGCCCTTGTTCCTCTATTTCCATACGGATCCTCTCCCCCGCAAAGGCCTGCTGCAGGTAGTTGATCTCCAGGTCCAAGATTGTCTGATCTTCATACCGTTCAGGTGCAAAGCAATCACATACCCAACTGATATAGCGGGCATTGTTGACATGTCTGTTACGGTCAAGGTCAGAATAGGCCGGTGTGTAGAACACTGGCGGGCGTGTCGGCTGGGGCTGCTTCAGCTTGCGCGGCATTTCCACCGGCACGCCGAGCTCCGTTGTGTCCGGAAACATGGCATTGATTTTGGGATTGGCCGCCAGCCGCTGTTTTTGTATATCCAGCAAAGTCCAGACAGAATGTACGCCGCCAATGCGGCATCCAGACTCATCCGTCAATGCAAACATACGCGGATAAATCACACGCTGGCATTGTCCCGGCCATGTCTCAATGGTAATCTTTTCTCCCAGCTTTGGCATGCGCGTCAGCTGATAACGATTGCGTGCTACTACCCATACATATCCTTCCATGACAGGGGATTGGGCGCCTACCTCTAAGAGGTTTGCATGCACATCCGCAATATCCTCCAGCAATTCAAATACGCGGAAAGGCCGCAGCCTTTCGCGGTAGTCTACATCCGCAAAGCCTATTGTAATCTCTTGTTTACATGATATCTGCACGATTATTCTCCTTTACAAGAAAAGGCACTCCACAGTGCCTTTGTCCATTTTTTACTCTTCACTCTCATTTTTATGGATAAAGGCATCCAAGTCCTTATCTGTAACACGCCAGATTTTCCCGTTGATCTTTGTTCCCTTCAGCGTACCCTCCCGAAGCCAATTCCAAACTGTATGCTTTCGCACCTTCAAAAGATCCGCTACTTCTTCCGGGGTATAATACATTGTCATTTTAGCACCTCATCCTCTTTGTCATAATGGATCAAACCGTAAATTCCTCTGCCTGCCGCCGGGCATTGCATTTTTCTCCTAACAGCGGTACACTTTAACCTAACCAAGATCCCAGAAAGGACGTATCCTTTATGATCATCGATTTTCATACGCATGCCTTTAACGAAAAGATTGTTGAGAAGGCCTTGGCAAGCCTTACGGCCAACAGCGGCTTAATGCCCCATGGTGCCGGTACCATACAAAGCTTAGTAGAGATACAGCGCAGCCATGGTGTTGACTTGTCCGTTGTGTGCAACATCGCAACCAAGCCTTCCCAGCACAAAGTTGTCAATGACTTTGCCGCTTCTATCCAAAAACAGACGCCCTTTGCCATTGGGTTTGGCTCTGTCCACCCCTTAGCAGAAGATGCGTTGGACGAGCTGGACCGTATACAGTCACTCGGCCTAAAAGGGGTAAAGCTGCATCCTGACTATCAGCATTTTTTTGTAGATGACCCTCGCTGTATTCCCGTCTATGAAAAAATTAGCCGGCTAGGGCTAGTCACTGTCTTTCATACCGGGTTAGATCTTGGTGCTGATGGCACCTTTGAAAATACACCTGAACGCATGAGCCATATTTTACCCGTTTTTACAACCCCTGTGGTCGCCGCGCACCTTGGCGGCGGGCTGGATGCTGATAATGTGCTGCGATATTTGGTTGGCCAGCCGCATGTTTATTTGGATACAGCGCATTGCTATGGCCGTATGCGCCATCCAAGCGCCATAGCAATTGTAAAGGCCCACGGCCCGTCCCACATCCTATACGGCAGCGATATGCCCTGGAGCGGGCCAAAAGAAGAGCAGTTTTTTGTTCGTTCCCTTGGCCTTAGCCCCGAAGAAGAAGCCAAAGTCCTGGGCGGTAACGCAGAAAAATTACTCGGTCTGATAGATAAGGCCGGGTAATCTCTTCAATATAAGAGCATACCGCAGAGAATTTTTTTGTCAATACCCTCGTGTGTTTTGTCATTCTCATTTATGCTCTTTTCTCTGGCATACGCGTGCTGTTTTGCATCTATACCCCTAACACTCCCTTGCCAGCTTGCCAATCGTATGCTATACTGAATACCGATTTTGTTGAGGAGAATCAACCACACCAGAGGACGGAGCATATTAAAACCTGGAAATCCGTTGGTCGTTTTTCTTCTGCAAATTCCTTCAAACTAAATTCTTTGTTGTTCTTACCGTCCTTCATTCCAATGCGATTTTAACGCAAATGAGAGCTATGGATTTTCGCTCGGAAAACGATGACGGTTTGGTATACATGGAGCGGTATCGAAGTGGTCATAACGGGCCTGACTCGAAATCAGGTAGTCCTCAC
>CAJLPK010000029.1 GCA_905208455.1 uncultured Bacillota bacterium
GGAGAGACCATCGGCGTTATCGGCGGTACGGGAAGCGGGAAGAGCAGCTTGGTAAACTTGATTTGCCGTTTATACGATGTGGATGAAGGCTGTGTGCGGGTCGGCGGCAAAGATGTACGCGCGTATGACATGGATGCGCTGCGCGATCAGGTATCTGTTGTACTACAAAAAAATGTGCTGTTTTCCGGTACAATTTTTGAAAACCTTAGATGGGGCGATGCAAATGCAACGGATGAAGAGTGTATCCAAGCATGCAAAGCAGCCTGCGCTGATGAATTCATCGAGCGCCTGCCGGATGGCTACCATACCTATATCACGCGCGGAGGCGCCAATGTATCCGGCGGCCAAAAACAGCGGCTATGCATTGCGCGCGCGCTGCTGAAAAAACCGAAAGTCTTGATTCTGGACGACTCTACCAGCGCGGTGGACACAGCCACCGATGCTAAAATCCGCAAAGCGTTTGCGGAAAAGATTCCGGGCACCACGAAGATCATCATAGCGCAGCGTATTTCCAGCGTGCAGGATGCGGACCGCATTTTGGTGCTGGAGGGCGGCAGGACCAATGGCTTTGATACGCATGAAAATCTGCTGAAAAACAATGCCATTTACCAGGAGATCTATGAGTCTCAAATCAAGGGCGGAGGGGACTTTGACCAGCCCCTGCCGGAAAAGGAGGCGAACTGACAAATGAATCAAAAAAGAATCTCGCTGCGTGATTCCATGTCTGTGCTAAAGCGCGTAATGTGCTATATGCTCAAACACTATAAATTCAGATTTTGCGCTGTTGTGCTGTTTATCATCGTTTCTGCAGTGGCAACGGTGCGCAGCATGATGTTTACACAGGTGCTGGTAGACGATTATATTGTGCCTATGCTGGCCAGCGTAGCGCCGGATTTTGCGCCGCTGCTGAGCAATTTGATACAGATCGGCGCGGTGATGCTGATTGGCGTTGCTGCATCCTTTGCATATAACCGTATCATGGTTGGCATCAGCCAGGGAACAATGCGGCATTTACGGATTGATATTTTCAGCAATATGGAAAGCCTTCCCATTAAGTTTTTTGATACAACAGCGCATGGGGATATCATGTCGGTATATACCAACGACGTAGACACGCTGCGGCAGTTGATGGGCCAAAGCATCCCGCAGGTCATCAATGCGTTGATGACGCTTATTTCTACCTTTGTCTCCATGCTCATTCTTAATATTCCCTTGACATTGATGGCCCTGGCAATGGCAGGGATCATGGTATTTGTAACGGCGCGCTTTTCCAGCCTGTCTGGCACTTACTTTGCACACCAGCAGCGTAATTTGGGCATTGTGGACGGCTTTATCGAGGAAATGATGGAAGGGCAGAAGGTTGTGAAGGTCTTTTGCCATGAAGAACAGGCAAAAGAGGACTTTCATCAAGTCAATCAGGCCCTCCGGGACAGCGCAGACAAGGCGAACCGATATGCCAATTTGATGATGCCCATCAACGCGAATATTGGCAATCTTAGTTATGTGTTGTGTGCCATTGTAGGGGCGTTGCTGGCATTGAATGGGTATGCCGGATTGACAGTAGGCACCCTGATTGCATTTGTGGGGCTAAATAGAAGCTTTACGCAGCCGATTACACAAATCAGCCAGCAAATGAATTTCATCGTGATGGCGGCTGCGGGGGCACAGCGTGTCTTCCGCCTGTTGGATGAAAAGCCGGAAGAGGATCATGGATATGTTGAGCTCGTCAATGCCCAGGAAACCGGGCATGGCGACCTTACAGAGTGTGAGGAACGCACCAATTTATGGGCTTGGAAGCATCCCCATAAACAGGAGGGCACAGTGACGTATACCAGGCTGGAAGGCGGCGTCGTCTTTGATCATGTGGATTTTGGCTATGATGATAAAAAAATGGTGCTGCATGATATCAGCTTATTTGCTGAGCCTGGCCAAAAAATTGCGTTTGTTGGCTCTACTGGAGCAGGAAAGACGACCATCACAAACTTGATAAACCGCTTTTATGACATTGCAGACGGAAAGATACGATATGACGGCATCAACATCAATAAAATCAAAAAGCCGGATCTCCGAAGAAGCCTGGGCATTGTTTTACAGGATACGCATCTGTTTACCGGGACAGTCATGGACAATATCCGGTATGGAAATTTGGATGCGACGGATGACGAGTGCATGGCAGCAGCAAGATTGGCCAATGCAGACGGCTTTATCCAACGCTTGCCGGACGGCTATCATACTGTGCTGACAGGCGACGGGGCAAACCTTAGCCAGGGGCAGAGACAGCTGCTTGCCATTGCGCGTGCCGCTGTGGCGGATCCGCCAGTGTTGATTCTGGATGAAGCGACCAGCTCCATCGATACACGCACAGAAACGCTGGTGCAGGCCGGTATGGATGCGCTCATGACAGGAAGAACGACATTTGTCATTGCACACAGATTGTCCACCGTAAAAAACGCGGACTGTATCATGGTATTAGAACAAGGCCGTATCATCGAACGAGGCACACATGACGAGCTGATAGAGAAGAGAGGGAAATATTATCAGCTTTATACCGGCAATTTTGCAGAGGAATAACGACAAAGTAAAAGGCGGGGCCTTCGCCCCGCTTTTCTTTGAACGCAAGGAGGCAGTCTGCCGCCTCCCAAAAGGTACTATCGTATCGTAACTGGCAAAAAGAGATTCCGACTCCCATCGGAAAGACAGAAGATTTCCTAAGGTCTTTTTTTGTTAGTTTGGTTGAGCTAAAAAAGCGCATTATCCGGCCAGGATGAAAATTGACTGCCAGCTTTTTAAGCCTGCTGATATTGTGGTACGTCAAATTGGTTGTTGTCATTCCTACATAGTGGCATGATGTTGTTATTTACTATATCTGCAACTATTTTCCCTCCGATACTGCTGTTACATCATATAAATCTATAAAAAATATTCCTTTTTATTCCTGAATATAATATAATTCAGCTATCTACTGCATCATTTTTGAATGGGGTGGTGAGCCGAGTGACAGAAGCGCATATCAAGGAGCAGATCAGTAGTGCCTATGCGAAAGCGATCGCTGCGCAGGCAGGCGTAATTTTTCGCGAATACAGCAGTATTGATTACGGCTTTGATGGAAAGTTTTCTGAAGTCTTTTATGATGAAGAAAATAAAAGATACAGTGAAAGTGGCTTCGGTATAGATGTCCAGATAAAGGCAACAACTAATATAACAAGTGAAAACGGAAAACTTATTTATGATTTAGAAGTTAAGAATTATCGTGATTTAATTAAAACAAATGTTGGTACTCCTAGAATCCTTATAGTGTATTCTATGCCTGAAGATAAAAAGGAATGGGTTACTGTTACAACAGAACAAACGATATTGAAAAAGTGTGCCTGGTGGTGCTCTTTAAAAGGAAAACCAAAGACCAATAACAAAGAAACGATACGGGTAGAAATACCCGATAACCAATTATTGACTCCAAGTGAGTTGCTTCGATTAATTGAAAAGGTGAAAGTGGGTGCTTCATTATGACAGAGCATCTGAAAGAAATGTTTTTTAATATATCGGCTGCCTCTATAGATAATTATTTGTGCTTAAAAGGGTGGGAACGTGAGTTTGATTTTCCGAATCCTAATTTAATGGTGTTTAATCTGAAGAAGGCGAAAAAGAGGATAGCTATACCAGCAAGTGAAAAATTTGAGGATTTTTATGTCAATCTTGAAGAAACTTTACATTTGCTTGCCAGTATGGAAAATATAACTGTCCAAAAAGTCTTAAAAGAGCTATCTACTGTTTACTATGATAAACTAGAGTTCCGAATTAAGTCGAAAGCTTCGGAGGATGGCAAATTACCTTTGGGCTATGCGTCAAGCTGTATTGATGGGTTGAAAGATCTAATTTTATATTCTGTATGTGCGGAACAGAATGCAAAGCCTATTTGTTTTAGGGCTACCGCTACGGCTAAAGACCACCTGAATAGATTCAAACTTGGACAAACAGAAATTGGAAGTTTCATAATAAATGTAGATATTCAAGTGGTTAACGATAAAATGCAGCAGCTGTCTTTTGATAATGTTCAAGTTGACTCACCTTTTGAGCATAAAGTAGTTGAGCGGATATATACAGCAGTAAGCCAAATAGATAGTATTGTGAAGCAAGAAGAAAAAATAAGTGTTATGGCGGAAACTGCTTTTGAAAAAGGAATGACGGCTAATATGTGTGAAGCTCTGCTTAAAATGAAACCAGAAGATGGTGAGACAGAAATTGATACTACGATTAGATTTGCTTCGGCCGTTACAAAGAAGATCAACGATGGTAAAAAAATAGTATTGCGAAACAACCATTTTTGGGCAATGGATGAATTGGCGAAAATATATCATGATAAAATTGTTTTTGAAGATGCGACCTTGCGTGGGGTTGTGCAAAGCTTAACGAAAAAAGGCAGGGAGGATGTGGAAGAACGTAGGATTAAACTATATACGATATATGAGAATAAACCTCGTCAAATCTATATAGATTTATCCGAAGAAAACTATAAAATTGCATGTGATGCGCACAGAGATGGCTTAGAGGTTGAAGTGTCAGGCACTCTGGATAAAAGCGAACGTACTTGGCATTTTGAAAACGTACAAAATTTTCGTAAAATTGAGTGAAAAAGATACACCCTGGACGTTGCAACACGTTCAAGGGTGTATTTTTTTATCCAATATGTTCAAAATTATATCATTTTTTATTATTCCCATTCAATCGTACCCGGGGGCTTGGAGGTGATGTCGTACACCACGCGATTGACGCCGGGAACCTCATTGATGATGCGGTTCATAATTTTTTTGAGTACAGGCCAGGGAAGTTCCGCCGCCTCCACCGTCATAGCGTCGGTAGAGGTAACGGCACGAATGGCCAGAACATGGTCATAGGTGCGCTCATCCCCCATGACGCCGACAGTACGCAGCGGGGTAAAGACCGTGAAATACTGCCAAACCTGCTCCTCCAAGCCAGCCTCAGCGATTTCATAACGCAGGATAGCATCGCTTTCCCGTACAATGCGGAGCTTTTCCTCTGTAATATCGCCCAGCACACGGATGGCAAGTCCCGGGCCGGGGAAGGGCTGGCGCCAAACCATGCTGCGGTCTATCCCCAAACTGATGCCAAGTGCGCGCACTTCATCCTTAAACAGCAGACGCAACGGCTCCACCAGGCCTTTGAACCCGATATCCTCTGGCAATCCGCCTACATTATGATGGCTTTTGATGACTGCAGCCTGGCCCATGCCGCTTTCAATGACATCCGGATAAATCGTGCCCTGTACCAAATAATCCATTTGCCCCAGTGCCTTGGCTTGCTCTTGGAAAACCGTGATAAATTCATTGCCGATGATCTTGCGCTTTTGCTCAGGGTCTGTTACGCCTGCCAGCTTAGCCAAAAAACGCGGGCCGGCATTGACTCGATGGATCTTAAGCCCCAGCTTTTCATGGTAAGTCCGCATGACCTGATCGCCCTCATCCTTGCGCAGCAAGCCATGGTCTACGAAAATACAGGTCAAGTGATCCCCAATGGCACGGTGTACCAGCACCGCAGCCACGGATGAATCCACGCCGCCGGACAAAGCGCATAGCACTTTGCTGTCTCCGACCTGCTTACGGATGGCTTCTACCATGGAATCCACGACAGCTTCCATTTTCCAACCGCCTTGGCAGCCGCAAATATGCAAAAAATTCTTTAGAATTTCGCTGCCATGCTGCGTATGCGCCACTTCCGGGTGGAACTGCACACCGAAATAGCGTTTTTCAGGATTGGCGATGGCAGCACATGCGCAATGCTTGGTATGGGCAACGGGGACAAACCCATCCGGCAAATCAGTGACGGCATCATTGTGGTTCATCCATACGACGGTTTGCTCCGGCAACCCATTGAACAGGGCAGAGGAGAGGTCAAACGTCGTCTCGGTAGAGCCGTACTCGCGCGCCTCCATAGGGCCGACCTTGCCGCCCAGCATATGCGTCATCCATTGCTGGCCATAACAGATGCCAAGTACGGGGACGCCCAACGAAAGCACAACAGGGTCACAGGCCTTGGCATGCTCATCGTATACGCTTTGCGGACCGCCGGTCAGGATGATGCCCTTAAGATCATCATCCTTCCATGTATCCACCGCGGTATCGCAGGGAAAGATCTCGCAGTATACGCCGGCCTCTCGGATACGGCGCACGATCAACTGGTTGTATTGGCCGCCGAAATCCAGCACAATGATCTTTTCCATTTAGCCCTGTCCTCCTTCTTTTTCCGTCAAGGCTGCTCCGATAAAGTCACGAAACAGCGGATGCGGGCGCATCGGACGCGAAAGAAATTCTGGATGGAACTGCACGCCAACAAACCAGGGATGGTTCGCCAGCTCTACGATTTCGACCAAACCTGTCTCCGGATTGGTGCCGGCTTTGCGCAGATTTCCATCGAATAACTGATCTGCATATTTGGCATTGAATTCATAGCGATGACGATGGCGTTCATGAATGACCGGCGTGCCATAGGCCGCCATGCTTTTGCTGTTTTCCTCCAGCTGGCAGGTATACTGGCCTAGCCGCTGTGTGCCGCCCAAATGCGTGACGCCGACTTGTGTTTCCATCATATCAATGACAGGGTAGGGTGTATGAGGATCCATTTCCGTGGAATTGGCCCCTTCCAGCCCGGCTACATGACGCGCATATTCGATGACAGCCATTTGCAGGCCAAGACAAATGCCTAAAAACGGCTTTTTATGGGTACGTGCATACTGCACGGCCAAGATCTTACCTTCTGTGCCACGCTGCCCAAATCCCCCCGGAATGAGGACGGCATCCACAGGGTCAAGCAGCTGGTCAACGGTTTCAGGCGTAATTTCTTCGGATTCTACCCAATGGATGTTTACCTTGGCGTCGTGGTAAGCGCCGGCATGGATCAAGGATTCGACCACACTCAAATAAGCATCATGGAGCTTGATATATTTGCCGACCAGCGCTACATTGATTTCGCGTTTGGGCGCAATGATATGCTGCACCATATCGCGCCAATCGGACAAATCGTGCGCCCGATCCGGCAACCCTAATTTTTCCAAAGCCTTAACGCAGAGCCCCTCACGCTCCAGCATCAAGGGAACTTCATAAATGGTTTTTACATCGTTATTTTCGATGACACATCCGGGCGTGATGTTGCATAGATAGGAAATCTTATTTTTGATCTCCGCGCTTAGTTCATGCTCTGTTCGGCACACCAGAATATCCGGCTGGATGCCCAAAGAACAAAGCTCGCGCACACTGTGCTGCGTAGGTTTTGTTTTCAATTCGCCCACGGATTCCAGGTAGGGAATATAGGTCAAATGAATGCTGAGTGTATTGGTAGGGCCTGCCTCCACACGGAACTGGCTGATAGCCTCGATAAACGGAAGGCTTTCGATATCGCCTACCGTACCGCCTACCTCTACCAGCGTTACATCTGCATTGTCCTTGGTGGCAACATCCTTGATGGCCTGCTTGATGGCGTTGGTCAAATGAGGAACCACCTGCACGGTGCCGCCGTTGAAATCTCCGCGGCGCTCCCGTTCGATCAAATCGGAATAGAGCTTGCCGGAGGTCACGCTGCTGCGTTTGGACAGGCTGCTGTCAATAAAACGCTCATAATGGCCTAGATCCAGGTCCGTCTCTCCGCCGTTGTCCGTCACAAAGACCTCTCCATGCTGGTAAGGATTCATCGTACCAGGGTCTACATTTAGATACGGATCAAATTTCATCATCGTGACACGGTAGCCACGACTTTTGAGCAACATACCAAGAGAGGCGGAGGTAACGCCCTTCCCCAGAGAAGACATAACGCCGCCTGTGATAAATACGATCTTCATTTTGTTTCTACTCCCCACTCTTTATACACGAATCTGCCCGATTGGGCCATGGGCCGCACCGGACAAGCGCGGCAGTACTTGTTCTTGAATAAACTCAACGACCTGGCTGGGGCAGCGCCCGATATATAAGCGCGCATCCATGACCTCTTGCAGCTGAGATAAGGTAAGGCCGAAGGCAGGGTCTGCGGCAATGCGCTCCAGCAGATCGTTTGGCTTGCCTTCGCCCTTGACCACAGCCGCCGCGGCTTGGGAATGCACGCGCAGCTTTTCATGCAGTTCCTGACGGTCGCCGCCATGCTTCACAGCCTCCATCAAAATGTTTTCCGTGGCCATAAAGGGAAGCTGCTCTTCCACATGGCGCTGAATCATTTGCGGGTATACCACCAGGCCGTCCGCCACATTGGCGTATAGCTCCAACACAGCGTCGATGGATAAAAATGCTTCCGGCATACAGATGCGGCGGTTGGCTGAATCATCCAGCGTCCGCTCCATCCACTGCACAGACGCAGTCATAGGCGGATCCATCGCCAACGCAATGACATGGCGGGCCATCGAACAAATGCGTTCGCTGCGCATGGGATTGCGCTTGTAGGCCATTGCAGAAGAGCCAACCTGGCTCTTTTCAAAGGGCTCCTCTACCTCGCGCATATGCTGGAGAAGACGAAGATCATTGGCAAATTTGCTGGCCGACTGCGCAATGGCAGACAGCGTGCTGAGAATGCGGCTGTCAAACTTGCGCGGATAAGTCTGCCCGGAAACAGGGAAGGAGGCTTCAAACCCCATCTTTTCACAGATTTTAGCATCCAGCTGCTTGCATTTTTCTTCGTCGTTTTCAAATAGGTCCATAAAACTGGCCTGTGTGCCCGTCGTACCCTTGCAGCCAAGCAGCTTAAAGCTGGCCAGGCAGCAATCCAATTCGTCCAGATCCATCATCAGCTCTTGGATCCAAAGCGTGGCGCGTTTGCCGACGGTGACAAGCTGAGCGGGCTGCAAATGCGTATAGCCCAGCTGAGGCATGTCCTGATAGGCCAGGGCAAAGCGGCTTAGGCGCTCCACCACGGCCAAGAGTTTGCCGCGTACCAGGCGCAGCGCCTCGCGATAGATGATAAGATCTGCATTGTCCGTCACATAGCAGCTGGTAGCGCCCAGATGGATGATGCCCTTTGCTTCCGGCGCATCCTGCCCGTAAGCGTAGACATGCGCCATCACATCATGGCGGATCTCCTTTTCCTTGGCGGCCACTACCGCATAATCAATGGGCTCGATATGCGCTTTGAGCGCGTCCACCTGTGCCTGGGTGATGGGCAATCCCAGCTCCATTTCAGACTCCGCCAGCGCGACCCACAGCTTGCGCCAAGTGGTATACCGCATATCGGGGGAGAAAAGACGGCTCATTTCCGCGCTGGCATACCGCGCATTGAATGGGCTTTGATATGTGTCATTCATCTTTGGCGCTCCTTTTTGATTTTTTTAAGTATGGAAACACAGTTCTTACATTTATGGACATCCATCGGGTAATTGCCATCAAAGCAGGCAGTGCAGTACCCCTGATTGTAATCGCTGACAGCCTGCTCCAAAAGCGGCAGATCCAGATAGGCCAGGGAATCCAGCCCAAGGCTCTTGCGCAGATCCTCTACCGATTGCTGCGCACCGATCAAATGCTTGCTGGTCGGCGTATTGATGCCGAATAAGCAGGGGAATTTCACCGGCGGGGAAGAGATGCGCATATGCACCTCCTTAGCGCCGGCATCGCGCAGCATGCGTGCAATGATGATGCTGTTGGTACCGCGCACGATGGAATCATCGACCAGCAAAACCCGCTTGCCGGCCACCTGCTTTTTCAAAACGCTGAGCTTTAAGCGTACAGCCAGCTCGCGTGCCTGCTGTTTAGGCGTGATAAAGGTACGGCCGATATAGCGGTTTTTTACCAAAACATCGCCGTAGGGGATGCCGCTGGCCTCCGCATAGCCCTGGGCCGCGGCAATGGCGCTGTCCGGCACGCCGGCCACAATATCGGCATCTACCTGCTGCACGCTGGCCAGCATCTGGCCGGCCCGGCGCCGCGCCTGGTAAACCGGAATGCCGTCGATCACGCTGTCCGGACGGGCGAAATAGACATATTCAAACAGGCAGGTTCCATGGTTTTCGCGCACAGGGGTGCGGTAGCTCTGAATGCCGTCTTTGCCAATGGAAATGATTTCACCGGGCTCTACATCGCGGACAAACTCCGCGCCCAAAACATCAAATGCGCACGACTCAGACGCGACCATATAGGTATCGCCCAGCCTGCCGATGCAAAGCGGCCGAATCCCCCAAGGATCACGCACGCCATATACATGTGTCCGCGTCATCAGCACCAAGGCATATGAGCCATAGACACATTCCATCATTTCCCGGATGCGCTCCGGCATGGATTTGGCGCGCGAGCGGGAAATCAAATGGGCGATTAACTCGGTATCCATATCCGTTTGAAACAGAACCCCATCCTCCCGGAGATACCGGCTCAGGGCAGGGGCGTTGACCAAGTGGCCGTTGTGCGCCAACGCTAAAAATCCTCCCTGAAATTTCATCAGCAAGGGCTGCGTATTCAATACGTTGGTCGCGCCGCTGGTGGCATAGCGCACATGGCCGATGAGCAGCTTTTTGCCCATCAGCGGCCCCAGCCCGTCATGCTGAAAAACATCCGTCACAAGGCCGATGTTTTTGATCAGCTGGGCGGGGCCCCCGTTGGAAGCCGCCATGCCGCAGCCGTCCTGACCGCGATGCTGCAGGGCCTGAAGGGCAAAATAGCCCATATGCGCGCTGTCCATTTCCGATTGGTTGTATACGCCGAAAACGCCGCATTCTTCACGTAACTGATCCATGTTATTTATCCAACCCCAAACGGTGCATAACTTCCTGATACGCTTCCTCGGTCTTGCCTAAATCGCGGCGGAAACGATCCTTATCCAGCTTTTCGCCGGTCTGGTCGTCCCAAAGGCGGCAGGTATCCGGCGAAATCTCGTCTGCCAAAATGACGGCGCCGTTCGGTAGCTTGCCGAACTCCAGCTTAAAGTCAACCAAAACCATGTGGGCCTGTTTCAGGCGCTCTTGTAAAAGCGCATTGATTTTCAAAGCCATCTCTGAAATGGTCTTTACATCCTCATCGGAAGCCAGGCCGACAGCGCGGATATGGTATTCGTTGACGATGGGATCACCCAAATCGTCATTTTTATAGCAAAACTCCAAAACCGTGGAGGACATTTTGGTTCCTTCCGGCACACCCAGGCGCTCAGAAAGAGAGCCGGCGGCGATATTGCGTACAATGACCTCAAGCGGCACGATTTTCACATGCTTTACCAGCGTATCGCGATCATTCAGCTCTTTGACATAATGCGTGGGGATGCCATTTTCCTCCAGCATTTGGAACATCGCATTGCTCATGCGGTTGTTGATGACCCCTTTGCCGACGATCGTGCCTTTTTTCAGTCCGTTCTGCGCTGTCGCATCATCCTTATAATGAACCATGACGACATTCGGGTCTTCGGTTGCATACACTTGTTTGGCTTTTCCTTCGTACAATAGTTCGCTCATTGATAATCCCTCCACATATTGCTTTGTTCATCCACGGATGATGATTTGCTCACGTTCCGGTCCGACGGATACATATTTGATAAAGACGCCCAACTGCTTTTCCGCGTACAGAACATAATCCTGCGCAGTCTTGGGCAAATCTTCAAATTTTCGGATATGGCTGATCTCGCATTGCCAGCCAGGCAGCGTTTCATAGACAGGCTCCGCCTTTTCCAGCAGCTGGGTGGCGGGGAAACGGGTTGTCTCTTTGCCCTCAATGCTGTAAGCGCGAATCACCGGAATGTGCGCCATATGGCTCAGCACATCCATCTTGGTCAAGGCGATATCGCTGGCTCCTTGCAGCTCGATCCCATGCTTGGTAGCGACCAGGTCAAAATACGCTACTCGGCGCGGACGGCCTGTGGCAGCGCCGTATTCGCCGCCGGCTTCGCGCAAGCTGTCTCCCTCTGCGCCCGCCAATTCACCGACGAACGGCCCGGCCCCTACACAGGAGGAATAGGCCTTTACAACGCCGATGACCTTGTCCAGATGAATGCTGGGCAAGCCGCAGCCGATGGGTGCATATCCGGCCAGCGGGGAGGAAGAAGAAGTATAAGGATAAATGCCGTAATCCAGGTCCCTCAGCGCGCCCAACTGAGCCTCCATCAACACGCTTTTGCCCTCGGACAGCGCCTGACGCAGCACCTGGCCGACATCCGTTACATACGGCCTCAAAACGCTGCCGTAGGTATCCAGCCACGCCTTCATCTCGTCCATGGAGATTGGGTCGCAGTGATATGCACTGCCCAGCAACGCATTTTTCCAATCTACCAAGCGATACAAATGCTCATGCAGCGATTCAGGATAAAACAAATCGCCCATTTGCAGCGTCTTTTTCATGGCCTTGTCCCCATATACGGGGGAAATGCCGCGGCGGGTAGAGCCGTATTGTGCGGCTCCCAGCCTGTCCTCCTCCATTTGATCCTGCCAACGATGGAAGGGCATGCAGATCATAGCCCGATCGGAGATGAATAAATTTTCAGGGGAAATGGAAACACCGGCTTCCTGAAGCCGCCCGATCTCTCCGCAAAGATGTTCCAGGTCAATGACGGTGCCAGGTCCCAGGATATTGATGGTTCCTGGGCGAAAAATACCGGAAGGCAGCAGGTTGAGCGCAAATTTCCCAAATTCGTTGATGACGGTATGGCCGGCATTGTTGCCGCCTTGGTACCGAACAACAACCTCGTAGGATTCGGATAAATAATCCACCATGCGGCCCTTGCCCTCATCCCCCCAGTTGATGCCTACGATGGCTGTAACAGACATACGGTTTCCTCCTAAAGGAACTGCGGAAACACAGTTTTGTTTATAACAGAGATATTATAGTCTAAAAACGACCTTTTTTCCATTGTAAATTCATAATTCGCATCAGGAAATTGTTGAGAAAAGGATTTATCAGGAAAATAGCAAGAACTTCTTTACACTATCGTGATAAAGTGTTATAGTATGGTATCATCCGCAAAGGAGAAAATACAATGCAAGAGATCGTGGTCGTTGATTACGGCATGGGCAATCTGCACAGCGTGCAGAAAGCGCTTTCTTATTTAGGAGCACAGCCAAGGCTATCGCAGGATGCTGAGGAAATACAGAGGGCACAAAAGCTGATCCTGCCGGGCGTGGGAGCGTTTGGCGATGCAATGGCGGAACTGTCTGAGCGGGGCTTGGTGCAGGCCATACATGCGGCAGTAAGCAAAGGAACACCGCTGATGGGGATTTGTCTGGGGATGCAGCTATTGTTTACCTCTAGCACGGAAGGCGGATACCAGCAGGGCCTGGGACTGATCCCAGGAGAAATCACGAAGCTGAATATCCAGAAAAAAGTGCCTCATATGGGGTGGAACAGTGTGAAAAATAGGGATAAAAAAATGTTTGCCGGGCTTTCTGAGGAGTTTGACGTTTACTTTGTGCACAGCTACTGCGCTCTGCAAATAGAAAAGCCGTATGTAAGTGGTATCACAGAATATGAGGTGCCATTTGCCTGTGCTGTACACCAAGATAATGTTTATGGTTGCCAATTCCATCCGGAAAAAAGCGGGGAAAACGGAATGCAGATTTTGCGCAATTTCTTAGCGCTGAAGGGAGCGGGGCAATGTTAAAGAAAAGGATCATTCCTTGTTTGGATATACGGGGCGGGCGCGTGGTAAAAGGGATACAATTTGAGAACATCCGAGATGCCGGCGACCCGGTGGAAACGGCGCGTCGTTATAGCCAGCTGGGTGCAGATGAGATCACCTTTTTGGATATCAACGCTACGCATGAGGGCAGAAGCACGATGCTGGATGTCGTAGAACGCACAGCGGAGCAGGTATTCATCCCCTTTACCGTAGGCGGCGGGATTCGCGACATCGATACCATTCGGGAGGTGCTGCGCCGCGGTGCGGATAAAATTTCCCTCAATTCCCCTGCTGTCCAAACGCCGGAGCTGATAGAGGAAGGCGCGATGCGCTTCGGAAGCCAGTGCATTGTTGTTTCCATTGATGTAAAGCGCTGCCGGGACAGAGATGGCTGGGATGTATACATTCACGGGGGGCGCATCAATACCGGCTTGGACGCCATGGAGTGGCTGTATGAAGTACAAAAAAGGGGTGCAGGGGAGATCTTGCTGACAAGCATGGATGCCGATGGTTCTATGCAGGGCTTTGACCTGCCTGTCCTTGAGCAAGCGTCTAAAATTTGCAAAGTGCCGTTGATTGCTTCCGGCGGCGCGGGGACAATGGAGCATTTTGCGCAGGCGGCCAGGGCAGGCGCTGATGCCATGCTGGCTGCCTCGCTCTTTCACTTTGGACATTTACAGATCGGCACATTGAAAAAGTATTTGGATCAGCAGGGCATCCCCATGCGGTTGGATGGCATTTCATCTTAGAGGATTCGCAGAAAAGTGGATGGTTTATAAACCTAGATATGCATGCAAGCTGACAAATAAATTGACGATTGCACAAAAATCGCAATAAATCAAAAATAAAAGGTTTACAAATTGAGAAGCTTGACAATAAAAAAGGAGGGCATAGAAACCCTCCTTTTACAATGTTTATTTTTGAATCAAATCTAAAATCAGTTGGCGAATGACCTTTGGGTTGGCCTTCCCGCGTGTTTTTTTCATGGCAGCGCCGATTAGGCTGGCGAAGGCCTTTTCCCGGCCGCCCAGATATGCCTCTACGGTATCCTGGTTTTCCGCCACGACCTCTTTGGCTACCTGTAAAAGGGCATCGGTATCCTCCATCTGTGCCAAATTCTTTTCTTTTACAATGGCATCCGGGTCCTTGCCGGTTTCCACCATCGCCTCCAGGACTGTCTTAGCACCGGAGGAATTGATTTTATTGCCGGTGATGAGCTGTACAAAAGCACCGTACTGCTCTCCCGTGAAGGGAAGCGGCTCCTCCTGGGCAGCATGCTCATTCCATAGACTGGCCATGGGGCCAATCAGCCAGTTTGCAGCAATCTTTGCATCCGCTTTTTGGGCCAGCGCCCCATCCATCAGCGCGGTCATCCAAGCGGTATTGGCCAAAAGCCTTGCTTCTTGGGCAGATAGGCCCAGCGCCTCGTATCTCTGGCAGCGGGCCTGCGACAATTCCGGCAGGCTGTCCTTGAGCTCCTGCATGTGCTCAGCGGAAATGACAATGGGCGGCAGATCCGGCTCAGGGAAGTAACGATAATCCTGGCTGTCCTCTTTATCGCGCATGGCATAGGTTTTGCCGAGATCATCATCCCAGCGCAGCGTCTGCTGGATGACCTTCTCGCCTTTTTCCAGCAATTCTGCTTGCCGCCGCGATTCGTATGCAATGGCACGGGTAACAGCACGGAAGGAATTTAGGTTTTTCATTTCACAGCGTGTACCATATTCCGTGCTGCCTGCTTCCCGCAGGGACAGGTTTACGTCACAACGCATAGAGCCTTCCTGCATTTTGCAATCTGAAACGCCGAGAGAGATCAACAATTCTCTGAGCGACTGTAAGAAAATGCATACCTGGGAGGCAGAACGGAAATCCGGGTCGGTCACGATTTCGATCAGCGGTACAGCGGCACGGTTATAATCGGCCCGGCTGGCGGCCTGCTTAGGCAGGTGCACCAGCTTGCCGGCATCCTCTTCCATGTGTATTTCGGTAAAGCCGATGGTAAAGGGCGTGCCGTCCTCCTCGACCAGATGGAGCTGGCCGCCGGAACAAATGGGCACACCGCGCTGGGAAATCTGATACCCCTTTGGCAAATCGGGGTAATGATAGTTCTTGCGGTCCATATAGCTAACGGGTGCTACCTCGCATCCCAGGGCAAGCCCTACCTTGGCGGCATAATCCACTACCGATTGATTCATCACGGGCAGGCTGCCGGGCAATCCCAGGCAAACCGGACAGCAGTGGGTGTTTTCCTCGCCGCCGAAAACATTTTCACAGCTACAGAATATTTTTGTCTTGGTGGCCAATTCCACATGAATTTCCAGGCCAATGACGGTTTCAAACTTCATTTTACGCCTCCTTTTTGGCAAACCGGGCGAATCATCGCTTGGCCGAAATTCTGTTGATAGGCATGGCCGGCATTGAGCACCCTGGCATCCTGATGACGGGCGCCGATAAGCTGCAATCCAATCGGCAGCCCGGATTCGTCCTTGCCACAGGGCACAGAAAGGCCGGGCAATCCCGCGATATTCACTGCGACCGTACAAACATCAGCAGCATACATTGCCAGAGGATCCGTTACCTTGCCCATTTCCCAGGCAACGTTGGGGGACGTGGGCGTCAGCAGCAAATCGTAGGCTTCAAAGGCTTTTTTGAAATCATGCTTGATTAAAGCGCGCGAGGCCAGTGCTTTTTTATAATAAGCATCATAATAACCGGCGGAGAGGACAAAGGCGCCCAGCATGATACGGCGCTTCACCTCATCGCCGAACCCTTCGGTGCGGGTACGAATCAGCAGTTCCTCAAAGCTTTCCGCATCCTCGGCGCGGAATCCATAACGCACACCGTCATAGCGGGCCAGGTTGCTGCTTGCTTCTGCGCAAGCCAATAGATAATAGGTAGGCAGGCCGTATTGCGTCAAAGGCAGGGAACAAGGCTCAACAATGGCGCCCAGCGATTCTAAATCGCGCGCTGCCTTTTGCACGGCCTCGCGTACCTGCTGTGTGACGCCCTGGCCAAAATATTCCTGCGGAATCCCGATCTTTACGCCTTTTATGTCCCCGGTCAGGGAGGATTCAAATTTTGGCGCTCCCTGCCGCATGGAGGTGGAATCCTTCACATCAGGCCCCGCAATGGCATCCATGACGACGGCGCAATCCTCTACTGTGCGGGAAAATACGCCGATTTGATCCAGGGAAGAGGCAAAAGCAATGAGCCCATAGCGGGACACCATCCCGTACGTGGGCTTAAAGCCGACTACACCACACAAGGAAGCGGGCTGGCGGATGGAGCCGCCGGTATCTGTGCCCAGGGCAAAAGCGGCCATGCCGGAGGCTACAATCGCGGCGCTGCCGCCGCTGCTGCCGCCCGGCACACAGTTGAGATCATGCGGGTTCTTCGTTTCAAAAAAGTAAGAGGTTTCCGTAGAGGACCCCATGGCAAACTCGTCCATATTTGCTTTGCCCAGCATCACGGCATCTTGGCTGAATAGCTTTTCGACCGCCGTGGCCGTATACGGCGGCACAAAATTCTCCAGCATCTTAGAAGCACATGTTGTTTCAATGTCTTCCGTACACAGGTTATCCTTGATGGCCATGGGGATCCCTGTCAACGGCTGGGCAGTACGGTCGTCCAGCCGTTGCTGAGCACGGCAAGCCTGCCTTTCCGCAGTCTGAGGATTCAGGCTGATATAGCCCTGCACCAAAGGATCCACATCGGCTACTCGCCCTTGATAGCTTTGCATTGCCTCGGAAGCGGAGATTTTTTTCTCCCGAAGGGCTGTCTGCAATTCCTTGATGGTCATTTCGTATGCTTGCATGCCGCGCCTCCTTATACAATCCGGGGGATGAGGAAACCGTCTCCGTCCGTTTCAGGCGCCAGGTCAATGACAGCCTGCTTGGGCAGAGAAGGGGCGATCTCATCTGCACGCACCACGGCATGCTCTGCCTCAGGTGCTACGCTGACGCCTTCGGTATCCAGCTGAGACAGCTGATCCACGAAAGCCAAAATACTGGAAAATTCATCGGTAAAAGCGTCCAACTGCTCGTCGGTAAAGGATAGCTTTGCCAACTGTGCCAGTTGGGCGATCTCGTTGCGATCCACGGGTCGATCCGCTCCTTT
>CAJLPK010000030.1 GCA_905208455.1 uncultured Bacillota bacterium
GGCCTGGACCGCCCGGAGGCCCGCTTTGCGCAGATGCCGCATCATTTTTCCGGCGGCATGCGCCAGCGCGCCGTCATCGCCATGGCGCTGGCCTGCCGTCCCAAGGTGCTCATCGCCGACGAGCCCACCACCGCGCTGGATGTGACCATCCAAGCCCAGATCTTAGAGCTTTTGCAGCAGCTGCAAAAGCAGTTTTCGCTCTCCATCCTTTTCATCACCCACGACCTCAGCGTGGTCGCCAAAATGGCGGACCGCGTGGCCGTCATGTATGCGGGCAAAATCGTGGAAACCGGCCTGGTAGAGGAAATTTTCCGCGACCCACGGCATCCCTACACCTGGGGCCTTTTGGGCGCGCTGCCCGGCCGCGGCGCAGAGGGGCAGCCCCTGTACAGCATCCCCGGCCTACCGCCGGACCTGTCCGCCCCGCCGGTAGGCGACGCCTTTGCCCAGCGCAACGAATACGCCCTTGCCATCGATTACCAGCAGGAGCCGCCGATGTTTCCCATCACCCCTACGCACAGCGCCGCCACTTGGCTGCTGGACAGCAGGGCCCCCGAGGTGCCCTGCCCGCTGGCCCGGGAGGTGAAACGCCATGGCTGAGGCATTGCTCCGCGTCTCGCATCTTACCAAGGCGTTTGCCCTGTCCCGGCATGAAGCGCTGCGCGCCGTCTCCGACGTTTCCTTTTCCCTGGCCCCCGGCGAAATTTTCGGCCTGGTCGGGGAATCCGGCTCCGGCAAATCCACCCTGGCGCGCACCATTTCCGGGCTGTACCGCCCCACCTCTGGGCAGGTCTTTTTGGAGGAATTGGAAATATCCCAGCCCAAGGTCTATGCGCGGTGTCGCTCGCGCATTGCCCATACCCTGCAATTTTTGTTTCAGGACAGCATGGCCAGCCTCAACCCCCGCCTGCCCATCGGCGCGCTGATCGAAGAGCCTCTTGTCATCCACCGTGAGGGTACGCGCCAGAGCCGGCGCGAAACAGCGCTGGGCC
Organism: uncultured Bacillota bacterium; assembly: GCA_905208455.1. Classification (GTDB taxonomy): domain Bacteria; phylum Bacillota; class Clostridia; order Christensenellales; family QAND01; genus UMGS1975. The sequence goes on from CAJLPK010000030.1 coordinate 993, forward strand.
TGATGGCGCAGGTAGGCCTGGATGCCGCGCTGTACAGCCAGTATCCCGCCGAGCTTTCCGGCGGCATGCGCCAGCGCGTTTGCATCGCCCGCGCCCTGGCCCTGTCTCCCAAGCTCATCATCGCAGACGAGCCCATCGCTTCGCTGGATGTCTCGATGCAGGCGCAGATCGTCAACCTGTTCCAATCGCTGTGCCAGGCCCGGGGCGTTTCGCTGCTGTTCATCGCGCATGATCTGTCCATGGTGCGTCATATCAGCCGCCGCATCGGCGTCATGTGCCGCGGCAGGCTGGTGGAACTGGCGCCCGCCCCGTCGTTGTATGAGCATCCGCAGCATCCCTATACCCAAGCCCTGCTCTCCGCCGTGTACGCGCCGGACCCCGCCCTTGCCAAAGCCCAGCAGCGCCTGCCCTTTGACGCAGATTCCTTTTTCCAGGCCCAGGCGCCCCTGCAATGGCGCGAGATCGCGCCGGAGCATTTCGTGCTTTTGCCCTAGCCGCCAGGCACAGGGTATAAAAACAGCGCGCATGGCGCACACTAGGGGAAAACAAATTCCCAATAGGAGGGCCATACGCCATGCATAACGCACTCAAGCAACAGATTTTAGACGAACTGGACAAGCGCATCCACGATTTAGAGGAGCACCGCTACGATGAAATCATCGTCACCGGCAACCAATACGACGAGCTCAACCAGGTGCTGGCCAAAATCATCGGCGTGCCGCTGCTAAAGGAGGTACAGGACATCCGGGATTTCGTGCTCGGCCTGCCGGAGGCCTGACGACACACAAAGCCCTTTCCAAGGGCTTTTTTCTTTGCCCCTTTGGCCCGGTTGTGCTGTATAATAGAAAAATAAACGAAAAAAGGAGGGATGCGCAATGCCGGAGCTGCTATCGCCCGTGGGCGGCCCCGAACAGCTTTTGGCGGCGGTGCGCTGCGGCGCGGACGCCGTGTATCTGGGCGCCAGGGATTTCAACGCCCGGCGTAACGCGCAGAATTTCGGCGCGCTCGATCTGCCCCAGGCCGTTTCCTATTGCCATGAACGCGGAGTCAAGGTGCATGTTACCGTCAACACCCTGGTCACGGACCCCGAATGGCCCCGGCTTTTGGATACCGTGCAGGATATTGCGCAAAGCGGCGCGGACGCCGTCATCGTGCAGGATCTCGGCGTGGCGCAAACCATCCGGGAAACCTGCCCTTCGCTGCCGCTGCACGCCTCCACCCAAATGGCGATACACAACCTAGCCGGCGCGCAGGCCTTGGAACGGCTGGGGTTTGCCAGGGCCGTGCTGGCGCGCGAATTGTCCGTTGAAGAGATCCGCGCCATTGCAAACGATTGCTCCATCGAGCTGGAGGTCTTTGTGCACGGCGCCTTGTGTATGAGCGTTTCCGGCCTTTGCACCCTGTCCTCCATGCTGGGCGGGCGCAGCGGCAACCGCGGCCTGTGCGCCCAGCCCTGCCGCCTGGATTTCCGCTGCCGCGGGCGCAGCTATGCACTGTCGTTAAAGGATTTGTGCGCCGTGCGCCATGTCCGTGCCTTGTCGGAGGCCGGCGTGGCCTCGTTTAAGATCGAGGGCCGCATGAAGCGTCCGGAATACGTCGCCGCCGCCACCAGCGCCTACCGGCAGGCGCTGGACGGGCAAACCCCCGATCTTCAGACACTGCAGGCTGTGTTTTCCCGCAGCGGGTTTACCGACGGACACCTGGCAGGCCGCCGCGATTTGTCCATGTTCGGCATCCGCCGCAAGGAGGACGTGCAAAGCGCGGGCGCTGTGCTCTCCGACCTGGCCCGCCTTTATCATAAGGAAACGCAGCGTGTGGGCGTGGATATGTCCCTGGAGCTTTCCGCAGGCCAGCCGGCGCTTCTTTGCGTTTCTGATGACCAAGGCCATCGCCAGGCCGTGCAGGGCCCCGTGCCCGAAGCCGCCCGCACCAGGCCCACAGACGCGCACAGCGCCCGCGCCAGCCTGCAAAAAACCGGCGGCACGCCCTACTTCCTGCGCAATATGGACTGCCGCATCGAGCCCGGGCTGATGCTGCCTGCGTCCAGCCTCAATGCGCTGCGCAAGCAGGCCTTGGAGGGCTTGGCCGCCCAGCGCGGCGCGCTTTGCCCGCATGGCTTTGACCGAAACGCCCTTCGCCCCGCCCCGGCCGCGCCTGCCTGTGATGCGCCGGCGCTGCGGCTGCGCTTTGCCCGGGCCGCGCAAATGCCAAAAGAATGCCTGCCCTATGCAGAGAAAATCATCCTGCCCATCGAGGAAATCGAAGCGCATCCGGAGCTTTTGCAGCTCGGCAGTGCAAAGCTGGCAGGCGAATTGCCGCTGCTGGTGTTTCCAAGGGAGGAGCAGGCGCTCTCCGCGCGCTTGTCCGCCCTGTACGCCGCCGGGCTGCGGCAGGTCGTCGGCGGCAACCTTGGCACGCTGGCCCTGGCGCAAAAGGCCGCTCCCTTTGCGCTTTTCGGGGATGCACAGCTCAACGTCCTCAACCAAAAAGCAGCGGCCTTTTACCATGCTTTGGGTGTTTGCGATTTAACGCTTTCCTATGAGCTCAACGCCCGCCTTGTCCCGCAGGTGCCGGGCGGCGTGCTATCGTACGGGTTTTTGCCGCTGATGACGTTTCGCGCCTGTCCCGGCCGTGCACAAGACGGCTGCGGGGACTGCCCCGGCCATTTCCGGCTTACCGACCGCAAGGGCGTTCGGTTTGAGGCCGCCTGCCATCATCGCCGCTATACCCAGCTATTCAACAGTGTGCCGCTGTATACCGGCTGCCGGCGCGTAAAGGGCGCGCAATTTGAAACGCTGTATTTTACCTTTGAAGCACAAGAGCGCTGCCGGGCCGTCATCTCCGCCTTTTTGCACGGCGTGCCGCTGGATACGCCTGCCACCAAGGGGCTGTATTACCGCACGCTGTCGTAGCGCTATCCCTGCTTTTTCCAAGGAGCATGCCGGCGTCGGGTGCTCCTTTTTTTCCTGCGCCACAGCCATACCACGCACAGCAGCGCCAGCGCGCCCCACAGCAGCACTGCATAGGTATCCATAAACATGCCAACGCTGCTCCAGGCGTGGCCCAGCGCCCGCCCGGCGTATACCAGCACCGTGTTCCAAAGGGCGGAGCCCAGTGTGGTCAGCAGCAAAAACGGCCCCATCGGCATGCGCGCCATGCCTGCCGGCACGGAGATCAGGCTGCGTACAATGGGCGCCATCCTGCAGAAAAACACCGTTCTTTTTTGATACTGCTGATAGCAGCGCAGCGCTTTTTCTGCATTCTCCTCCTTTAGCCCCAGGTATCTGCCGTATCGGCGCACAAAGACAGTGAGCCGCCTTTGCCCTACCCAACGCCCTGCGCCGTACAGCACCAGCGCGCCCGCCACAGAGCCCAGCGTTGCCGCCAATATCACGCTTTGCACCGAAAGCGCCGCTTGCAGCGTCATAAACCCGCCAAAGGCCAAAATGACCTCGGAAGGGATGGGCGGAAAGACATTTTCCACAAAGATCAGGAAAAAAATGCCCAGGGCGCCGTACTGTCCCATTACCTGTATGATCCATGCCTGCATCGCAGTTCCCCCTTTGCCGATGATACGGCCTGCCTTGCCTGGGCCTATCATCTCCCGTATAATAGAATGAAATGTATCTGCCCCGTAAAGGGGAGAAGGGAGCCTCCCTATGACGATGGAATTGTTATCCCCGGCCGGGGATTTTGAAAAATGCCAAACCGCCCTGCATTTCGGGGCGGATGCGGTCTATGCCGGCGGCCCTGGCCTGCATCTGCGCAAGGGGGCTTCCGGCTTTACGCTGGAAGCCTTGGCCAAGGCGGTTCAGTATACGCATGAGCGGGGGAAAAAATTCTATGTAACGCTCAATGCCTTTGCCAGAAACCGCGATCTGGAAACGCTGCCGGATTTAGCGTGCGCCTATCAGGCCATGGGGATAGACGGCGCCATCGTCGCAGACCTGGGGGTGCTGTCGCTCTGCAAAAAGGCCGCGCCGCGCCTGCCCCTCCACATCAGCACGCAGGCAAATTGTGTCAACTACCAAACGGCGCGCATGTACCACGACCTGGGCGCCAGCCGCGTTGTGTTGGCCCGCGAGCTTTCGCTGGAGGAAATCGCCGGCATCCGCGCCAAAACGCCCACAGACCTCGAGCTGGAGGCGTTTGTGCACGGGGCCATGTGCATGTCCTATTCCGGGCGCTGTTTTCTCAGCGCCTATCTGACCGGCCGCGACGCCAACCAGGGGGACTGCGCCCAGCCCTGCCGCTGGCAGTATGCGCTGATGGAGCAAACGCGGCCCGGGCAGTATTTTCCCGTAGAGCAGGATGCGCGCGGCACCTATTTCCTCAGCAGCTATGATCTGTGCATGATACAGCATCTGGACGACCTGCAAGAGGCCGGCGTCCGCTCGCTGAAAATCGAGGGGCGTATGAAATCGCCTTATTATGTAGCCACCGTCACCCATGCCTACCGGCAGGCGCTGGATGGGGCCGCGCCGCTTTCCGAATTGCAGCGCGAGCTGGACTGCGTCAGCCACCGCGCCTTTTCCACCGGCTTTTACTACGGCCCGATGGATACCCGGCAAACAGCGGAAGAGTATCTGCAATCCTGCCAGTTTACCGCCGTGGTGCTGGGCCGCGCGGAGGACCGCCTGCTCATCGAGCAGCGCAATAAGTTTTCCGTTGGCGATACGCTGGAGGTCGTCTCTCCCCAGTATGCCAAGGCCAGCTTTCGCGTAGAGGCCCTATGGGATGAAGGCGGGCGTCCTGTGGAAAGCGCGCCGCATGCCAAGCAGCGCTTGCAGCTGCGCTGTCCCTACCCGCTGTCTCCGCTGGATCTTCTGCGCCGCCGGCTTTGATTTTGGCGTACCCGCCGCATCATTTGGGTTTATGACGATTTTGTCACCGGCTTTGCAACATCGTCACTGTATTTTTTATGGGCCGTATGATATATTCTTATCAACATCAAGAAACTGGGGGCTTTTTACCGTGTCTGAAGATTCCTCAAACCGCATATCCCCTTCGCTGAAAACAGGGCTCAGCGCTGAGCAGGCAGAGCAAAAAACAGCCCGGGGCCAGGTCAACCGCGCCCCCGAGCCCATGACAAAATCCACCGCGCGCATCATCAGCGACAATTTGTTTACCTCCTTCAACGCATTTGTCACAGCCATCGCCGCCTGCATCGCGCTGGTAGGCGCTTACCAAAACCTATTGTTTTTGCTGATCATCGTCGCCAATACGCTCATTGGCATCATCCAGGAGATCCGCTCCAAAAAGACCATCGAGAAGCTCAGCGTGCTGTCCGTACCCAAGGCACGGGTACTGCGCGGCGGCGTTTTTTCCTCCATCGATACCGAGGCTTTGGTCTTGGACGATCTCATCGAGCTATCCCTGGGCAACCAGATTTGCGCGGACTGTATCGTGCGCCAAGGGCAGGTAGAAGTCAATGAATCGCTTTTGACCGGCGAAGCGGACCCCGTCTACAAGCAGCCCGGCGATATGCTCTTATCCGGCAGCTTTGTCGTCAGCGGGCGCTGCCTGGCGCAGGTGGAGCATGTAGGCGCGGACAATTATGCGACCAAAATTGCGCTGGAAGCCAAGCGGCCGGAAAAATTCCATTCTGAGCTGATGGAATCGCTGCGCAAAATCACCAAGTTTACCAGCCTTATCATCCTGCCCATGGGGCTGATTCTCTTCCTTCGCAGCTATTTTTTGCTGGATGAGACCATCCAAACCGCCGTCGTCTCCTCGGCCGCCGCCATCATCGGCATGTTCCCGCAGGGGCTCGTGCTGCTCACCAGCGTTTCGCTGGCCGTCGGCGTTGTCAAGCTGGGCCGTCGGCGCACCTTGGTGCAGCAGCTGTTCTGCATCGAAACGCTCAGCCGCGTGGATGTGCTCTGTTTGGATAAGACCGGTACCCTGACCACCGGCGAAATGTCCGTCCTGGAAACGCTGCCGCTGCTCTGCCCGCCTTCGCTTGGCTGGGATAGCTGGGAGGCGCTCTGCGCTTATGTCACCGCTTCTAAGGATGAAAACGCCACCGCAGCTGCTTTACAGCGCTATTTTGAGCCGCTCCAAGCTGCCTATACGCAGGCCCTTCCCTTTTCCTCTGAGCGCAAGTGGGGCGCCGTCTGCTTTGCAGAGCGCGGCACGCTGTATTTGGGCGCGCCGGACTTTTTGCTGCCGGATGCCAGCCACCCGCTGCACCGCACCGTGCAGTACCATACGCGCAACGGCTGCCGCGTGCTGCTGCTTGCCCACAGCCAAGCGCCGCTGGATCCGCATCGTTTGCCGGAGGACTTAGTGCCCGTAGCTGCCGTTGTGCTGTGTGACACCCTCCGGCCGGAAGCCAAGGATACCCTGGCCTTCTTTGCCAACGAGGGTGTGCAGGTCAAAATCATCTCCGGCGACCATCCCATGACGGTGGCCAGCATTGCGCGCCAGGTGGGCCTGCCCCGCGCAGACCGGTATATCGACGTCTCCGTTCTTTCGGAGGATGAGTTGGCCAAGGCCGCCGAAACCTACACCATTTTCGGCCGGGTAAAGCCAGAGCAAAAGCGTATTTTGGTGCATGCCCTGCAAAAAAACGGGCATACCGTGGCTATGACGGGCGATGGCGTCAACGACGTTTTGGCGCTTAAGGATGCCGATTGCAGCATTGCCATGGCCTCCGGCAGCGACGCGGCACGCCAGGTAGCGCAGCTCGTTCTGCTGGATTCCGACTTTTCCTGCCTGCCGGAGGTTGTGATGGAGGGCCGCCGCGTCATCAACAACATCACGCGTACCGCGTCGATGTACCTGATCAAAACGGTGTTCTCCTTCCTCCTCTCCGTCATTACGGTGTTTACGCCGTTCAACTACCCCTTCACGCCGATACAGCTTACGCTGATTAGCATGTTTTGCGTCGGCATCCCCACCTTTTTCCTGGCGCTGGAACCCAGCCGCGATCGCATCACCGGCAATTTTCTTTCCACTGTGCTCCAGCGCTCTCTCCCCGGCGCGCTCATCGTCGTGCTGTACGTTATGCTGATCCAGTCGATAGGCCCTGTTTTGGGGCTTACTGAGCCGCAATGCGCTACGCTCTCGGTATATCTCACCGGCATTGCCAACCTCACGCTGCTTTGGCGTGTGTGCTGGCCGCTCAATGCCATGCGCGGTACGCTCTGTCTGTTGATGACAGCCGGCTTTTTTGCCGCCGCACACCTGTTCCGCAGCCTCATCGGCCTTACGGTGATGAGCAGTTCTATGTGGCCGGTCTGCCTTGTCTTTGCCCTGTGCTGCCTGCCCTTGATGCTGCTCGTTGAAAGGCTTTTGAAAAAATTGCCACGGCTGCGCAAATAAAAAAAAAAGAGGCTTCGGCCTCTTTTTTATTTCATGCGTTTATATCAATACGTAAAAATACAGCAGCACTGCAGCCCCCAGCACAATGCGGTAATAGCCGAACGGCTTAAAGGTATGCGTCTGGATGAATTTCATCAAGAACCGAATGGCAAACAACGACACCACAAACGCCACAACTGTCCCGGCCAGCAATGTCAAAAGCTGCGGGCCCACCAATAGGTCGGCATATTTGATGAGCTTTAAGCCGCTGGCGCCCAGCATGACGGGAATCGCCAGGAAAAACGAAAATTCTGCCGCCACCGTACGGGAGCAGCCCAGCATCACTGCGCCCAGAATCGTAGCGCCGGAGCGCGACGTGCCCGGAATCAGCGCCAGCACCTGAAACACGCCGATGAGCGCCGCCGTGCGGTAGGTCATCTGCGCAAAGGAGCGAATACGGCCTTTCCTGCGCTGGTTTTCCACCACGATAAACCCTACGCCATACACGATCAGCGTAATGGCTACCGTGGTCGGGTTATAAAACAGCGCATTGATCTTCTCTTCAAACAGCAGGCCGATGATGCCGGCCGGGATGGTAGCCGTGAGCACCTTGCCCCACAGCGAAAGAGTCTCTCTCTTCTGTTTTTCGCTCTTTTTCGCGGAAAAAGGGTTCAGCTTATGAAAATACAGCACCAGCACCGCCAGAATGGAGCCAAACTGCACCACCACCATAAACAGATCCACAAACGCTTTTCCGCCGCTGAGCTGGATCCATTCATCCGCCAAAATCATATGCCCTGTGCTGCTGATGGGCAGCCATTCCGTGATTCCCTGTATGATGCCCAGCAAAATCGCCTTTAATAGTTCCATTGTCGTTTCCTCCTATGGCGCACTGCCTGTTCTTCCCCATTCTATGCCGCCTACGCCGCCGAGTATTTCCCAGAAAACCCGTTTATCATACCACAGGACGCTTGGTTTGAACACCCTTTTCCCCTGCCCTCTATCCACCTGGGCCCTGTGGTCATAAAAAAACACCGCCCGATTGGGCGGTGTTTTCCGCGTTTTATGCTTATTCTTTGATGGTCGCTTTCAGCACTTCCGTCAGTTTCGGAACGATCTTCAGCGCGTCGCCTACGATGCCGTAGTCCGCCACTTCAAAGATCGGCGCGGTCTCGTCCTTGTTGATCGCGATGATCAAGTCAGATTCCTCCATGCCAGCCACGTGCTGGATAGCGCCGGAAATACCGATGGCAAAGTACACCTGCGGGCGCACGGTTTTGCCTGTCTGGCCCACCTGCAGATCCTTCGGTTCCCAGCCTGCGTCTACCACAGCGCGGGAGCAGCTCACTTCGCCGCCCAATACATCGGCCAGCTCTTTGAGCATCTCGAAGTTTTCCGGGCAGCCCATGCCGCGGCCGCCGGATACCAGGATCTTGGCATCCATGATGTCCACAGTATCTGTGATGGACTTCACGACATCCAGAATCTCAACATACTTGTTGTCCGGTGTGAAGCCCGGGTTGTATTCTTCCACAACCGCCTTGGCGCCTTCGATGCGGTCGATCTTCTGCATAACGCCGGGGCGAACCGTAGCCATCTGCGGACGGTTGTCCGGGCAGGCGATGGTCGCGATGGTGTTGCCGCCGAACGCCGGACGGGTCATCAGCAGCTGATTGTGCTTTTGTTCCTGTCCTTCTCTGGCCACCAGCGGGAAATCGCCGATATCCAGCTGCGTGCAGTCTGCCGTCAAGCCGGTGGCTACACGGGCAGATACGCGGGGGCCCAGGTCACGGCCGATGGCGGTTGCGCCAATCAGCATGATTTCAGGCTTATATTTGTTGATGACAGAAGCCAGCGCATGGGTATATGGCTCGGTTCTGTAATCTTTCAGCTCCGGATCGTCTACCACGATAACGCGGTCTGCGCCATAGGCCGCCAGCTCGTCTGCCAGGCCTTTTACGCCGGAGCCGATCAACACAGCCGTTACTTCAGTGTTCAGGTCTTTGGCCAAGTCCTTGCCCTTGCCGATCAACTCAAACGCGATGCCGCTGATTTCGTTGTCTACCTGCTGAGCAAAAACGAATACGCCTTTATATTCTTCCAAGTTCATCCTTTTACACCACCCTCATCAAATGATATGTTTCTCTTGCAGCTTTTCGGTGATATACGCTGCAGCGGCTTCCGGATCCAGGGTGAACATTTCCCCTGCTCCCTTTCTTACCTTGTCGGAAGCTTTGGCAATCTTGGTCGGCGAACCCTTCAATCCGATGTTCGCATCGTCCAGATCCTTCAGATCCGCTCTGCCCCAGGTGGTGATCTCCGCTTGGAACGCGTCGAAAATGCCGCCGGGCGTCATGTAGCGGGGCTCGTTGAGCTCTGCCAACGCCGTGACCAAGCAGGGCATTTTGGCCTTTACCACATGGTAACGGTCTTCATATTGGCGTTCTACCACGATGGAATCGCCGTCAACCTCCAGCTTCTGGGCATAGGAGATAACCGGGATGCCCAAATGCTCGGAGATCTGCGGGCCTACCTGCGCGGTATCGCCGTCGATGGCCTGGCGGCCGGTGATGATCAAATCATAGTCCAGGTTGCGGATCGCAGCGGCGATGGTCTGGGAGGTTGCCCAGGTATCCGCGCCGCCCAGTACGCGGTCGGTTACCAGGATGGCCTTATCTGCGCCCATGGCCAGCGCTTCGCGCAGCACATCCGCCGCTTTCGGCAGGCCCATGGTCAGCACAGTGACCTCTGCACCATACTTGTCTTTCAGCCGCAGAGCAGCTTCCAGGCCGGCCTTGTCATCCGGATTCATGATCGCAAGCATCGCCGCACGGTTCAGCGTGCCATCCGGGTTAAACTGTACGCCGCCTTTTGTATCCGGCACCTGTTTTATACAAACAACAATTTTCACGGTTCTAACCCTCCTGTTATCTCAATAAGTCGCCAGAGATGACCATACGCTGAACTTCGGAAGTTCCTTCGTAAATCTCCGTGATCTTCGCATCACGCATCATGCGCTCCACCGGATATTCTCTGGTGTAGCCGTAGCCGCCGTGAAGCTGTACACACTTGGTGGTAACTTCCATAGCGACCTCAGCCGCATACAGCTTTGCCATGGCAGCTTCCACAGAGAAGCGTTTTTTGGTGTCCTTGGCTTTGGCTGCATTGTAGACCAACAGGCGGGCCGCCTCGATCTTGGTCTTCATATCCGCCAGCTGGAACTGGGTATTCTGGAATTTGGCGATAGAACGGCCAAACTGCTTTCTTTCCTTTACATAGGCAACGGTTTCATCAAACGCGCCCTGTGCCAGGCCCAGCGCCTGTGCCGCAATGCCGATACGGCCGCCGTCCAGCGTGGTCATGGCAATGCCGAAGCCTTTGCCTTCCTGGCCCAGCAGGTTTTCCTTCGGCACGATGCAGTTTTCAAAGATCAGCTCGGTCGTGGAAGATCCACGGATACCCATCTTCTTTTCCTTGGTGCCGATGCTAAAGCCCGGGAAATCCTTTTCTACGATAAACGCAGAAATGCCTTTGGTGCCCTTGGATTTATCCGTCATCGCGAAGATGATGTAGATGTCCGCCTGGCCGCCGTTGGTAATGAAGATCTTGCTGCCGTTCAAGACATAGTGGTTGCCTTCCAGCACCGCTTTGGTCTGCTGGCCGGCAGCGTCCGTGCCTGCGCCGGGCTCGGTCAAGCCGAAAGCGCCGAGCTTTTCACCCTTTGCCAGCGGAATCAGGTATTTTTCCTTCTGCTCCGGCGTACCGAACTTGTTGATCGGCTCTGCGCCCAAAGAGGTGTGCGCGGAAACGATAACGCCGGTGGTGCCGCAAACTCTGGACAATTCCTCTACGCAGATCGCATAGGTCAGGGAATCACAGCCCTGGCCGCCGTATTCCTTTGCGAACGGGATGCCCATAAAGCCGTATTTCTGCATTTTCTTTACGGTTTCAATGGGGAAGCGTTCGGTCTCATCAATCTCTTGGGCCAAGGGTTTTGCTTCTGTTTCAGCAAACTGCCGGAACAGACCGCGTGCCATTTCTTGTTCTTTGCTGAGTACGAAGTCCATACTCGTTCCTCCTAATCAAAATTTACAGTCCTAGGACCGTCTGAACTCTTACTTGGTGTAATCGAAGAAGCCTTTGCCGCTCTTGCGTCCGAGCAAGCCGCCGCGTACCATCTTGCGGAGCAGCGGATGCGGACGGTATTTCGGGTCGCCGGTTTCGCTTTCCAGCACTTCCATGATGGCCAAGCATACATCCAGGCCAATCAAATCGCCCAGGGACAGCGGGCCCATCGGATGGTTCGCGCCCAGCTTCATCGCGGTATCGATGTCCTCCGCGCTGGCCACGCCTTCCGCGTAGATGCCCACCGCTTCGTTGATCATCGGGATCAGGATGCGGTTGACCACAAAGCCGGCCGCTTCCTTGACCTCTACCGGGGTCTTGCCGATCTCCGCAGAGATCTCTTTGATGCGCGCTACGGTCTCCGGCTTGGTGTTCATGCCGGCGATGACCTCTACCAGCTTCATGACCGGGGCCGGGTTGAAAAAGTGCATGCCGACCACAGCGCGGCTCATGCCCTTGGAAATCTCCGTCAAGGACAGGGAAGAGGTGTTGGAAGCCAAAATGGTTTCCGGCTTACAGATCTTATCCAGCTTTTGGAACAGCTCTTGTTTTAAGTCCATGCGTTCGATGGCCGCTTCTACGACCAAATCGCAATCCGCCACCGCTTCGTTATCGCCGTGGGTAGAGATCTTCGCCATGATCTCGTCTGCCTTGGCCTGCTCCATGCGGCCTTTGGCTACCTGCTTATCCAGGGCCTTTTGGATCCTGGCCTTGCCGCCATCAGCAAATTCCTGCTTGATGTCGCAAAGAACCACTTCATAACCGTCGGTTACTGCAAACGCCTGCGCGATGCCAGCGCCCATGGTGCCGGCGCCAATCACTCCAACTTTCATGATGTACCTCCAAATACAATCTTTTATAAAGGGCTAAATTGCCGATTTATCTGTTGACAAACGGTTCGGGCTTGCGTTTTTCCAAAAACGCCGTCATGCCGTTTTTCTGATCCTCCGTCTCAAAGCAGCTGCCGAACAGCTTTTCTTCGATGACGATGGCCTCATCCATATCCACCTGCAAGCCGTCGTTGACAGCCTTTTTGGTGGCGCGCACCGCGATGGGCGCGTTCTTGACGATCTTGCCGGCCAGCTTCATCGCCGCATCCATCAGCTCTTCCACCGGGTATACCGCATTTACCAAGCCCAGCGAAAGCGCTTCGTCCGCCTTTACCTGCGTGCAGGCATACAGCATTTCCTTGGCTTTGCCTACGCCGATGGTGCGGGCCAGGCGCTGCGTGCCGCCAAAGCCGGGCGTGATGCCCAGGCCCACCTCGGGCTGGCCAAAGCGCGCATTGTCGGACGCCAGGCGAATGTCGCAGCTCATGGACAATTCGCAGCCGCCGCCCAGCGCAAAGCCGTTGACCGCCGCGATGACCGGGACCGGGAAGGTCTCGATCTTGCGGAAAATATCGTTGCCCTTTTTGCCGAACGCTTCGCCCTCGGCCTTGGTCAGGGTGCTCATCTCGCCGATGTCCGCGCCCGCCACAAAGGATTTCTGGCCCGCGCCGGTGATGACCAGGCAGCGCACCGTTTCCAGGTCCACGCCGTCCAGCGTCTTATCCAGCGCATCCAGCACTTCGGAATTCAGCGCGTTCAGCGCTTTTTCGCGGTTGATGGTGATAACGCCTACCGCGTCCTTTTGTTCATACAGTACAACGCTCATTGCAAAAGCCTCCTAAAAAGTCCGGATCCTTAGCCTTCGTATTTTTCCACGATGGTCGCACAGCCCATGCCGCCGCCGATGCACAGCGTCGCCAGGCCGCGTTTGGCATCGCGCTTCTGCATCTCATGCAGCAGGGTGACCAGGATACGGCAGCCGGACGCGCCTACCGGATGGCCCAGCGCAATGGCGCCGCCGTTTACGTTTACCTTTTCCGCATCCCATTTCAGCTCTTTGCCCACAGCCAGCGCCTGTGCTGCAAACGCTTCGTTGGCTTCGATCAAATCGAAATCATCAATGCCAAGGCCGGTCTTTTTAAAGACCTTTTTGCAGGCCGCCACCGGGCCCACGCCCATGATGGAGGGGTCTACGCCGCCCAAGGCGCCCGCTACCCACGTCGCCATCGGCTTTACGCCCAGCTCCTTGGCCTTTTCTTCGCTCATGACAACCACGCAGGCCGCGCCGTCGTTGATGCCGGAGGCGTTGGCCGCGGTGACTGTGCCGCCGTCACGCTTGAAGGCGGGCTTCAGCTTGGCGATGCCCTCTGCCGTTACGCCGGCGCGCGGGCCCTCGTCCTTATTGAAAATCACGGTCTCTTTCTTCATCTTGACGGGCACGCCGACGATCTCGTCGTCAAACTTGCCGGCCTTCTGGGCCGCTTCGGTCTTGTTCTGGCTCTGGGCTGCAAACTCATCCTGCATTTCGCGGGTGATGCCCCATTGCTCCGCCACGTTTTCCGCCGTGATGCCCATGTGGTATTGGTTGAACGCATCCCACAGCGCATCGTTGATCATGGTATCCACCAGCGTGCCGTTGTTCATGCGGTAGCCGTAACGGCCCTGCATCACAGCATACGGCGCTGCGGACATGTTTTCCATACCGCCGGCCACTACGATGTCCGCGTCGCCCGCCTGGATCATGTTCGCCGCCATGTTCACCGCGTTTAAGCCGCTGCCGCAAACCACGTTCAGCGTCACAGCCGGCACCTCTACCGGCAGCCCGGCATGGATGGCCGCCTGGCGCGCCACGTTCTGGCCCAGGCCCGCCTGGATGACGCAGCCCATCAGCACTTCATCGACCTGCTCCGGCTTTACGCCTGCACGGCTCAGCGCCTCTTTGATGACGATGGTTCCCAACTGTTCTGCCGGCACACTTGTCAGCGTACCGCCCATTTTGCCGATTGCCGTACGCACAGCGCCGGCCAATACAACTTTTTTGGACATGTTCGTTTCCTCCGTTTTTTAATTACTCTTAAAGGATGTACATTGGTTGAAAAAATGAGAGTTTGCCTCTGATTCTAACTATGTGATAAATATATCACAATGTATGGGCCAATGCAACGCTCCCGTGTTCTTTTTTTCACAAATTCCGCAATTTTTTCTTGGCATTTTTAGGGCGTCTCGTCCGTGTGCCTCCGCCAAAAAAGACAAAGGACGCCGGCAGGGCCTGCAGCCCCGTCAGCGTCCGTATGTTTAGTTCAAATGAATGACGACCGCGCGCTCCTCGCTCATATCCTCAATGGAATATTTGCCGCCGCTTCTTCCATGCCCGCTCTGGCTGCCGCCACCGCCGCCGGCCGGGATGGTCGGGTCCCAATAGTTGGAGGCGCCGTTGATGTTCGTCGCGCCGAAATTGTACTGCTCTGCCATGCGCAGCGCCTTGCTGATGTCCTTGGTGAAGATGGCGCAGAACAGGCGGTAGCCGCTCATCTCCACCAGGCCGGGGATCTCGCTCTCGTCCTGAAAGCGCACCAGCGGCAGCACAGGGCCAAAGGTCTCGTCGGTATGCAGCATACAGTCCACCGGCACATGGTCTACCACGGTAGGCTCAAAATAACGGTTCGTCGGCATGCCCTCGCGCCGCTTGCCGCCGGCTACTACCTTGGCGCCCTTTTCCACCGCCTGCTTGATATGCGATTCCACGATCTCGATCTGGCTTTCCAGGTGCATCGGCCCCATCGTGGTCTTTGCATCAAACGGGTCGCCCAACTGGTATTGGGTCTGCATCTTTTCCAAAATCTTTGCTACCAGGGCATCTGCAACGGCGTCGTCCACCAAAACGCGCTCCGTGCTGGTGCATACCTGACCGGCATTCAAAAAGCTGCCGTTCATCAGGCCCTGGGCCGCTACGTCCAAATCCGCGTCCTTCAACACGATACAGGGGCCGTCGCCGCCAAGCTCCATGGAGGTATGCTTGCATTTGGCCCGCTCGCAGATGATGTTGCCCGTCACGGTAGAGCCGGTAAAGCCAATGCCCGCGGTCAGCGGGTGCGCGCTCAGCGCATCGCCCACCACAGCGCCTTTGCCGATCACAAGGTTGACCGCGCCGTCCGGCAGGCCCACGCCCTCAAAGCACTTCATCAGCGCGCTTGCCACCGCCGCCGTGGTGGTGGCGGGGTTCCACACCATCGGGTCGCCCACGGCAATGCCGGCGGCCAGGTAATACTGGCAGGCCGTGCCCAGCGGGAAGTTCCACGGTGTGATCACCGCAAAGATCCCCTTCGGGCGGCGCGTCACCAGGCAGCGCGCGTTTCTGTCGCGCAGCGGCACCACTTTGCCATCCATCCACTTGATTTGCTCGGCCGCATCGCGGAACGCCAGCGCGCAGGCCGCCACCTCGCCCAGCGCCTCGCTGTGGTACGGCTTGCCGTGCTCGGCGGTCAGCAGCTTTGCCAGCGCCTCTTGGTTTGCGTCTATCTTGTCCGCAATGCGGTAGCAGATCTCCGCCCGCTCGAATACCGTCATCGCCGCCAAGGCAGGCGCTGCTTTTTTGGCCGCCTGCAAGGCCGCGTCCGCATCCTCCGGCGTGCCCAGCGGAATGCGCCCCAGCACCTCGCCGCTGCCCGGGCTTACAACCTCCTGCATTTGCCGGCCTTCACCTTCAAACCACTTGCCATTGATATACATTGGGAAAATCATCGTCTGTTCCTCCGTTCTCCTGCGATGGCTTTGCCGCGCATAGGCTGCGCCGCCTATACACCGCCCTCGCGCTTCCTCGGGCATATATTTGTATCTATCTTACCATAAGTTCCCTTGTTTTGAATAGGTTTGATGCGCCGGCCCCTCCCCCCTTTTTCCTGCACAGCCTCCCCTTCCCAATGCAAAAAGCGGAGGCCAAACCCGGCCCCCGCCCTACCCGGCGTTCCAAAATGCTTTTTTCACGGCTTCCTTTTCTGCTTTTCCTTTGCACATCTGCCAGGCATTGCGCAGCCCCGGCACCCGGCACAGCCGCCCTTATTACGGCGGTATCGGCGCAGTGCCAGCACGGCCAGCCCCAGCACC
>CAJLPK010000031.1 GCA_905208455.1 uncultured Bacillota bacterium
AGATGGAGCTAGAATTTTTCTGTATGCCCGGCGAGGATTTGGAATGGTTCTCCTATTGGAAAGAGTATTGTACCAATTTCCTTTATTCCATTGGCCTGAAAAAGGAAAGCATTTCTTTGCGCGATCACGATAAAGCTGAGTTATCCCATTACAGCAATGCTACAACAGATATTGAATTTCGCTATCCGTTTGGCGTCAAAGAGCTTTGGGGGATTGCAGACCGCACAGACTTTGACCTGAAGGCTCATGCAAAGGAATCCGGAGAAGCCCTGGAATACATGGATCCTACTACCGGGAAGAAGGTGGTTCCTTACTGTATTGAGCCCAGCGTAGGGGTGGATCGCTTGACGCTCGCCCTCTTATGTGATGCGTATGATGAGGAAGCATTAGAAGGCGGCGATACCCGTGTGGTCTTGCGGTTCCATCCTGTGATCGCACCAGTCAAAGCTGCTATTCTGCCTTTGCAAAAAAAACTGGCGCCCGCAGCAGAGGCCCTGTATGCTAAGCTGTCTGCTCACTACAATGTTGAGTATGATTTATCCGGCAGCATCGGAAAACGGTACCGCAGGCAGGATGAAATCGGTACGCCATACTGTATTACTGTGGACTTTGATACGCTGGAAGATGGTACTGTTACCGTTCGTGACCGCGATACCATGGAACAGATCCGCATCCATCAGGATGAGTTGCCGGCTTTCCTGGCAAACAAGCTTGAGTTTTGATTGAAGGAGGAAGCGAATTGCAAGGAAACGAACTTGGTATCGGCTTTATCGTCATCACTGTCATGTATCTTATCTACGGGGTTTTTAGCCTTTGGTATGCATATTATATTGGCGTAAAAAAGGTATTCCTAATGCTGGGAGAAATGACGCCTGAGCTGGATGCCCGTATCAAGAATAGAAGTAAATTCGCCAAAGAGTTTGCCTGGCCCTATTTGGTTACAGGGATTTGTTCATTGGCTTTATGCGTAGCAGCATTGGTTACCTACGACATTTTATATTTAATCATCGGCGTATGCGTCACCATTGTGTTAGCATTGTATTCTGCCCACTGTATCCGCAAAATGAATGAAAAAATCAGGCGTGGCGTATATAGATAATATTTCTATAAATCAGGAAGCCGGGGCTCATCACGAGTCCCGGCTTCCTTTTATTGCAGCTGCTTTATCATTTGGGAATACTTCGCTTTGGGCAGTTTGCATACTATTTCCGTACCTTCCTGCAAATATGTCTCATTCAGGATCGTTCCGCAGGCACGTATCTGAGCAGCTAAATCGCCCCTATGATAAGGGATCAAAAGACTCCCCTGCCACCATGATTCTGAAAGCCGATCCTGAATACAAGCAAATAAAGGTTCCAGGCCCTGGCCATTCTTTGCACTGATGGCTACCGCGCCCTTTGGGGCCTCAAAGCCGGCTATATCCGCCTTATTGTATACAACAATGCGTGGAATGGTATGGGCGTTCAGTTGGTGCAGCACCTCATCCACCACTTCCATCTGCCGCTCTTTCTCCCGATGAGAAGCATCCACCACATGCAAAAGCAGATCTGCATGCACCGCTTCCTCTAAGGTAGAGCGGAATGCGTCTACCAGCTCATGCGGCAGCTTTTGTACAAATCCAACTGTATCGGTCAAAAGCACCTCCTGCCCATTCAGGTCTGCTCTGCGCGTCAGCGGGTCCAGCGTAGCAAACAGCTTATTTTCCGCCAATGCATCTGCGCCTGAAAGCGTATTGAGAAGCGTGCTTTTCCCTGCATTGGTATATCCTACCAATGCAATGGTTGGGATCCCTCCGGTTATGCGTTTGCTCCGCTGCACCTGCCGATGCTGGGCCAAAAGCCTCAGCTCTTCCTTTAGCTCAAAGATGCGCCTGCGGATACGGCGCTTATCCGTTTCCAGCTTTGCTTCACCGCCGCCCATACGCGTGCCTCTTCCGCCGCCCTGCCGGCTAAGCGCTTGGCCTTGCCCTGTGAGCCTTGGCAGCTCATACTGCAGCCGGGCCAGTTCTACTTGAAGCTTTCCTTCCCTGCTTTTGGCACGCATAGAAAATATCTCCAAAATCAAGGCCGTGCGATCCAATATCATGCTTCCCGTCTCATTTTCAAGGTTCCGAATCTGCAAAGGAGACAGTTCCTCATCAAAAATAAAAATCTCTGCCCCTTTCTCCCCTTTTAACGATACCAATTCAGCTACCTTGCCGCGTCCTACATAGGTGGCGTTGTCAGGATGTGCCTTATTTTGTATTTCCCTTCCTATTACCTGATACCCGGCTGTCCTTGCCAGCTCAGCCAGCTCTTCCATACCGTCTTCGGCCATACCGACTAAAACGGCCTTCGGCGGGCCCTGGTCCGGCGCATAGGCTTCAAACCTCCCTACCGACTTATCTGCCTGCAAAATCTCCTCCATCCAGCGTGCTTGCGCCATTGCCTTAGGAGGGATAGGGCCTATCATCCGCACAGGCGGTTTTTGTCCTGTTAAAAAAGCAGTAAATACATCGTAAGGCTTTCCATCCTTGACCCCAACTGCGGCCATGCTATCTAGCCTAAGCTGCTGCAGCGTATTCAGATCTATTTCCGACAGCAAGCCAGAGGCGCTGGGATGCGTATGCACACAACGGATACCGCAAAGTCTAGTCATGCTGCGCATCGTGCGCAGCTCTGGAATCTCTGCCCTATTGTAATGCCCGATGGATACATCCCTTACCGTGCCATCACGCGCAATCAAAACAGAAATCTCTCGGTTTGTCTTTTCTGTCAACTGTGCCATGGCGTCCAGCAGCGCAAAAGATGCAAATTCGCTTCTATCCATTGTATAACTGTAAAGCATTTCAATTTGAGAAATCATAGCTTTATTCAAACCTACTATGTTTCCATGAATTATTTTTTGCATAAGAATTCTCCTTTTCTTTTCAACAAAAAAACCCCTTTAACATAAAGGGGTTTTCAGACTATCCATCATTGGCCATTGATGACCGTGCCCGTTCCTGGCGTGCTCGTCGGAGACTCAGTTGTTGTTCCCCCGGCCGTCGGCGTAGGTGTCACGGCAGGCGCCGGCGCCAACGTAGGTACTGGCAATGGCGTCTGCGACGGCTCCGCTGACTTATTGGAATCCCCCAAAATGGACTGATATAAAAAGTAAGCACAAACCAAAATCGCGATGACTAAAATAACCCCTATCGCTATTTTCAAACCTTTGCGCATATCAATCACATTTCCTTTCTTTCACAGACAAACTCTGCCAAATTTACACATCTTTGATAGTATACCGTATAATATATAAATTTTCAAACATTTCTCCAAAAGAAAAAGGCGTTTTTTTACGCCTTTTACGGTTGGTTGGTGGTAGTCGTCCCGTCCGGGGCTGTTGCTTGCGGCTGCTGAGGGGACAGTGTTGTTTGGTTTTGCCCTCCTGTGGGTTCTACTGCGGGCGCTGTTGCGCTTGTCTGCGGCGCAGACTCCATGGGGCTTTGTTCTACTGTACCGCAAGCAGATATCGATACCAGCATGGCCATGCTTGCCAAAAAAGCCAAAGCTTTACGTTTCATTTTTCCTATTTTCCCTCTTTTCCTAGGTTTTGTTTCTAGCTTGGCCCGAAGCAAAAGAATTTATACAAAAAAGCAAGGCAAATTTTGCCTTGCTTTCCATCATACATTTTTGCCGCAGCATTTTTTATACTTCTTCCCGCTGCCGCAGGGACATGGCGCGTTCCTGTCAATTTTATGGCTGACAGCCTGCTTGCTCAAATGAAACTTCTTTGTAATTTCCTGGCGCTTTTCCGCAGGAAACACATGATCCCATTCTTCCAAATTATACAGCCACGGCGCTTTGGCCTCCAGCATATTGGTATACAGCTTTTCAAAATCCACATCCAGGACAATCTTAGTCTCTTCCTTAAGATCCTCCAATTTGTAGGGAGTGTTGAGGCTGTCGTTGATGCCGTCCATGAACCCGGCGAAGATCATCGGCTTAAATTCATATTTCTCAGCCAGTTCCTGGAACGTCCCCTCTATCTTTTCGGGATACTGTGCCAGCAGTTTTTGATACAGCTTTTCTTCCTGCTCATAGTAATCACGCTGAAAGCCCTCTGCCTGGTCATCCGTTAAATTTTCCAAATAATTTCTCCAATCGCCATATAAAGACATGGTTTTCCTCCTCTTACTGGGCATCAAAGACAGCCCGAATTGCTTTGATAAAGGACAGTGAATCCAGCGTCTGTGCATCTTTCAGCGATGTCATGGCCGCTAGGTCTCCTGTCATTTTGCCGCTTGCTATGGTATCCAGACAAGCCTTTTCCATCCGATCTGCAAAAGCCGGCAATGCACTGATTCCGTCCAACTCTCCTCTGGTTCTTAGGGCGCCCGTCCATGCAAAAATCGTTGCCATCGGATTGGTGCTCGTCGTTTCTCCCTTTAAGTGCCTGTAATAATGCCTGGTTACAGTGCCATGCGCGGCTTCATATTCATACAAGCCGTCCGGAGAAACTAGCACGCTGGTCATCATCGCCAATGAGCCGAATGCGGTAGCAACCATATCGCTCATCACATCGCCGTCATAGTTTTTGCAGGCCCAGATGAAGCCGCCCTTGCTTCGCATTACCCGCGCCACAGCATCATCAATCAGCGTATACTCATAGGCAATGCCCGCCTGCTGGAATTTTTCCTTGTATTCGCTTTCAAAAATTTCTTGGAATATCTTCTTGAATTGTCCGTCATATACCTTGGAAATAGTATCCTTCGTGCCAAACCAAAGATCCTGCTTGGTCTGCAGCGCATAATTAAAGCAAGCATGAGCAAACGACGCAATGCTATGATCTGTATTATGCATACCCTGCACTACGCCCGGCCCCTCAAAGGTATGGAGCACAGTATGCCCGCCATCCTGCCCTTCATAGACCAGCTTTACCGTGCCGGGATGATCAATGCGCATCTCTACTGCCTTGTAGACATCCCCGTAAGCATGCCGCGCCAGGGTGATAGGTTTTTCCCAGCATTTTACAATAGGCTCTATCCCCTCCACCACAATGGGCGCACGAAATACTGTGCCATCCAGCATAGCACGGATGGTAGCGTTAGGGCTTTTATACAGGCGCTTTAGATCGTACTCCTCCTTCCGCTGTGCATTCGGAGTAATGGTAGCGCATTTTACCCCAACGCCGTACTTTTTGATAGCGTTCGCCGCGTCCACTGTTACCTGGTCATCTGTCTCATCTCGATTTGGCAACCCCAGGTCATACGCTTCGGTCTTTAGATCAATGTAAGGCAAAATCAGCTCATCCTTGATCATCTTCCAAAGGATGCGCGTCATTTCATCTCCATTCATCTCTACCAATGGGGTCTTCATTTGGATTTTCTCCAACCGTCTCACTCCTTAGTGAACAAAGTTTATCATTCGTCCTTATAGCGGCCTACAACATGGGGCGGTACTGTATAGTAATGGTGCCGCACCACCCTATGCTGGCGCTGCCGCGCCGCATGCATGCCATGCTGTCCTCTGCCATCCCGATTGTTTTCCTTATGTTTGATCCGTTTGCGCTTGGGTTTTCTCTCTATTCCGCTTTCTTTTTCCTGCTCACGCTCAAGATACCATTTCCCTGCCATCAATATGCCGTAGGAAAAGTATCCATAATAGGCCAGCCACAGCAAAATGGTAACCACATACCCTAGCACGGATACCAACCCCGCATACGGCAGGAAAAAACTACTCACAAAAGAAAGAAGGATCAACCCGATCAGCCAATAGCCTAAACGTCTCATAAGCTCCGCCTTTCCGCTTTAGTTATTTCGCACCCTTGCTTCCCTTTGTCCCCTTTGTACCGCCGCTTCTCACCTTTTGGAGAATGGAAGAATCGTATGCATAGCTGTTTTTCTTTTTTTCCTCCGCTGCGCTTTTCGCGATTTGTACCAATTCATCGATCAATGCCCCGTAGGAAAGCCCGCATGGTTCCCAGAGATAAAATGCCATGGAGCCAGGGATGGTATTGATCTCATTCACATACAGTTCGCCTGTCTGATTATCCACCAAAAAGTCGATCCGTACAACCCCTTTACAGTCCATTTCAGTGAAAATCTGTTTGGCCAGGGTCTGGATCTTGTCTGTCATTTCCTCTCCAATGGGCGCCGGGATTTGGCGCGTCGCCGCATTTTTCCCTTTTCCGCCGCGAAGGTATTTATCCTCAAAGGTCAAAAAGTCCTTCCATCCCAAAGGCTTTTCACATAAACTGGCACGGCAGTCATCCGCGATCCCCAAAACCGAGCAGTTGATCTCCATAGCATCGGCAACGCCCTTTTCCACAACCACTTTTCTGTCATAGGCAAAGGCCAGTTGTATCGCCTCTTTGAGCGCCTCTCTATTTTCTACCCGGGAAATGCCAATGGAGGACCCAAGGTTTGCAGGCTTTACATAGAGCGGGTATCCCAGGGATTCCATTTTTTCTACCCACTGTTCGGTATCCGCCTGGTAGGCATGGCGCGTTACATCCACATACGGCATCATGGGAAATCCACAGCCCGCAAATACCTTTTTCATCAAGGCCTTATCCATACCGGCAGCCGAACTGCCCACCGAAGGGCTGGTATAAGGGATATCCGCCAATTCCAACAGTCCCTGCAGCGTTCCGTCTTCGCCATGCAGTCCGTGCATACACAACAACGCCGCATCCAGCGCCATAGCGCCCGTCTCCGTCAAAAGCCCTTCGCCAGGCACAGTGGATAAGCGCACCTGCATGGCCTCCGGCTCGTGCTTTTCAAAGTCCTGATAGATGGACACATCCAGCAGCTTTTCCCCCGTGTACCAAGCCCCGCTGCGCGCCAAATATACGGGGATCACCTCGTATTTTTCCCGGTTTACATTCTCAATGGCCTGAAGGCCCGTTACGATGGATACATCATGCTCTACACTTCTGCCGCCAAAAAATACCGCTAGCTTTGTTTTCATAATGCGTATCTCCTCTCAATGCTCATAGTGGTCAGGCAGGTCATTTTCAAACAAAACCACATCGCCCGGCCGGATCAAAGCGCCCAAAATCTCCGTTGCTTGATCTAAATTATCCCCTATAAATATATTTTCCTCAGGAAAACCCGCATTCAACAAACCTCTCTTAATGGGAATCGCCCTGGTTTGCCCTACTAAAATAACAAATTGGCAAACCGCCGCCATTCTTTCTCCAAAGGCCTGGTTTTCTTCCTCTTCCTTTTCTCCCAATTCTACCATACCAGGCGTTACGCAGATTTTCCTAAACTGCGTATACATGGAAAGCACCTCCATCGCCGCTTTGGTCCCATTGGGATTGCTGTTGAAAGCATCGTCAATGACCAGCGTCCCGTTGTTGGGATTGATAAGCTGCAGCCTATGCTCTACCGGCTCCGCCTTTTGGATCCCGGCTGCGATTTGCTCCAGTGTCAATCCCAATTCGTACGCGGCCGCTGCGCATCCCAAAACATTCATAATATTATGCTTTCCCAATAGCTGTGTCGTACAGTGCACACATTCCCCGCCCCGGATCTGCAGATCAAATTCGCTGCCAAAGGGGCCTACATCCAAATTCACAGCACGAACATCGCAGTCCTCCGTCAGCCCAAATAAGCATTTGGGCCCGGTATGCCCACGATACAGCTCCTCACACAGCGCCCCATCTGCCGGAAAAAAGGCCTTTCCATCCGCCGGAAGGCTCTGCATCAATTCATATTTGGTTTTCTGAATATTTTCTATGCTTCCAAAGGTCTCCAGATGCTGATTGCCTATACTGGTTAGTATGCCGTATTTCGGCTTTGCAATATCACAAAGCTCTCTGATCTCGCCACAGCGCCTGGCGCCCATTTCACAAACGAACACCTCATGCTTGTCGCTGAGCATTTCACGGATTACGCGCGTTACACCCATCGGTGTATTGTAGCTGCTGGGCGGCACCAGCACATCGTATTTTTCCTGTAAGATCGTGCCCAGCACAAATTTTGTGCTGGTCTTCCCATAACTGCCGGTAATGCCGACACGAACCAAATCGTCCCTGCTGTCTATGATGCGCACTGCATCCTCTATAAAGCGATGGTTGATTTTCTCTTCGGGCCTTTGCCTCAGCTTAGCCGCCAACGCAATCCACTGCGGCAACAGGCATACAGGCATCGCTGAAATCATCGATGCGACAAAGCATCCCAGCGAGGATACCGCCACGCTGCTGTCTATTGTCAGCGCAGTGACAGCCCATCCCAACAGAACACAGAATAAGGAAACGCCTGCTAAAACCATTCTGGTGCAGCGCTCCAGCCGTTTCATACGGTCTGTACGCACATATTCCTTCTTCTGCTTCTGCATTTTTTTCCGCTTGCCTGTCTCTAGGCAAACCGCAACAAACAAGCATAAAGCCAAGGCCCCTACCATCAAATTGCACAAAGCCGACTGCACGGCTGCTTGCAGGATAAACCCGCCCAGGCTCAGTGCCGCATAGGCCAGCGCATACCCCCAGGCCGGCCATACATCCATCCTGGCATTACGCTTTACAGAACGGTAGTATCCATCCATCTGATACGATTCCAGCTGAAGCAGGTGCAGAAAACGCTGCATATTGGCCTCGCTGGCCAAATATATCATCAGCGCAATAAAGCATGCGCCTAACAGTGTCCATCCCCATCCCAAAGCCACTAAGTTTGCGGTAAGGCTCATGTGTTCTCCTCACTTGTCAAAAAATAAATTACCACAGCCAAAAATTGTTCCAGCTGTTCCAGGTAGGCAAAATGTGTGCCCCCCTCAAGCTTTACAAGCCCTGCATCCGGAATCTTTTTTTCCATTAACTCGCCCATCCAAAGAGGCGTTTCGGTATCCTCCGTCCCCCATATCAGCAGCGTAGGCGCCTGGATCTTTTCCAAGCAGGGCGTCAAGTCTTCATTGACAACGTTGGAAAAAGTGCGGCGCATATGCTCCGGCAGCGCTTTATATTCGGGGCTTCCCGCATTTTCCACCCGTTTTTTTACATCGACTCCAAAAATCCTGTACAGTCCCACGCCCCACTTATGCTTTGCCATGCGCTTTGCCAGCTTATAGGCATACGTGCGGCGGTAATAAGCAAAGGTCCGTTTAGGCCGTATCCCCGCACCACCGGTAAATACGAGCTTGGAAAACAGCTTGGGTTCCTTGCTCGCTAATTTCAACGTCACACGGCATCCAAAGGAATGGGCAATTACATAACAGCCCTCCAGACCCATTTCTTTGATGAAGTCGCGTACTGCATCCGCATAATCCTGTACCCGCCACGGCTCTTTCGGCATGCTGGACTGCCCGTGTCCCGGAAAATCAAGGGCATATACCGTAAAAAGGTTGGCCAGCCGAAGCGATACCGGCGCAAAGCTATCCGCGCAGCCGCCCCAGCCATGAAGCATCAAAACCGGCGGTCCCTGCCCCATGACCTTATAATATATCTCTGTTTCTCCCACAGAAAAGA
This sequence comes from uncultured Bacillota bacterium, assembly GCA_905208455.1. Taxonomy (GTDB): domain Bacteria; phylum Bacillota; class Clostridia; order Christensenellales; family QAND01; genus UMGS1975. Next base: position 9,430 of record CAJLPK010000031.1, read on the forward strand.
CCATTGTATTCCTGCTTTCAAACTATAATGTAATATTATAACATATGTCAGCGAGCTTTGGGGTATGGCAATGAAGAAAGCCACAGGATCAATGCATCCTCTCCGTTGTCGGAATAATAGTGCCTGCGGCGCCCCTGTTCCTTCATCCCGAATGAATGATACAAAGCCAAAGCAGCTTCGTTGCTGGGGCGCACTTCCAAAGTCAGGCTCTCTACGCCTTCCTCGGCTGCCTTTTCCAGCACATAGCCAAATAACTGCTTGCCGATGCCCTGTCTGCGCCGGGCAGGGCTCACCGCTACATTGGTCACATGCGCTTGCTCCAGAACCCTCCAGTATCCCATATAAGCTATCAATGCATCCCCGTCAAACGCACCATGGTAACGCGCTAAGTCGTTATGCACGATATCCTGGTACAGTGAGGCCTCGCTCCACGGCACGGAAAAGCATGCTTGCTCCAATCTGGCAACCTGGGGGACATCTGCCTTTTCAAGCCTTCGCAGCTTCATTTTGCCTCTCCTTGGCCAGCCGTTCTCGCTCAGCCTGCGAAATACGCAGATAATTTGGCTGCACAGCAAAAGCATCCTTCCAATATACCTGGGGGCTTTTGGCTGCAATCAGCGCCGCCGTACAGGCTTGCTGAATACGATCCGGCTCCGGCAGAATCACGGCACGGTCTCCCAGCTTCTCTCTGATCTCCTTTTCGTATACACGTACCGCATCCCCTGCAAAGCAAGCTCTCTCACCACTTTTTTCAACGGCCTCTAAAAAATCCTTCAACGGCATTGCGCCTTCGGGCACCACGATTCTTTGCCCGCATCGGGCCGCCCCGTAAACCTCTTTTCTCCGGGCGTCCATTACCGCACAATGCAACGGCGCCCTGTCCGCCTGGTCCATCAGCACCTCTAGGGTGCTGATACCGATCAAAGGCAAGGACAAAGCCTGTGACATTGCCTTTGCCATGGATACACCGATGCGAATGCCTGTAAAGCTTCCGGGGCCATTCGTTATGGCGATGCCTGTCAGCATATGGGGGGACAGCCCTGCCTTTTGCATGGCTTGCTCGATCAGCGTTTGTATCTTCTGGCTGTGCGTATGCCCATCCTCTAAAAAGGCTTGGTAAACCTCCCCTTTGCTGTATACGGCAGCGCTTGCTGCCGGCCCGGTCGTATCGATCGCTAAAATTCGCATGCAAATGCCTCCTGAAGCTGCTGCTCCAACTCTTCTTCTGCCAGAATGAAAAATGTTCTCTGCTCCAGCCCTGTTTGTTCAATCGAAATTGTGATATCCGGAATCTCCCATCCCTCCAGCACATCCGGCCATTCTATTAGGCAGATGCCCGGCCTTTGAAAATATTCCTCCAGGCCTAACTCCTCCGCCGGATGGTCCAATAGACGGTATAGATCCATATGCACAAGAACTCCTCTTTTGCCCTGGTATTCATTGACCAGCGTAAAAGTGGGGGACGATACATTGCCTTCTACGCCAAGCCCCTGCGCCACGCCCCTAGCAAACGCCGTCTTGCCCGCGCCTAGGCCCCCTTTGAGGAATACCAAACAGCGGCCCGGCACAGTCTTAGCAAAGCAGCGGCCTATACGCTCGGTTTTATGCTCGTTTTCAGATACAATCGTAATCATAGTCTTTTCTCAGTGTGAAGCGGGAGGAGCAAATCCTTCTCCCAGCACTTCGCGCGCATCTACCACCAAGACAAAGGCATCTTTGTCGATGGTATGCACAATCGTTTTTAGTTTGATAACCTCATTAGAGTTTTCCAGCACGATCAGCAGCACATCCTTCGGCTCACCGCTATACATCCCTGTTGCCGATAGGTTGGTAACACCGCGTTCCATATCATACAAAACCTTATCTGAAATCTCTTTTGCATGGTTCGTAATGACATAAATGGACTTTGCGCCTGATAGCCCCTCCAGAACAAGATCCAGCATTTTGCTTGAGATATACAACGCGATAAACGCAAACAAGGAAATCTCAATGCCGAATACCACAGCGCTGAAAATAACGACCAAGCAGTCTACTGCAAAGATCATCCAGGCAAGGTTTACCTGCGGCAGCGCAGAATGGAGCAGCTGCCCCAGCAATGCCGTGCCCCCTGTGTTTCCGCCAGCTTTTATAATAAGCCCCAGGCCTACGCCCTGTACAATACCGCCAAAAATGCTGGCAAGCATGATATCATTTGTAATCACCGGCGCCGGCACATAGTCCGTAAAAATGCTGGAAATAGCCACTGCATACACGGAGTAAAGAAGAAAGCTTGTCCCATATTTTTTCCAGGCGATGAGGAAAAGAGGCAGATCCATTAGAAATATCACTGTGCCAGCCGGCCAATGAAATAAATAATAAAATACCGTTCCTAATCCGCTGAAACCTCCTGGTGCAATTTTGTTTGGAATAAAAAACATTGTCATGGCAAACCCCATCAAGGCGCCGCCAATGGCAATAATGATAAGGTTTTTGATCACCTGCTTCATTCCTTTGATCCACTCCCTTCCATAAAAATCAGACGCAAAAATAGGAGGGCTTGTATGCCCTCCTGCCTATTATATCATGCTAAAGGCTTTCCGTAAAACCCAAGCTTACCGTAAGCGCCATATCTAATTCCCGGATTTTTTTCTGCGCCAAGCATCCAATTTTTTCAATGAGTCTGGATTTATCCAGTGTTCGGATCTGTTCCAATAGGATAATGGAAGGCTTTTTCAGCCCGCTCTCCTCCGGCATTACGCGAATATGGGTGGGTAGGTTCGGCTTGGTTTTGCTGGAAGTGATCGCAGCAACGATTACCGTCGGCGAAAATTTGTTGCCCTTATTGTTTTGTACAACGACAACGGGCCTGATCCCTCCCTGTTCACTACCAACCACAGGAGAGAGCTTTGCCAGATAGATGTCACCTCTTTGAATCATCTCATTCACCTGCGTTTATTCTTTTGTAGATACACTACATAGTACGCAGGATCGGCCGCCCCCGTGCCTGTCTGCCAATCAAAAAGGAGGCAGGTCCGCCTCCTTTCTTTATTTATCTGTTTTCCAGCTCAATAAACACACGCGGCAGCATTTCTATCGTATCGGTCGGCAGCATAGAAACATCGCCGTAAGCTTCTTGGGCCAATTCTCCTGCCCTTCCGCAAATATAAGCCGCCATACAGGCCGAGTCAAAGGCGCTGTGCCCCTGTGCCAGCATACTGCCCATGCACCCTGCCAGCACATCGCCGCTGCCTCCTTTCGCCATGCCGGCACAGCCGCTTGTTACCACTGCTGTATACCTAGGCCCGGCGATAATGGTGCTTGCGTTTTTACATAACACCACCGCGCCCGTGCTCATCGCCAACACCTCGGCTGCATGCATTGCATCCATCAAAACAGCGCTGGTATCCGTTTGCAGCAAACGTGCCAGTTCCGCTGGATGCGGCGTTAGGATCACTTCGCCGTGTAAATAAGGCCATGCCTGCTTGCCTGCCTTTGCGAGTGCATTCAGCGCATCTGCATCTATAACACAAGGTTTTTTTGTTTGCAGGGCCTGGAACACGACCGGCCAAACCCCCTTGCTTTTTCCCATCCCGCAGCCGATTGCCAATGCCGTTGCGCCCTCAAAGTGCGTTTCCAGTTCTTTTCTGCAGGGGGCATAGCCGCCATTGTCCTCCGGAAGCGCACGCACCAACGCACAGGGAAGCTGGTTCCTGTACCCCGCAGCCGTTGTCCGAGGGCTGGCCATCCCCAAAAGCCCAACCCCGCTGCGCAGTGCCGAGCGCGCGCATAGCTCTCCCGCCCCATACATGCCATCAGAGCCTACGACAAGCGCCAGCTTCCCATATGTCCCTTTGTGAGAAAACCGATCTCTTTTCAAGCTGGGAAAAGCTTCCGGCTGTACGACAAAGCGCAGCCTTTGCGCCCTATATTCCGTTTGAAACGGACGCAGCAGCCGTACCTGCCCCGCATGCTTTGCCCCCGGGTAAAGCAGTACGCCGGGCTTATGCCCCATCAATGAATAAGTAATATCTGCGCATACCGCCGGCCCCTTCACCATGCCTGTATCCGGAAATACGCCTGTGGGTATATCTATACTTACAACCAGTGCATTGGTTTTCTGCGCATTGATGCATTCAATGGCTTTCGCCAGCAGCCCCTGCACAGGACGATTGCTGCCAGCGCCTAACAGAGCATCCACTACAATCCCCTGCTTCATATCCAACTGCTCCGGGATCTGTGCCTCGCTTTCAATTTCCTTGGCCTCTATCCCAGACTGGACTACAGCCTCATACAGGCTTCTCATCATGGAGCTCACTGCGCGCTCATGGAAAAATAGTACGCTTACTTTTCTCGTCCTTGCCAGCAAAAGCGCGGCAGACAGGCCATCAGCGCCATTATTTCCCGCCCCGCAAAAAATCCAAACCGGGCCCTTTGGCAACCCTTCTATCTGGCCGGCAATCGCCTCGCCCGCCTTTTCTATCAGAGATAAAAGCTCCGTCCCCTTTTGGGTGGCTTGGCGGTCCATCTCTTTGATTTCGTTTCCTGTATAGATCAGCTCCATCTTTTGGCCCCCGCTCCCTTCTTCAATCCTGTTGCTCGACCGCCCATACGGCATTGGCGATCGCCCGCGCCGTTACCTCCGCTGCAAAAGCAAAAATCAGGTCCGGGCTTTCCTCCACCTTTCCCGTCGCCAAAGAAAACGCAGTATCACCATCATGCATGGTATGGACAGGGCGGATCGCCATTCCGTAGCCATCATGGGCCAGCATCGCCAGCCGGTGTGCCTGTGTCTTTGTCAGCTTTGCATCCGTTGCAATGACGCCGATGGTGGTATTCTGTCCATTCCACATCTTTTTCATCGCATCCGTTTGCTCATCCAATGTATATCCACAAATCAGCGTACCGGTCTTATAATCATAGATATTCCCCAATGCATTCACCGCAAACGCCGCCGCGACCGTAGCGTTTCCCGCCTTCATGGATGCCGTGCCAAAACCGCTTTTCTTCGGCTGCAGATTCGGTAGCATTTTTGCCACCGTAGCACCGGTGCCGGCACCATAGCATCCCTGTGCAAGCGGCGCACCGTCCGCCTTGGCGGCTGCTTGGTATCCCATTTCTGCCGTAGGCCGCTTGCCGGGCGCTGCATAGGCCAGATCGAACAATACCGCCGCACCGACGATGGGAACCTTTGCTACCCCCGTATCAAAGCCAATTTTCTGCTCATCCAAATACCGCATCACGCCATCTGCCGCGGCCAGCCCGAAGGCACTGCCGCCGCTCAAGCACACGCCGTGCACCTTCTGCACCAAGTTGATAGGTGAAAACGCATCCGTTTCCCTGGTGCCCGGCCCTCCTCCTCTAACATCCACCGAGCCAACTGCGCCGTCTTTGGCCAAAATCACCGTACATCCCGTTCTATTTTGCGCATCTGTTATATGCGCGGCTGCAATGCCGTCTATCTCTGTAATATTTCCGCTATACATACGTTTTTTCGCTCCTTATACTCACTTCGCCTGCCATGATCCGCACTCGTCTATTCTGTTCATTTTGCATGATCAGGCATCCTTCCCTGTCAAACCCAATACAACGCCCATGTGTTTCCCGTCCACCAGCCTGTATGGTGATCATTTGTTGGAAGAGCACGCTCATTTTTGTATACTCCACGATCACATCGTCAAACCCATCCTCTTCAAAGGTCTTTTGATAAAGATCAAAGAAATCACTGAGGATGGAAAGCAATAACTGTGGCCTTGATGTGTTGCGGTTCGTCTCTGTCCGTACAGAGGCCGCCTTCTCTGACAGTTCCTTTGGAAACACCGTCTGATTCACATTGACGCCGATTCCCACAATAAGCAATTCCGTCCGATCAAAATCCGCCGCCAATTCACAACGGATGCCACAGATCTTTTTGCTGCCGATCAGCACATCATTGGGCCATTTTACCCGCGCATCCAGTCTGGTAAAGCTGCGCAGTGATTGCGCTACAGCCACTGCCGCGATGATCGGTACCTTCGATGCATCCTGCGGGCGAAACGTGGGCCGCAGCAAAATGGTAAACATCAGATTTGCACCCTTTTTACTGGACCAGCTTCGATCCAAGCGCCCCCTGCCCGCTGTCTGCTCCTCGGCAATATAAACCGTTTTATCCTTATCGCCCTTGGCTGCAAACCGCTTGGCAGCTTCATTGGTGCTGTCCACGGTTTCAAAGTGTTTGAGTGTAACGCCGGATTTCAGCAAGCCTGAAAAATCAAAGGTTTTTACAATCGTAGGATCCAATGAATCCGGCAAAGAAACCAGCCTGTATCCACAATTTGGTTTTGCATCAATCACACATCCCAATTTTTTCAGCTGGTCAATGTGCTTCCAAACGGCCGCTCTTGAAATGCCGCATTCAGCCGCAATTTGCTCTCCTGATAAATATCCAATCTGATTTTGCATCATCAGTGCCAATATCCTATCTCTCATTCCCATTCGGCCCCGCTCCTCCTCTGCATCGCTTTTGAAACCAGCTCGTAGCCAAAGCCCCTGGCCGCCAACGCCCTCTGTGTTTTGGCGAGTCCCGGCCGCTCTGTCCCATTTTTTTGCATCAATTTTTCGCACAGCGCCTCGCATGCTGCCTGTTCCGCTTCATCTGAATAACTGGACAAGCTATCCTCTATTGTCATCTTGTCCACGCCTGCTTTATAAAGAGCATGCGCTAGCGCACGCCTCCCCATAGGCCGTATCGCTGTCTTACAGCGTATCAGCTCTTTTGCAAAGGCCAAATCATCAATGTATCGATAGCCTTTCAAGCGCTCTATCGTTTGCTCTATCTCATCCTCGCGGTACTCTTTTTTTTGCAAATAACATCGCATCTCATATTCTGAGCGCATCCTGGTTCCTAAATACGTCAAGGCAGCATCCATACAAAGCTTTTTCTTTCTATTTTTTTTCTTCGGCTGATCCATCGTAATCCTCTTTAGTTTCTTTGTTTACATCATAACGCATATTGACAAAAAAACCAAGATTTCCTGCCGCATAGAATACAGCCATTTTGCTGATACTAACTCAAAATATTTGAGGAGGTTTTGATTATGCCGCAAAACAGTAACCAACCGTCTGATGGCCAGCAGGTCATCGCCAGGGATCTGACCAATGTAATGGATCTGATGAATCATGAAGCTGTTTCCTATCAAAAGACAAAGGTTTATAGCCAACAGGTACGCAGTGATGATGCCAAACAGCTTTTGGATCGCGTATGCCAGCACCATAAGCAGAATTTTACCTGCCTAGACGAGTTTATCGCCAGCCAGAAATAAGGAGGAGCCCTATGGAACATACAATGCTAGATGATAAAGCCATGCTCAATGACCTGCTCATCACCTGTA
>CAJLPK010000032.1 GCA_905208455.1 uncultured Bacillota bacterium
GTTTGCATAGGTCCGCACCTCCTTGTTTGCTTTATTGTAACCAATGGAGGCTCGATATACAAGCTGAAAGAAAAGCATAGAGCCTTGGGAAGGTTATCATGGTATAATAAAATACTTATATTAACGATGAATACATAAACAGGGAACAAAAAAGAGAAAGGCCGGATTTTTTCTGGATAGGCATATAATTCATGAAAAGGAAATGGATGGCGTGGGCGACGGCGCTTACGCTATGTATAGCAGGCTTTTTGCCTGCGGTGACGGCGGCGCCAGACACAGCGGAGGGAATGACACAAAAATGCAGGATCACAGTATCGGAAGGAGATCCTGCCGTGCTCACGGACAAAGCGCTGAAAACGCATTGGCAGCCTTCTGGCGGCCATGGGCGGATTACGATTGATTTGCCGGAACGACCTGCCGGCGGATTATCCATCAGCTGGTTTGCGGAGCCAGAGGATTATCTGATCTCTGCAAAGGATAAAAATGGCGTTGAATGCAATCGTTTCACCAAAGAAAAAGGGTTTACAAAAATCAAGGATTATTTTGAATTGGCCGCCGACGTACGGAAGATCACGATAGATTTAGAAAGCTCAAAGGATATGATTTCCGAACTAAATGTATTTGGGCAGGGCACACTGCCGGCCTCCGTGCAGGTATGGGAGAACCCGGTGAAAAAGGCGGATCTTATGATAGTATCCGCCCATGAGGATGATGAACTGCTTTGGTTCGGGGGAACGATCCCAACCTATGCTGTGGACCAGGGGAAAAGGACGGTCATTGTGTATATGGCCAACTGCGGCCGGCTGCGCTGCGGTGAGGCGATGAACGGGTTGTGGGCGATGGGAATCAAAAACCATCCGGTCTTTAACCGTTTTCCGGACAAGCGATCCAGAACATTGGAAGAAGGGCTGGAAAATTGGGGCGGGGAAGAGGCGGTTGTAGGGAAGCTGGTAGAAAATATTCGTCAGTATAAGCCCAGCGTGATCGTGTCCCATGACATAAACGGGGAGTATGGACATGGAGGACATAGGGCCACGGCCTATGCCGTGCAAAAAGCAGTGGAAATGGCGCAGGATGCAGAAAAGTATCCGGAATCCGCACAGGTTTTTGGTACTTGGCAGGTAAAGAAATTATATCTGCACCTGTACCAAGAAAACCCGATAGAGATGGATTGGAACCAGCCTTTGCAGGCCTATGGCGGCAGAACAGGCTATGAGATGGCCTGTGTGGGCTATGCCGAGCACCAATCTCAGCAAAGCTTTTACCAGATGCAGCAGGGCGGCAAATACGATAATGCAAAATTCGGTTTGGCCTATACCACGGTGGGCTTAGATACAGGGAAACGCGATTTTTTTGAGCATATTCCGCAGAGAGGCGCTGTTTCCGGAGGCGATGAGGAGCCTTTTGAGACGGCAGAGGAAGGCCCGGCCATAGCTCCTTCAGAGACAAAACAGAACGGCATCATGACGGCTGTGCTGGTCTTGTCTGGTTTGTTGATTCTTGCGGGCATTGCCGTGTTTGGCTGGTATCAACAGAATAGGCGTCCGCACAGGGTTACGCATAACCGGCCGCATACCAGGCGTAGAAAGCATGAAAGATAAAATGACGAGGAGCTCCCCAAGAAAGGGAGCTCTTTTGAATGCGAGGAAAAGGCGGGCGTACACTGCGATAAGCTGCTTCTTATGAATGCCAACGACAAAAAGCGCATTTTTTTGCAGGTCGGCTGCATATGGATAAGGATGAAATTATCCGATAGGAGGTACTGCCGACGATGAATCCATTTCAAATGAAATCCGTTCCCATTGACCGCACGATCCAAAACTGGTGTCAGCTATATCCAAAGTCTTATAATAAAAACGAGACGGACCCTTATACAAAGTGCCGTATCATTTTGATGAACGGGACAGAGTTTGAGGCCGTATGGTTTTCTCATCAATTCCAAAGGCATTGCCCGAATAACGATTTGAGAAGAGAACTGGCCCTGACAAGAAGAATCGAACAGCAACAGCAAAAAAAGATTTCCAACCTAAAGCCGATAGACGAGAGCATTTTGGAGCAAACCATTTCCTATGAGCAGCTTGCCGTAGACTTAACGGCAGCGCTGGCAAAGATGGAAAGGGACCCGCATGTAAAAGCTGCGATGGATTTTGCGCTGTTGGAGGACTTTGATCATCTGTACCGCTACGCCAACTTGCTGGAGATGGAGAGCGGTATTGCGGCTGAGCAACTGGTGGGGGGTTATACGGAAATCATGCCGGGGCGTCCTACCATTGCCCACCATCGGTATCCCTTTGCCGCTGTGAACCATGATACCAACTATAAGACGGCAGATTTGCAGACAAAGCTGAATATTGGGATCATCACGGCTGCAGAGCAGCAGACAATGAACTATTATATGAATGCGGGGGCTTTTTACACCTCAGATATTGGACGCCGCCTTTATCAGGAGATCGGCATGGTGGAAGAACAGCATGTCTCGGAATACGGAAGCCTGATGGATACGACTGCTACCTGGCTGGAATCATTGCTGCTGCATGAGTATACCGAATGCTATTTATACTATTCGTGCTATGAAACAGAGGTGGATCCTTACATTAAGCAGGTCTGGGAGCAATGCTTTGAACAGGAACTATCACACCTGCACAAAGCCGTGCAGCTCTTACAGAAATACGAGGGCAAGGACTGGTGCCAGGTGATCCCGAACGGAGAATTCCCCAGTGTGCTGAAGCTAGGCTCTAACATTGAATATGTGCGCGATGTATTGGCTGCAACTGTCAATATCACAAAATGCCTGGAAAACTATGTATGTGTGGATCAGCTGCCGCGTGATTCTGATTTCTTCTTCTATCAAAATATCGTCAATCGCGATGTGAATACCGTACCCAGCCATTGTGTCATCGAGGAATATATCGCTAAAAATGGAATGGACTACCGCTATGAAACAGCGCCCAATCCCATTCCGGCCCTTAGGGACAGAACAAAGGACAACACCAGCGTAGGACGCTGAGAAAAGGCCGCCCACCGGCGGCCTTTTTATTATAGATAGGTGATGCGGTTTCCGGTACGGGGCAAAGGTGCAGTGGGCAGATGCTTAGGCAAACCGAACACTGCCCCGCCGTAAATGGTTTCCTCCGGCGCCATGCCGATGGAAAGCAGATAGGAGCGGAGGGAGGGTTCGTCGCGGAGCCATCTTAGCTGATTGATCCAGCATGACCCCAGGCCAAAGCTAGACGCGGCCAGCATCATGTTTTCTAAGGCACAGGCGCTGTCAGCCATGGCATTGCCGTGGTCGATGAGATTGGCAACGAGCACAAGGACAGGGGCACCGTATAAAAAATCGTAATGTCCTTGCTTGGCCTTGCGTATCGAGGAGGCCAAGCTTTCGTAGGTATGGGGGGTTATCTGCATCCGGGCAAAAGCTGAGACCGCTTTTTGGCTAAGCTCCGCCAGGATATGCGGGGATTGGATCACCAAGAAATGGCAGGCCTGCCGGTTGCCGCCGCTTGGCGCCATGCGCCCGGCCTCTAAGATTTCGCGGAGCTGATAAGGCGGCAGCGGGTCCGGAAGGAAAGAACGGATGCTGCGCCTATTTGCCAGATTGGCAAGAATGGGATTCATAAAAACGCCTCCTTTTTTTTATCGTATAGGAAGATGGGAGAAAATACAACTGTCTTGTCAGTTGTGTTGACATTTTCAAAAGAATGTGCCATACTGCACTGGATTATGGTGAGGAGGCGGATACAATGCCTGACATAACAAACGAGATACAAGCGCTAAAGCGTGAGCGGGATGCAATCATCCTGGCCCATTATTATACAGAGGATGCCGTGCAGGCGCTGGCGGATCATGTAGGGGATTCTTATTATTTGAGCAAAGTGGCCCGGGAATGCCCGCAAAAAACCTTGGTATTTTGCGGCGTAAGGTTTATGGGGGAAAGCGCGAAAATCATGAATCCGGAGAAAACTGTGCTGATGCCGGACGCAGTGGCGGACTGCCCCATGGCACATATGACAGATGCTGAGCGTATTCGGCAGGTGCGTGCCCAGCATCCTGACGCGGCGGTAGTATGCTATATCAATTCTACGGCAGAGGCCAAGGCAAACAGCGATGTTTGCGTAACAAGCGCCAATGCCATGCGCATTGTACAGGCGCTGCCGAATCGAGAAATCTATTTTATCCCAGATGAGAATTTGGCGCGCCACATCGCGGCGAAGCTGCCGGAAAAGCAATTTATCTACAACAAAGGGTACTGCCACGTACATACAAAGCTAACCGCAGAAGCCTTACAAGAGGCTAAGGATGCGCACCCGGAGGCTTTGGTACTGGCACATCCGGAATGTAAACAGGAGGTGTTGGCGCTGGCTGATTATATCGGCAGTACCTCCGGCATCATTGATTATGCGGCGCAGAGTAAAAACGAGGCGTTTATCGTTTGTACAGAGATAGGTGTTATGTATGAATTAAAACAAAAGAATCCGCAAAAACGGTTTTATCCGGTAGGCCAGGGACAGATTTGCCTGGATATGAAACGTATTACGCCGGAAAAGATCAAGCGATGCCTGGAAACCATGGCCCCGCAGGTAGAGGTGGATAGTACGCTTAGAACAGGCGCGCTCAAGGCGCTGGAAGCGATGCATGCAATGGCAAGGTGATGTGGCTATGAAACAGAAAGCAGATGTGCTGATCGTAGGAACAGGCGCAGCCGGGCTGTTCTGTGCTTTGCAGCTGCCGGAGAATTTGGATATTTGCATGATTTCTAAACAGGATTTGGAAAACAGCGATTCCTATTTGGCACAGGGCGGTATTTCTACACTGAAAAGTGAGCAGGACTATGCCAGCTATTATATGGATACCATGAAAGCGGGGCATTATGAAAATGATCCGCTGGCAGTGGAAATGATGATTCGGTCTTCGCCGGAGATCATTGGCGACCTGCTGCGGTGCGGCGTGGAATTTGAACATGATCAGCAGGGCCTATGCTATACGCGGGAGGGCGCGCACTCCGCCTTTCGCATTTTGCACCATGAGGATGAGACAGGACGCGAAATAACGTCAAAATTGTTGGCGCAAGTGCAGAGAAGGAAAAATGTTGCGCTGTATCCGTATACCTGCATGCTGGATATTGTTTGTGATGGGGAAGGATGCCATGGTGCGGTGGTACGCTGCCAGGATGGCGCCCTTTGCACCATCGCTGCCAAGGTCGTGGTATGGGCCACCGGGGGCGTGGGCGGATTGTTTGACAGTTCTACCAATTTTGCGCACTTAACGGGGGATGCTGTGGCGCTGTCGCTTTTGCATGGGATCCGGCTCAAAGATGTCAATTATATTCAGATTCATCCCACAACACTATATAGCAAGGAAAAGGGGCGCCGGTTTCTGATTTCAGAATCTGTGCGGGGCGAGGGCGCCGTTTTGCTCAATGCCAAAGGGGAGCGCTTTGTCGACGAGCTGCTGCCTCGTGATGTGGTCAGCCAGGCAATTCATGCGCAGATGGAAATGGACCACAAGGATTATGTATGGTTATCCGTTGTGCATTTAGGCGCAGAAAAAATTCAGAAAAGATTTCCTCATATCTATCAGCACTGCTTAGAAAAGGGATACGATCTTACAAAGGAGCCCATTCCCGTTACGCCGGCCCAGCATTATTTTATGGGGGGTGTAGCGGTGGACTTAGAGAGCTGTACTTCTATGCCTCATTTGTACGCGGTAGGGGAAACCGCATGCAATGGCGTGCACGGGAAAAACAGGCTGGCAAGCAATTCTCTGTTGGAAAGCCTGGTATTTGCAAAACGGGCGGCGAGAAGCCTCCAAAGAACAATCGGGGACCTCAGCCATGTGCCGATGCCAACAGATCTCAGCAGCTATGAGGATACCCAAGCCTTAGCACAGCGATACCGCACTTTGGTGCTCAATGAAATCAAGAGAAGGGATGAGGATTTTTATGATCAATGGTGTCACAATGGCTCTCAATGTGGATGATATATTGCGCGCTGCGTTAAGAGAGGACATCACTTCGGAAGATGTTTCTACCAATGCGGTCGTAAAGGGCCCCTCGTTGGGCAGTGCGCAGCTGATTGCAAAGCAGGATGGCATTTTGGCAGGGCTAAAGGTATTTGAGCGGGTTTTTTGGTTGCTGGACCCTTCTGCAAAATTTGAGACAGAGTATCAAGATGGCCAGGCCATAAAGAGCGGTACAGTGGTTGGCACGGTTTCAGGAGATATGCGGGCGTTGCTGAGCGGGGAGCGCACGGCGCTGAATTATTTGCAGCGCATGAGCGGGATTGCGACAATGACGCGCCGGTATGCGGATATTTTGCAGGGCAGCAAAACCAAGCTGCTGGATACCCGGAAAACAACGCCGAATATGCGCATATTTGAAAAGTATGCGGTCAAGGTGGGAGGCGGAATCAACCACCGCTATAACCTTTCGGACGGAATACTGCTTAAAGACAACCATATTGGCGCAGCGGGCGGCATTGCCCAGGCTGTGGCCAGGGCAAGGGCGTATGCCCCATTTATCCGTAAGATAGAGGTGGAGACAGAGACGCTGGAAATGGTACAGCAGGCGCTGGAGGCAGGAGCGGATATCATTATGCTGGATAATATGGACGACCAAACCATGGCCGAAGCAGTACAGATGATCGGCAGCCGTGCGGAAACGGAGTGCTCTGGCAACGTAACCGAGGAGCGGCTGAAAAAGATTGCCGATATTGGCGTAGACTACGTATCCTGCGGGGCACTGACACATTCTGTCGGGATCCTGGATCTATCCCTGAAAAATATGAAGCCGGCACAGAAGTAAAGAAAGGAGAGCAATATGGACGGCGAAACAAGAAGAACACGCATTTTACAGTTGTTGGGCGAGCATACAAAACCGCTGTCCGGCGCGGCGCTGGCCAAACAGCTTGGGGTTAGCCGTCAGGTCATTGTGCAGGATATTGCGCTTTTGAAAAGCAAGGAGCCGGCGATTGTTTCTACCTGCCGGGGTTATGTACTGGGCAGGCCTGAACAGGTTTGCAAGCGGGTATTTTGGGTCAGGCACAGCAACGAACAGATACAGGATGAGCTAAATACCATTGTGGACAATGGCGGGCAGGTTTGTACAGTGATTGTAGACCACGAACTGTATGGCAGGATCTCCGTAGAATTGCCCATCCGATCCCGAAGGCATGTGCAGGAATTTGTTGAGAGCGTATCCAAAGGCCAGGCCAGGCCGTTAAAGGAATTGGTGCACGATGGCGTGCATGGGCACCTTGTACAGGCGGAACGGGAGGGCGACCTGGACGCCATTGAGAAGGAATTAAGGGAAAAGGGATACCTGGTGGTGGAAAGCATACGATAAAAAGACGGCATCAGCCGTCTTTCTTTTTTGTTTTGAGAGGACGATTAGGCAAGGCGTCCAATGTAAGGCGGGCGACCTGTGAAACCAGAGCGGCATCCTCTAACGCTTCGAGAAGGAGATAGGGCTTTGCCCCGTCATAGGGAGGGCACTCCGGCAGGGAAAAAGCAGCTCGTACGGGAACTGTCGGTTTGAAAAAGAGCTGATTATCACAGATGACGGCAAAAAATTTCCCTTCAGCGAATAGCCCGTATTCTCCAAACATAGGCTTGCAGAATACCGGAGCGGCCGAGGCCATTTGCTCACAAACATATTGTACAAATTCCTTGCTGCTTGCCACTGCATTTCCTCCTTCCTATCGTATCAATTAAATGTTTGAGTGTGGGAGGAATATGCCGGCCTGGGCAGTCTCAGCGGCGCCATGGATCTTCCTCGTCATTGTAATATCCATCCTGCTCGTTGGAGGAAGGATGTTTGGAGATCAAAAACTGTACTTGCGGCCAATAATGCCGCCAGAGTGCGAAGATCCAATACCCCAGCAGGGAGCCAAACAGGCTGAATAGCACTGCGTTGACATCAAACGGCGCTAAGCCCGCAAAAAAAGGAATGGCTTCTGTTAACAGCGACAAAAACAGCGTGATGGTCAAAACCTTGAACGGGCCGGGCCGCCGGAAAAACAGCAGAGGCAGGCAAAGCCCAAAGGGAAGAAAAGCCAAAATGCATCCGTAGAGATAAGCATGCAGCGAAGCAGCGCCTAGAAACGGTAAAAAATTGGATGCTTTTAGCTGCGCATAGACAGCTTTGGGAGACCAATGGACAAAGGAATCTACGATCTCCTCCAAAGAAAACTGAAATAGAGCGCTTTGCAATAGGCAAAACACATAGATCCAAAAGATAACCAAACAGCAGGTGCGTCCTGTTTTTGACATATAGACAAAGCCCTCCTTTTTTATAGTTTGCCATGAATTTCAGAAAAGAACAAGTAGCGCTGGCTCAGCAGACAGTAAGAGGCAGGCGAATATGATAGGCCTTGTCTCCGTGCAGATCGGGCTGCTCCTCAACAGACGCGCCTAAGGAACGGAAAATGGTATCGGATATAGCGAGGTCTAGGCTGCTGGGCTGCAGCTTTCTGGCAGCAAAGCGCAGCAGGCGGCTGCGTGCTTTGGAGCGCCTGCCCTGGCAGGATACATCCAGGAGAAGCTGGGAACCGTGAAGCGACATGGCAACATAAACCTTACTGTTGGGCTGACGCCTGGCAGTACAGCTGAGAATGAGATGAGACAATGCCTGAGGGAAAAATTGATGATCCGTTTGAATGGCAACGGCGGGAGGAGGGGAGAACTCACAGTGTATACTGCGCGCTTGCAGGGGGTGGGATACCAAAGCCTGGGTGGCCTGTACCAGGGAAGAGAGCGGATATGCCTGCAGGTCAGTATTTTGTTCTAGATCCTCCTGCAAGGAAGAAAGCTTGGTCAAAAGCAACAGCAGATCCTGTGTTTTATCCAGCTGGGTCTTTAGCTTTTTGCAAAATTGCTTGTATTTTTCTTCATCCAAATTCTTTTGCAGTATGATCTCCGACAATGTACGCGCAGATTGCAGCGGCTGCCCTATTATTTCTGAAAGCTCTTGTACGGCTTGGCGTACCGGGATGCTGTCTGCAGAAGGCTCATTGCGGACCAGGGAGAGGATTTGCGAGGAAGCCGTACGCGAAGCGCCCCGAACGTTTTTTACCATGCGTCTGGTGCCATAGACAAGCCTTGCGCCGCGCAGCAGCATGACAAGCAGCATAAAAGCGGTAAATAATCCCCTGGCGCCGGTATGCTGCTCCTGCGGTGTGTAGCCATAAGAAGAGAGCAGGGCTTCCCCCCGCGCAGCGGCATCGTCATCGTTGGCGCAAAGGGCGGAGAGAACAGAGGGCAGGGCCTCCGGCGCAGCCTGCTCCACAGCGGCGGCGAGAAGAGCATCATGGCGCCGAATGGATGACTCCAGACGGCTTTCGACCCAGCTACCCAGAAAAAAAGCAGCAGCGACGACAAGCAAAGCAAAAATGAGCCAACGGCCCAAGCTTTTTTTGGTCTCAGAAGAAATTTCGATAGAGGAGGGATAAAACGGCATGTTGATCTCCTTAGCAGCAGTGTTTATTTCATTTTAACATAAAGGCCGCAAAGAAAACCCGTTTGGGAGGCAATTCGCTTTCAGCGGCTCGTCGAGGGCGCCTGTTGGCAGAGGCTATGCGCCAAAGCAACTTTCTTTTTTAGTCGATAGAACAATTCTCCGGTTTCTTATCAAATTGGCCGGGGGAAAAGCCT
This sequence comes from uncultured Bacillota bacterium, assembly GCA_905208455.1. GTDB lineage: Bacteria > Bacillota > Clostridia > Christensenellales > QAND01 > UMGS1975. The sequence continues at coordinate 9,649 of CAJLPK010000032.1, forward strand.
GGTTTTTGCAAAATGGCATGAAATCCTGGCTGTTCCAGGCTATGCTGCTAAATATAGGCTGATAGGGCAGAGGGGAAAAGGATGGTCCGCGATGGATGTCAATGGGAAAAATAGAGAAGAAAAAATCTTGGAATCGAGGTTGACAAAAGGGGAAAAACATCCTAATATATGAATAGATGTTCAGATGAACCAATGAAAGGATGAGAAGGCATGGCGATGGAGCAAGACGTAGAACGCTGTGAATATATGTATGTACATCAGGATGTGGTAAATAAGGTAAAACAAGAGATGCCGCAGGATGAAACGCTGTATGATCTGGCAGAGCTATTCAAGGTGTTTGGAGATTCAACGCGCATTAAAATTCTGTATGCGCTGTTTGAAGCAGAGCTATGCGTATGCGATATTGCCCAGCTTTTAAGCGTATCGCAAACCGCTGTTTCGCATCAGTTGCGTGTGTTGAAAAATAACAAGTTGGTGAAATTCAGAAAAGAGGGCAAAAACGTTTTTTATTCCTTGGCGGACGACCATGTCAGGCGCATCATCAATCAAGGGATCGAACACGTAGAAGAGTAAACCCGGCGGCAGGCGGCCGCTGAAAATAAATTTTATGAGGTGCTGTTATGAAAAAGAGCTTTAAGTTGGTAGATCTGGATTGTGCGAACTGTGCACAAAAAATGGAAGACGCTATCAAAAAGATCGATGGGGTACAGGATGCGAATGTTAGCTTTTTGATGCAAAAGATGACCCTGACAGCAGACGATGATAGATTCGATGAGATCGTTCAGGAAGTTGTCAAAGTATGCAACCGCGTAGAGCCGGACTGTGAGATCAAACGCTAAGAAAGCAGCCGGGTGTTTTTCGCCCGGCTTTTTTATCCTTGAGAGAATCGGGGGAGATAAGACATGACAAAAAAGCAAAAGAAAATGCTGATACGCATTTTTATAAGCGCGGCACTGTTCTTGGCAGTGGTTTTGCTGCCGCTGGAAGGGATCGCAAGATTGGCCGCCTTTATCGTGCCCTACCTGGTGATCGGCTGGGATGTGTTGTGGAAAGCAGTACGCAATATTGCGCATGGCCAGATTTTCGATGAAAATTTTCTTATGGCGTTGGCGACCATAGGTGCTTTCGGCACCGGTGAATTTCCGGAGGCCGTGGCGGTTATGCTGTTTTATCAGGTAGGGGAATGGTTCCAGGGCTATGCGGTAGGGCGCTCTCGCCAGTCCATTGCAAAGCTGATGGATATACGTCCGGACTATGCCAATATAGAGCAGGATGGAAAGCTTGTGGAGGTGGATCCGGATGATGTATCCATCGGGCAAACCATTATCGTCAAGGCAGGAGAGCGTATTCCGTTGGATGGCATTGTACTGGAAGGCGAATCCACCGTGGATACGGCAGCGCTGACAGGGGAATCCTTACCTAGGGATGTAGCGCCGGGTGATGACGTTATCAGCGGATGCATCAACCAAACCGGCCTGCTGCGTATCAGAGTCACCAAAGAATTTGGGGAATCCACCGTAGCAAAGATTTTGGACCTAGTGGAAAATGCGAGTGCGAAAAAGGCCACAGCAGAAAACTTCATTACAAAATTTGCCCGCTACTACACGCCCTGCGTGGTCATTGGAGCTGCCTTACTGGCGGTGGTACCGCCGCTGATTGCAGGCGGATGGACCATGTGGATTCAGCGTGCCTTGATCTTCTTGGTTATCTCTTGCCCGTGCGCGTTGGTAATTTCTGTGCCTTTGAGCTTTTTTGGAGGTATCGGAGGAGCATCAAAGTGTGGTATTCTAATAAAAGGTGGAAACTACCTGGAAGTGTTGGCAAAAACGCAAACTGTCGTGTTTGATAAAACAGGCACTTTGACAAAGGGTGTATTCAATGTAACGGCCATCCATCCTCAGCAGTGCTCTGAGGCGGATCTGCTGGAAATGGCAGCATATGCAGAAAACTATTCCGACCATCCGATTTCCCGCTCGCTGAAAGAGGCCTATGCCAAGGCGATAGATGCATCGCGTGTATCGCAGGTAGAAGAAATTTCCGGCCGTGGCGTGCGGGCCGTGATTGATGGGAAACAAATTTGTGCGGGCAATGACAAGCTGATGGAGGATATCGGCGTTATGTGGCACCCTTGCCATAGGGTCGGAACGACAGTGCATGTAGCCATAGACGGCGTATATGCTGGGCATATTGTCATTTCCGATGAGATTAAGCCGGATGCGGCCAAGGCCATTTATCAGCTTAAGGCAGAGGGTGTGGAAAAGACCGTCATGCTTACAGGCGACGCAAAGGCCGTAGGGGAAAGTGTGGCCAAGGAATTGGGCATGGACGAGGCCTACACCCAGCTGCTGCCCGCAGATAAAGTGGAGAAGGTGGAACAGCTGCTGAAAAATGGCCAGGGACGTGGAAAGCTAGCCTTTGTGGGGGATGGCATCAACGATGCGCCCGTGCTGAGCCGTGCGGATCTAGGCATTGCGATGGGCGCCATGGGCTCAGATGCTGCCATTGAGGCAGCGGACGTTGTGCTGATGGACGACCAGCCCTCCAAAATTGCGACTGCCATACGCATTGCGAAAAAGACATTGGTGATTGTAAAACAGAATATTGTCTTTGCATTGGCGATCAAAGGATTATTCCTTATCATGGGTGCATTTGGGGTTGCCAATATGTGGGAGGCGGTATTTGCCGATGTAGGTGTTGCGGTGATCGCGATTCTCAATGCAATGCGTGCGCTAAGGGTAGACACCTTGAAATAAGGCGACACGCCGATATAGAAGGAAGGGAGCGATATGCTCAGATTGGAGCATGTTGCCTGGGATTTACCGGGCGGCAGCGCGATCATCAAAGACATAAATTTAGAACTTGAGGACCAGAAGCTCATTGTAGTCACGGGCCCAAACGGAGGAGGAAAGACCACGCTGGCAAAGCTGATTGCCGGCGTGGAAACCTTAACTTCCGGCCGTATTGTGTTTGACGGGGAGGACATCACGAAGCTGGATGTAACCCGGAGAGCGCAAAAAGGCATTGCGTATGCGTTCCAGCAGCCTGTTCGCTTTAAGGGGCTTACGGTACGCGATTTGCTGGAGCTTTCCGTAGGACATGCAGTCAGTGATGAAATGGTGTGCGATCTTTTGGGCAAGGTAGGCCTGTGCGCCAATGAGTATGTCAATCGGGAACTCAATGCAAGCCTGTCCGGCGGAGAAATCAAACGCATAGAAATTGCTTCTGTGCTGGCGCGTGATGCCAAGCTGTTTTTGTTTGATGAGCCGGAGGCAGGCATAGACCTGTGGAGCTTCAGCAGGCTGGTAGAAACCTTCCAGGATCTGCGAAAACAGGGAAAGGGTACGCTTATCATCATTTCTCATCAGGAACGTATCTTGTCTATTGCAGATGAGATTGTTGTCATAGATGATGGGCGTGTCCGTGAGCATGGCTTGCGCGAGGAGGTTTTGCCCAGGCTGTTTGGCGATGAAAAGGCAGACGTTTGCCCGCTGGGAAAGGAGGTGCGCGCGCTATGAACAAGATTACAGAAATGCTGCTGCGCTCAGTCGCTAACTACAAAGGAGAATTTCGCGGCGCTTTTAACATTCGGGAGGATGGACAGTGCGCGGCCAGGCATTCCACAGAGCATATAAAAATTGAATCCAAGAAGGATGCGCCGGGTTTGGAAATTTACATTCAGGCCGGCACCAAAGGCGAAACGGTATACATTCCTGCGTGCGTTACGCACAGCGGCGTGGATGACCTGGTATACAATGACTTCTTTGTTGGTGAAAATGCGGATGTGACCATTGTAGCAGGCTGCGGTGTTCATACAGAGGGAGAGGAAGAAGCCCGGCATAATGGGATACATAGATTCTTTTTGAAAAAGGGCGCCAAGGTACTTTATCAAGAAAAGCATATCGGCACAGGAGACGGCGGCTTACGGCGGATCGATCCGGTGACGGATGCAACATTGGATGAGGACGCGGTGCTGGAAATGGATACGGTACAGATTCGCGGGGTAGACACTACGACGAGAAAGACAAGGGCCACCCTGGCGGATCGGGCCAAGATCGTGGTGCGGGAGCGTATCATGACAGATGGCAATGAAACGGCGAAGACGGAATTTGAAGTGTGGATGAAGGGGGAGGACTGCGGTGCGGATGTGAGCTCGCGTTCTGTGGCCCGCGGCAGATCCAGGCAGGATTTTATTTCCATCATCCACGGGGAAAACCGGTGCAATGGCCACTCAGAATGCGACGCAATTTTAGCAGACCAGGCATTGGTAAACGCAACGCCTGCCCTATATGCTTCGCATGTGGACGCTGCTTTGATTCATGAAGCGGCTATCGGGAAGATTGCAGGGGAACAGATCCTGAAACTAAAAACCCTGGGCTTAACAGAAGAACAGGCAGAAGAGAAGATCATCCAAGGCTTTCTCAAGTAAAAAGAAAAGGACGTCGTATGACGTCCTTTTTTTATGATGGGGAGCCTGGTGGATGGAAGCCAGAAATACCGTTAAATCCTCTGTATAGGAGGGAAGAGGGCACGATGCAAATTACTGTATGATAAGGGCTTGCGCAACTCAAAGAAGCTGAAGTCTTCTTTTTATAAAGGACAGCATATAGCATGGGATACAATAAATGAAACAAAAGAAGCAAGATTTTTTAATCACAAGAAAAACATTGCCAGGAAAGAAACGGGTTCCATGATAATTGAGGGGCGTTGTAAAAAGAATGTCCTCTAAAGGGCGGAATAGATATATTTTTTCGAGTATTTTTGTGTCATGGAGAGATTAGAGCCCCATGATCTGCTCCTTAGCAAACAGCCCAATGCCTGAGCTGAATGATTGAAAGCTTTTTTGGGGGGCCAGCGCCAGTTTGCTGATAGATTCGTACGCCCTGGCAAGAGAATCACAGACTGCCGGAACATCCTCCGCATCTCAAGTGCGCAGTGGCTTTTCAAATCACACTAGCACTTTCACGAATCATTTTTGCAAGCTGCTCTTCATCGGCCACAGCTGCGACTGCTTGAGCCGCAGCGCTGCTCTGCGCTTTTTTTAGAGTTAGCATGAAACTGTCAAATGCTATTGCATTGGCAGGGAACAAGACCCGTGCAGCGAGTTCTTAACGGCGGTTACTTTTCCTTCCACACAGTATTGGTGCCTGTATATTGTTTGCTCTAATTTTTCTTCTTCTCCTTTTATCTCATAGCATAGTCAATGAATATACAAACTTGTGGAGGGCTTTGGCAGAATAAGCATTGGCAAAAATATCACCGAAAGCATAGTTTTTCCTGAGCCATTATGGCCAATACGAATGGATCCCCCTTGCCCAGACTCAAAGTTCATGGCAAAATCTATTGAGTTTTTGTGCTTTTCAGTTTTTCGTTTCTGGAGCTTCACCGAAAATGGTCTCCTCAAGTTCTTTTTTCGCTTGTTTTTGTAGATTTACAGCTTTTTTATGAAGTTCTTTGATTTGCTTTTTGATTTCATCTACCTTTTTCACTACGGTTTCCTGAAACAAAATATTAGGATTATCAGAGTGCAATGGCAATAGAAGAAATATCAAGGCTTCTAAAAAATCCCTCCCTACACGCTGTTGACCAGCTGATTCGGTGAAATGCTTCATAGCAGCTTCACGCAGGCCTCTTGGGCCTCATCAAGCAATGGATATATTCAGGGAAGAGCATTTTAATTTATATTGCTTATCATCTTCAATGACCATTTGCTCTTTTCGGCATGGTATTGCTTTGCCAATTTTTTTTAAGTCGAACGGTGACGTAATGGAAGTTGAATTAAAAAACGGCTTAATATTCCAATCGTTAGTTCGGCTAAATGGAATGGAGGATAATACTGTGGCTGTATTTACCACTTTAATTCTACCTCCTCGCCATCGTTGATTCGAAGAATCTTACCTTCGGAATGAACGGTATAAGAAACACAACGATTGGATTCTTGCAATAGCTTGTTTGTGATTCTATATTTTTTGTATTCATCTTGAAGGGTAGTTGGTTTCCAGCGGAAACCGCACCAGTAGAAGCAATGCCAGCATCCTCAACCATAACGATCGGGATTTCATAATCAAAATACTCTTTAGTAAGTGGATTCGCTTCTTGCAGAATAGTTTTTTTTAAGATTTCGAAGTTGTTTTTCTATACCTGCAATGAGTGACTTATCTCTAACCTTTTTAGATTTTTCTGTTGCAATCTTTTCTGTAAGGGTATTGATTTCTCCAATATATTTCTGGCGAACTATGCTTGAAGAATACGATGCCGGGCTTCACTGTAGCGCCTGCGGCAACTGCTGTAACTATGAATACGACGGCTTTGTATTCGTAGATGAGCTGGGCGAGCGGATGCGACCCGATTACCTGACCTCTCAATTTCCCGCCTTCATCCAGCGGCACGGCATGAAAAAGATGCGCTTCCACGATCTCAGGCATAGCTGCGCATCCCTCTTGCTTGCCAACGGTGTACCGCTGAAACAAATTCAGGACTGACTGGGGCATTCGGATTTTTCCACCACGGCGAATATCTACGCCCATCTGGATTACAGTTTGAAACTCTCCTCAGCGCAGGTGATGGTGAGCGGAATGTCCCTTCCCGAAGCGGGCGATTTCGGCAGCAGATGGGAGCAAAACGCAGAAAAAAG
>CAJLPK010000033.1 GCA_905208455.1 uncultured Bacillota bacterium
CCGCGGCCCCTGCGGGCCGCGCAGTGCGGCAAGCTGTTCGTCCGGGATATCGGGAAACTCTATATTGTCATCCATAGAAGAGCAGGAACAAATACAGTTCCGGCCTAAGCAATGGTTTCCATAGCAGTTCATTGTGAAGATCACCCCTTCCTTATGTACTCTATTCAGAGAAGAGGGCCATGGCGCGTATAAACGGGAAAATGTAAAAAGAGCCTATCCTTGATGGACAGGCTCTTTTCAGGAAAATACAGCGCTTTGTCACCAAATGCCCAAAACCGTCTGCATGCCCAGGCTGACCAGCGCAATGGATACCCAGCAGCAAAAGCCGGTCAAAATGGGCTTTCCGCCTGTTTTGATGAGCTGGACGATATTGGTATTTATGCCCACGGCTGCCATGGCCATGATGATGAGGAATTTGCTCAGATCCTTCAGGGGGCTGGTCACGCCGGCCGGCAGATGGAAGACCGTGGTAATGACGGCGGCCAGCACAAAGAAGAGCACAAAGAAGGGGAAAATCTTTTTCAGGCTGATTTTGGCCCCGTCCTCCTGCTTGGCCCGGCGGGTGCGGAAAAGCGCCAGCACGAGCGTGATGGGGATGATGGCCAGCGTGCGCGTCAGCTTTACGATGGTGGCGGCGTCCAGGGTATTGGAGCCGTGCATGCCGTCCCAGGCAGCGGCCGCGGCGGTCACGGAGGAGGTGTCGTTGATCGCGGTGCCGGCAAACAGGCCGAAGCCGGTGTCCGAAAGCCCCAAAAGCCCGCCCAGCGTGGGAAAAATGAGCGCAGCCAGGATATTGAATAAGAAGATCACGGAGATGGACTGGGCCACTTCCTCATCGCTGGCATCGATGACGGGGGCGGTGGCGGCAATGGCGGAACCGCCGCAGATGGAGGAGCCGACGCCGATCAGGATGGCGCTGTTCTTTTTCAGGCGCAGCGCCTTATACAGCACAAAGGCCATCAGAAGCGAAATGGTGATGGTGGATAGGATGATGGGGAGCGACTGCTTTCCCTTGGAAAGGATCTCGGATAGATTCATGCCAAAGCCAAGCAGCACCACGGCATATTGCAAAATCTTTTTGGAGGTAAAGGTGACCCCGCTGCGGCACCAATCCTTGCGGGGCATCAAAAGCGTGACGACCATGCCGATGAGGATGGCGAACACAGGGCCGCCTACCACCGGCAGCCATTGGCCCAGCGCCCAGGCAGGCAGCGCAATGGCAAGGCACAGCACAATGCCGGGCACAGTCCGTTTGATGGTCTCCATATCGCGTTCACAGCCTTTCGGATAAATTGACAGAGAAAAGGGGGCGCTTCGCCCCGTTCCGTTAAGCCAGTATAGCAAAAAAATGAAATAAATAAAAATAATATATATTTATAAAATGATAAGAATATATTATGATATAGGCGGAGGAACTTACTATGCTGGATTATCGCATTGAAAGCTTTTTGATGGTATGCAGGACCATGAGCATCACCAAAGCAGCCCAGGCGCTGCATATCACACAGCCAGCCGTTTCCCAGCACATCAAGGCGCTGGAAAAGCAGTACGGCACGGCGCTGGTCGCCTATCAGGGCAAAAAACTGGGGCTGACCCAGGCGGGGCGCATGCTGTGCCAGGCAGCACGCACCATGCGGCAGGACGCGGCGCAGCTGCAAAAACGCATCGCTTCTTTGGGCCGGGAGCAGCCTGTGCTGCGCTTCGGCGCTACGCTGACCGTCGGCGAATATGCCATGCCGCCTGTGCTGGCGCACTACCTGGAGCAGCACCCGGACGCACAGATTGCCATGCGGGTGGCGGATACAAAGCAGCTGCTGCGTGCGCTGGATGACGGCGCGATTGACTTTGCCATCGTAGAGGGGGCGTTCCCGCAAAGCATATACGACGCTTTGCTGTTTTGCAGAGAACGCTTTTTGCCGGTATGCGGCCCGGCCTATCCGCTGCCCGATGCCGCATGCCGCATCCACGACCTGCTGGCAGAGCGCCTGCTTGTACGCGAGCAGGGCTCCGGCACCCGCCATATCCTGGAGCACTATTTGGAGGGCAAAAACCTATCCATCCAAGACTTTGCGGGCTGCGTGGAGGCCAGCAGCCTGACCGCCCTCAAAGCCCTCGCCAAGGCGGGCTGCGGCGTCACCTTTTTATACGAAACCGCCGTCAAGGAGGAGCTGGCGCAGGGCGCCCTGCGCGCCATCCCCCTCCGGGATTTTGACATACGGCACGATTTTTCCTTTCTCTGGCGCCGCGGCAGTCAGTTTGCCTCGCAGTATAAGGAGATTTACCGGGATTTTTTGCGTACTATATAGGCTCTTATCAATCCGGCTTTATTCGGCTGAAAAATAGATTGACACTATTATATTTCTATGTAACAATTTAATTACCAAGAGATGGAAAGGCGTGATTCCGATGCGCTGGATCAAAGGAGGAGACAGAGAACAAAAAAAGACGCGGAGGTTTTGACAGATGAAAAAATATAGATATGTTGGTTTGTTGCTTGCTGTTGTGATGTCTGTGCTTGTTTTCTCGGGAACGGCGTTTGCCGCGCCGGATGAGAATACGCAGTGGCTTATGGAATTGATCGATAGGTCGACTGACCCGGCGGAGAAAGCAGAGCTGGAAACTCTTCTAGAGGATATTCAAAGCGGAGAAGCGAGATGGATAGAAGTACAGCCCGAGAATAAGATCCGTACACAAAGGAGAGATTCTATCCGCAGGTACAGCGATCCTATCACAAAGCCGGGTTATACAGTTGGCACGTTTCAGTTGAAGCTTGGCTTTACGGATGCGGGCGCTTATATAGGGGTTGCAGATTATTGGCATACAAAAGCAGCCTCTGTTACGGTGCTTACCATGAAACGCTGCGGCTTTGCCGAATACCCTGCGAATAAAGCAGTTCGGGCTGTGGAGGAGTACCACTTAGAGGCGGCCCAGATCCGTGACTTCATAGAAACGGATACTTTCTACTATTAAGAGGGGAAAGAAAATGAAGCATCATCCTTTCAAGGCCATCTATGCTGTGGCCGTATCTGCGCTTGTGCTTCTCGCGGCTTACGGCTGTGCCGCCCGGCCGGAGGATACGCTGAATCAGGCGCTGGGGGCGCTCAACGCGCAGCAGGCGGGGCAGTTTCGGATCCTGAACCTGTCCGAGGACGGCGAAACGCTGTCCGCCGCCGTGGATTATGCGTTTGAAAACGGAGCGCCCCACTTTACCCATCAGGGATGGGACGCCGAAGGCGTCCAAAGCGAAACGCGATATCAAGACGGCAAGCTCATCCTCCCGGAAGGAGAGCTTCCGGAAACGGTGCTGGAAAATACCACCCAATACCGTACGCTGTCCGAAATCGCTGGGGTGGATCTTGCGCCGTTGCAAAAGGGCGAAATACAGGCCATCACGTGTGAGCCGGATGAAAACGGCAGCCGGGTCTATACCGTGGAGATGAAGCAAACCGTTGTCACAGAACAGGCGCCGTATGCCTCGGTATGGGGCGCCAAATACCGCCGGTATGCCGTGGACGGCGCCGGCCGTGTGGTGCGCATAGACGTGGGCAGCGATGGGCCGTATACCATGGCGGTCGTCTTTGCCTCATAACAGACGAGAATAAATAACAAAAGACCCGAAACCATACAGTTTCGGGTCTTTGTGGTGTACCAGAAGGGATTCGAACCCCCGACCTTTTGATTCGTAGTCAAACGTACGCCATGTCGGCGTGTTTTTGGAAATATCCAAAAACGCCGAGAAATCGGGATTTTTTCGCCGTAGCTCTCCTTGCATTTCGGAGAATCGCGGGGCTTTGGTACAAAAAATAGTACACTGTGTACTATCCCTGCGCCCTATTTTTCCAAAATTTCCCGCAGCATATCGGCGGCTTTTTTGTCGTTTTTGGCATAGGCATGCCCGTAAATATCCATCGTGGTAGACGCCTTGGCATGCCCCAAGCGCTTTTTTACCGTCTCTATGTCCATACCGCCTGCAATGAGCAGGGACGCGCCGGTGTGCCTGAGGTCATGCAAACGGATATGCGGGAGATCATGGCGCTGTAAGAACTTGGCAAACCATCTGGTGGGGGTATCCGGGTGCATCCTCGCCCCGTTCCATTGGGTAAAAACCGCGTTGCTCTGCCAATCCTCTGCCAGGCGCAGCCTGTCGGCGTTTTGTACGGCCCTCCAGCGGCGCAGGGCCAGGTATACGTTGGTGGGCACGGCAATCGTGCGCGTACCGCTGGCGGTTTTCGGCCGCTTTAGCGCCACGCCCTGCCCCGGCACATAGGCGGCGGCCTGCCGGATGGTGATAACGCTGGAAAGCAGGTCCACGTCGTCCCAGTCCAGGGCCACCATTTCCCCGCGGCGCAGCTGCCCGTACAGCGCCAAAAGCACATACGCCTGCCATTGTACCGGCTCTGTATGCAGGCACGCCAGCATGGCGGCGGCCTGTTCGTCCGTGTAGGGCGTGATTTCCTTGGTATCGCGCCTAGGCGCTTCCACAGAATCGGCGGGGTTGAAGGGAAGAATCTGCCAACGAACCGCGGCGCCCAGCATGTTATGCAAAAGGGTGTGGTATTTGTGCTTGGTAGCCCCGGAAATCTCGTCTTGGTCAAGCCGGGCATAGAACTGGTGCAGCGTGCGCGGCTGTATATCCCGCAGCTTCACACGGCCCAGATAGGGCAGTATCCGGCCGGTAAGCAAAACCATGTAATGATGCTTGGTTTTTTCGGAAAGGCCGCGCCTGTCGGCATAATCCCGAAACCACAGGGCGGCGAACTGCTCCAGCGTCAAGCTGCTGTCGCTGTTGACGCGCCCGGTTTCATACTGCGCCAGCAAAAGGGCGGTTTGCTTTTCCGCTTCCCGGCGCTGGGCGGTTTCCGTCATGCGGGGGTCAAGGTGAATCGTGCGCCGGATCAACTGCTTTCTGCCGGATTCATACCCGCAGCACACGGTGATCATCCACCGGCCCTTTCCTCTGTTCACTGGTTTAACCATGCTTGCCCCCCTTAAAACTTGGCCCGAAGCTCCATCACGCGCCCTAAAACGCGCACAGGCAGGCTTTCCACCTCGTCCATGGTGTAAAACATCGGCGTATAGGCCGGGTTCATGGAAACCAGGCTTACGCCGTTTTTGTGTTTGACAAACTTTTTGCAGGTGGCGTCGTCGCCGTTGACCATGACGATGGCAATGTCGCCGCTGTCCACGACGTCCTGCTTGCGCACGATGACCACATCGCCGCTGCTTATTTTGGGCTCCATGCTGTCCCCTTTGATTTGCAGGGCGAAAAAGTCCCCGGTCTTTGCCATTTCCTCATCGATTTCTTCATAGTCTATCACATCCTGCACAGCTTCCACCGGGATACCGGCCGCCACGCGGCCCAGCACCGGGATTTTGACGCCCTTTTTACGTGGGGCTATATCAGGGCTATATCCGAGGATGTAGTCTATTGTTACTCCGTACATGTCGCATAGTTTGATTAGTGTGTTTTGATTTGGCGTAGTAATTCCCCTTTCCCATTGGCTAACAGCCGTTTGATTTACATACAACCTATCAGCAAGTTCTTTTTGAGATAACCCGCTTTTAATCCTTAATTGCCTTAGCCTATTATCCATGCAGTGATTTCCAATTAAATCGTCTATGGATACATCAAAAATTTCAGCAATTTTCTGGATTGTTTCAAAATTAGGCTCCCTTTTTCCAGTTTCCCACATGGCAATCGTGCCGTTTGCAACATGTAATTTACGGGCTAATTCAACTTGGGTTAAGCCTACACGTTTACGTAACGCTTTTAGATTATAAGAGAACAAAATACTCACTTCTTTACGCGGGGCATATGTATCATTTCCGGCCCAAAGCCTAGCGGATGAAGTCTCACGGCCTAAGAGATAGTCTACCGATACGCCGAAAAAGTCAGCAAGTTTTATTTTGTTTTTATCGTCTATTTCAAACTTTCCATTCTCCCACCCGGACAATGTACTTTGAGCAACACCTAAGAAATTGGCAAGTTCTCCTTGTTTTAGCCCTTTTTGTTTTCGTAATCTTGAAAGTTGCAGCATGTTTCGATACCTCCGTATATCAGGATACTTGATATATAGAATAAATCAATATAATATCAACAAAATTGAAAATAGATATTGATTTATCGGAAAACTTGATTTATAATATCAATAAACTTGAAAATCAAAGGAGTGTGCTAGAAGTTGAATCTTACAATGCTACGAAAACAGGCGGGTGTAACACAAAAAGACATTGCGCAAGCGTTAGGCGTTGCACAGTCCACTGTTGCCATGTGGGAAGCGCGGCACAATCTGCCGCGTGCGTCTATGCTTCCAGCTCTAGCGTCTATTTTGAAGTGCAGTATAGATGCCCTGTTTGAAGATGACGCACACCCCACCCTCGCAAAGGAGGCATAACGATGGCAAGGTACGCAGTGGAAGCAAGAATCTTCGGCAACGGGAAGATCATGGCAAAGGTACGGCTGGCCCAGCAGGGCGAGGAAAGCGGGCGCCAGGAAACGCGGCTGTGCGATGTGTGGGTGGACGTCTTTGATACCAGGCCGGAGGCCGAACGCTTTTGTGCGGAGTATAAAAAGATATGACGCTGATAGAATCACTCATCCGCGCGCAGGATCCTTACGGCCTGGGCGTCATCCTGCTCATCGGCCTGGGCGCGCTCATCGGCCTGGGGCTGTGCTGGCGGCGGCTGTAAAAACCAAGCCAGGCAGGCGTAAATTCCGATATGAATGACTATGTACACACGGGCATGATGCCATACAATGAAAGGAGTGGACACATGAACAGGGTATGCGATGAAAATTGCTTTGCATGCCGGTACCCGGATTGCATCTGGCCGAACGGAAGCGACGAGAAGAAAGCACAGCGGCGGGCGTACCTTCGCACATACTATGCGCGCAAACGGGCGGAAAAGGCCGCACAGCGCACCGGAGAGGAAGGGGGCCAAGGGGCATGAGGTTCGTGACGCTGGAGGAAGCGGCCAGGCAGACCGGCTTTACAAAATACTTTCTGTACAAAAGCATCCACGAGGGCTCCATTCCGTTCCTAAAGCACGGGAACCGATATTACCTCGACGTCGGGGAGGTCCACCAGGCGCTGCTCCACCGCTCATGGGAGGCACAGCGGCGGGCCCGGGCGAATTGGGAACGGCGCGCAGGATGGAGGCGGATGCCATGAAGGAACCGCTGTATGTATGTTTCCAAAACGGCGCGCCCTGGATGGCCGCCTTAGACGAGTTCTGCCTGCGGGGCAAGCCCTTTGTCAACTGCGCGGCGCATTGCCAGGGCCCCTGCCGCACAGACTGCCCCGCCTACCCGCGCCGGCTGCCGGCAAACTGGCAAGCACTGCTGGCGGAAAAGGAGCGGGGGCAATGAACTATATCGCGCAATTAAATGGGTTCTTCGATTTGAAGCAACGCAATCCGTTATCCTCAAACGCACAAACGCTATATATCAATTTGTTTTATATAGACAACCGATGCGGATGGAAGCCAAGATTCACCGTTTCAAATGTTACCCTGCAAAGCCTGACGGGGCTTTCAAGGCAGCAACTCGACAGAGCGCGAAATGAGCTTGTACAAAAAGGGTATGTTGAGTACAAAAAAGGGGCGGGCAATCAAGCCGGGATGTATTTGTTGGTTTGTTTTGATACACAAACTGATACACAAACCGATACACAAATTGATACACAAACTGATACACAAAGCGGGCACAAACTGCGCACATTAAATAAACTAAAACAAAAAACAAAAACAAAAGAGAATCCCCCCTCTAGCCCCCCAGGGGGCAAAGCGGCGCCTTTTGACGATGAGGCCGTGAAGGATTTGTTCAACAAGCTGTGCAGTAAACTGCCCAAGGCAGAGCGGATCACAGACCAGCGGCATAGAGCCATTGCCGGCCTGGTCAAAAACGGCGCGACGCTGGAGACGTTCCGCGCCGTGTTCCAGGCCGTGGAGAACAGCGACTTTCTCACAGGCAAGGACGGCAAATGGCACGGGTGCTGCTTTGACTGGATCCTAAGGCCCGCCAATTTCCAGAAAATCAAAGAGGGGAACTATGCCAATCCCAAGAAAAAGGGCCCGTGGGACGGCGCCATCATCGACGGGGGCTATGACAACCCCGCGCTGAACTACGCCCAGCGGGGCCGGGAGGCCTATGACGGCTTGGACTACCTGGTGCAGTATTGAGAGAGCGCAGGACAAACCACGAGGACACGAAAGGGGAAACGATGGAGAACACGGGAAACTGGAAAGAGCTGGAAGAGACGGCCCAGGTGTGGCTGAACGTCAACGACCGGGCCTTTTGGAGGATTGTGCGGCGCTTGAACGCGCTGATCATGACTTTGCCGCTGCCACAGCGGACCAACGACCTATTGGTCAGCGACATTGTGTCGATGGCAAAGCTGGCACAACTGGAGGCGTTCCGCGACGGCCTGCATCGAGGGAAGGGGAGCACCGAGTGAAAAAGGAGATTCGGTCCGCGGCGTCGATGAACGTACGGCCGCAGGATGACAACATGGTGATAGAGGGAAAAGCGGTGGTCTTTGACACGCCCGCTTTGCTATACACCGACACGCTGGGCAACGAGTACTATGAACGCATTGCCCCCGGCGCGTTGGATGAATGCAGGATGGAGGATTGCTGCCTCAAATACAATCACAAGGACGAGGCCCCCATTTTGGCGCGGACGCGCGGCGGGTCTTTGGCCTTGGAGAAAAAGCCGGACGGTTTGTATTTTCGGGCAGAGCTGTTCAATACACAGTTTTCAAGAGACTGCTACGAGCTTGTCAAGGCGGACGCTTTGCAATGTTCGTTCTGCTTTTCCATTGCAGAGGGCGGGGAGACGTACGACAAGCAGGCGCGGATGCGCACCGTCACGAAAATCGACCGCCTTTGGGACCTGGCGATTGTGACTGTCCCCGCGTATCGGGATACGTTTGTAAAACAAGCAAGGGCGTATTGCGCGCCGTATGAACAGAACGCCATCGAGGAGAAGGAACGGGAGGAACTGCGCGGTATGGTGGAAGCGTACAAGCCGGCGGATGAGTACGACCTGGAAAGCCTAAGCTATGACGAGGTGCTGGACAGGCTCTCGGAAATCCGCGCAAAAGCGGAGGACCGGGATTGCAGCGCACGCGGCCTGCTGGAGGAAGCAAAACGGTTAAAGGATTGGCAGGAAACGCTGGAACGCAGAGCCAAAAAGCGCGCAGAGATTCGCGAGGCGGTGGCAAACGGCGCGGGCGAGGTCATCGCAAGACCGCCGGGCTTTACAAGCAAAAAAGGAGAAAAAAACAACGTGGAGCAAAAAGAAACCATGGAAATGAGGGCGTTCCAGCGGTATGTGGCCGAAGGGACGCTGAAAAACCTAAGCACGGAGGAACGGGCGGCGCTGACCACCAGCGGGTCAGGGGCCGTCATGCCGACGGAGATTTTCAACAGCCTCATCACAAATGAGAAATACAGCGACCTATTGAGCCGTGCCACGGTCATCAACCTAAGCGGGGCCGGTACGCTGAAAGTGCCGGTAGCGTCGCACAATACCGCGGTATGGAAGGAGGAAAACGCGGCGGTCACGCCGGAGACCCCGACGCTCACCAGCCTGGACTTGGGCGGCAAGGAGATGATGCGGGCCATTCAGTACAGCGCGGCCGTGCGGCATATGTCCACTTCGGAGTTTACGGCCTGGATGAGCGATTTATGCGCGTCTGAATTGGTGGAAACGCTGGAAAGCGCGTTTGTAACCGGCAGTACGGAGGAGGACGCGCCGCACAACGGCTTACAGCATCTTGTCTGGACAAAGGACAAAAACGCCGTGGAAGCGGCCGCGGCGATGGAGGCGGCGGACGTAGCCAAGGGGTTGTCCCTATTGCCGCAGAAGTATGCCCGCAACGCAATCCTGCTGATGAACGCCAACACCGCCTACAACACGGTGGGACTGTTCAAGGGCACAAACGAGTATGCGTACAGCTTGGCGGACGGCGCGGCGCGGTTTATGAGCAAGGAGATCCATATCTCCGAGTATTGCGCCGACAACGAAATCTATATCGTAGACCCCAAACAACTGTACGTGCGGTTTGCCATGGACCCTGTCGTGGATGTGGACGAGTCAGTGGGCTTTTTGTCCGGCACCAGCACAATGCGCTGCTTGGCGGTGGTGGACTTTGCCTGGAACCCGGACGCTTGCGTAAGGGTAGGACTGGCGGCAGGCTAAGCACAGCAAAAAAAGAAACCGGCTGATTTTTCAGCCGGTTTTCTTTGATGACCAAGGGGTGGAGAACCGTTCCCCCTGTTCCTTCCCAGATACAGCATAACACAGGGGGCGAGGGGTTGGCAAATGAGAAGGGCGAAAGCCCGCAGCTGTCGCAGTGGGAACGCGTGAAAGGGCTTGTGTATGTGGTGATGCGGCGCTGCTTCTATTTGTTCCATGACCGCTGCCGCCGCATGGGGCTTGAAATGGACGACTTCATGCAGGAAGGCTTTTTGGCCATGATGCAGGCCATGGAGGAATACGACGAAAGCCGGGGCAGTTTCCAGCCGCTGCTCATCTATCGCTGCCGTACAAGGGCGCTGCAGATGATCGGCGTGCACAACGAAAAGCATAGAAAGGATCCTTTGGTATATGCCAAGCCGCTGGATGCGCCTTTACCCGGTACAGACAGCGTGACGATTGCCGATACCTTGGAGGACACCGAGGCAGGCGAGGCGATAGGCCGGGCGGGGGAGAGGATAGACAACGGCCTGCTGCACCAGGCGCTGGGCGATATGGTGGGGCGGCTGCCCGCCGTACAAAGGCAGGTAGTTGTGTGCAGATACCTGGAAGGGCGCACGGTAAAGCAGACGGCAGACAGATTGGAGATCACCGAGAAACAGGCAAAGCAGGAAGAAGCAAAGGCATTCCGGGCCTTGCGGTATCCGCCCAACCAAAAGAGTATCAAGCCATGGCTGGATGAACTGCGTTACAGCATGGGCATAAGCGGCATAGGATTGCAGACCTTTAAGGACACGGGAGAGAGCGCCACAGAGCGCACGGCCATGCGGATGACGGAAAGAGAATAGGGCGAGGGGTTGGCTCTCGCTCTTTTTGTAAACAGCCAAAAATCTACATAAATGTAGATTACGTGTTTCACGTACTTTTTCAATGCGTGAATACTTTGTATATCCCCCCCTTTCAAAATACAAAAAGGGCCGCTGGGAGACCGATGGGCGGGGCTGGAAAAAACCGGACAAGGGCCTACAGGGGGGTGATCTCGACGGTTTTTTCCGTTTAGTCCCCTGTTTTGGTCTGTTTTGAACGGAGTAAGGATGAGAACGCATGTTCTACAAAGCAGTACATTCCTAGTACACCGGGGCGCTGCCAGCGCTTGCAAAGCAAAACAAAAAGCCCCGGAAGCCGCATTGCTCCGGGACTTTTTGTGGTGTACCAGAAGGGATTCGAACCCCCGACCTTTTGATTCGTAGTCAAACGCTCTATCCAGCTGAGCTACTGGTACACGGCGCTTACATATAATACATCACAACCGGAACAATGTCAACAGAAAAATTGTCCGTTTTTCAAGGGGCGGAATTGAAAGCCCGGGGGGTTTGTGATATAGTGAACTAAGTATACGTATAAAGTTTGCGTCCCTCTGCGCTGCAAAGCGCACAGAGGGCAAAGGAGCCGAGAAAGTTGCCGTTCAAACATGAAATCGCCAAGGCCGTTTCCCGGAAATTGGATGCGCCCTTGGAACAGGTATTGCCGTTGATAGAGACCCCGCCCGACCCGGCGCTGGGCGATTATGCGCTGCCCTGTTTTGCCTTTGCCAAAACCCTGCGCAAAGCGCCGCAGCTCATTGCGCAAAGCATCGTGGAGGGCGCGCTGCCTGCCTGCGTCGTCAAGGCAGAGGTGGCGGGCGGCTATGCCAATTTTACCGTGGACAAGGCGCTGTATGCCCGCACTGTGCTGGATCAGGCGCTGCAGCAGGGCGAGCGCTATGGCGCGCAGGACCTGGGCCATGGGCGCACGGTATGCATCGATTACAGCAGCATCAACATCGCCAAGCAGTTCCATATCGGCCATCTGTCCAGCACCGCCATCGGACATGCCCTGTACAATCTCTACAATTTCATGGGCTACAAGAGCGTCGGCATCAACCACCTGGGCGATTGGGGCACGCAGTTCGGCAAGCTGCTGGCTGCCTATGAATTGTGGGGCGATGAAGCCGCCGTGCGCGAAAAGGGCGTGGAGGAGATGACGCGCCTGTATGTCAAATTCCATGAGGAAGCGGAAAAGGACCCGGCCCTGGAGGACCTCGGCCGCGCCTGGTTCAAGCGCATCGAGGATGGCGACGAGACCGCGCTGTCGCTGTTCGAGCAGTTCAAGCAGACCACCATCCGGGAGGTCATGAAAATCTATGATCTTCTGGGCATCACGTTTGACAGCTACAACGGCGAAGCGTTTTACAACGACAAAATGCAGCCGGTGGTGGATGAGCTGCGGGCCAAGCATCTGCTCACGCTTTCCGAAGGCGCGTATGTGGTGGATCTGTCCGAGGACAAAATGCCGCCCTGCATCATCTTGAAGTCCGACGGCACCACCCTGTACGCCACCCGCGATTTGGCGGCGGCGTTTTACCGCAAAAAAACCTATGATTTTGCTAAGTGCCTGTATGTGGTGGCCTATCAGCAGAACCTGCATTTCCGCCAGTGCTTCAAGGTCGTGGAAAAGATGGGCTACGATTGGGCCAAGGACTTAGAGCATGTGGCCTTTGGCATGGTCTCCATGGCGGACGGCACCACGCTTTCCACCAGAAAGGGGCATGTGGTGCTGCTAAAGGATGTGCTGCACAGCGCCATTGCGCGCGCGGGCGAGATTTTGGAGGAAAAATCCCCGCACCTTTCGGACAAACAGACGGTGGCCGAGCAGGTCGGCGTGGGCGCGGTGGTGTTCGGCGTGCTGTACAATGCCAGGATTAAAGACATTGCGTTTTCCTATGACCGGGCGCTGGCCTTTGACGGAGAGACCGCCCCGTACCTGCAATACACCGGCGCGCGCTGCTGCAGCGTTTTGAGGAAGGCCGCCCGGGATTGGGAAAAGACAAAGCCGGACGATGCCGCGCTGGCCGGGCCGCATGCCGTGGCGGTCGTGCGCGCGCTGGAGGGCTGGAAGGACGCCGTGGCCGCGGCGCTGGAGAAAAACGAGCCGTATCTTTTGAGCCGGGCGCTCATCGAATTGGCGCAGGCGTACAACCGGTTTTATTATGAAGAACGCATCATCACGGAAAACAGCGCGCAGACCGCTGCGCGCCTGCAGCTGACAAAAGCGGTGCGCACCGTGCTCAAAACAGGGCTGGGGCTTTTGGGCATCGCATCGCCGGAAAGGATGTAACATGCGGGCATTTTCCATCAACCGAAATCGGTGGACACAAAAATTTCTCTTTGGCGCGCTCATGCTGGCGCTCGGCATTGTCTGGGCGCAGGAAGCGTTTCGCGCCAAGCCCATGCAAACGATGGAGGGCGTGTTTTTCGCGCTGTTTGCCTGGTACGGGCTGATGATCCTGTCCCAGAGCTTTTTTGCCGAGATCCGCACGGACGAAACCGGCATTGCCATCCGCAAAACCTTTTTGCCGGCTACCAGAATCGCCTACGACGACATCACCGGCATGTTTTACGACGCCATGCACGCCCGCATGATGCTGGTGCTCAATGAAAAAAAGCGCGTGGCCTTTGTGTACCAATATGAGGATGTACAGGGGTTCATCCGGCTGCTGGCGGCGCACTGCAAACAGTTACAGCAAGGGGAAAACGCACAATGAAGCAAAAGAGGATCTATGCGTGGAAGGCGCTGCTGCCCAGGCTGAGCCGCGGCGTATTGTACGCTTTGATCGCCGCGGGGGCGGTTTGGCTGCTGCCCGGCGAGCCTACCGCGCTGAATACCATTTTGACCGCGGCGCTGTGCATCGGCGCGGCGGCCTATCTGGCGGCTGTCTATCTGAAATACGGGCGCGATTATTACTGCGCCGGCAAGGCGGAGGTGCGCCTGCACCGGGGCGGGCGGGAAGCCGTCATCCCCCTCAGCCAGGTGGATTTTGCCTCCTATGACGGCAGCGCCCTGGGCGTAGAGCTGCACCTAAAGGATGAAAAGGTCATTTCCTTTCATGAATATTTAGACCTAAAGCCGCTGGTCATCGCGCTGGACGACCGCGGCATCCGGGTGGAATACAAGCGCATGGGCAAACGATAAAGGCAACGCCGCGCCGGGCGGCAGGAAAAGGGGAGGAAAACCAATGGCCAAACGGCAAAGCGGCATCAAGGGCCTGTTGAAACGCTGGTTTATCGACGCGCTGGGCGCGATGGCACAGGGGCTGTTTGCCTCGCTGATCATCGGGCTCATCATCCAGCAGTTGGGGAAAATCCCCTGGCTGTCGTTTTTAGCGCCCTTTGCGGAGTTTGCCTCCTCCGGGCATGTGGTGGGCGCCGCCATCGGAGTGGCGGTGGCCTACGGATTAAAGCACGCGCCGCTGGTGGTGTTTTCCTCGGCGGCTACCGGCGCGCTGGGCTATACGCTGGGCGGGCCGGTCGGCGCGTTTTTGGCGTCGCTGGCCGGGGCGGAGCTGGCGGGCCTTTTGGCCGGCAAAACCAAGGTGGATATCGTCGTGCTGCCCTTTGTCACCATCGTCGCCGGCGGGCTGGTCGCAACCTGGATCGGCCCCGGCATCAACGCGGTGATGACGGGCATCGGCAGCTTTATCAACCTGGCCACCGAATTGCAGCCCATCCCGATGGGCATTTTGGTCAGCGTGGTGATGGGCATGGCGCTCACAGCCCCCATTTCCTCGGCGGCCATCGCCATTTCGCTGGATCTTTCCGGCCTGGCGGCGGGCGCGGCTACGGTGGGCTGCTGTGTGAATATGCTGGGCTTTGCCGTGGCCAGCTACCGGGAAAACGGCGTGGGCGGGCTGATTAGCCAGGGCCTGGGCACCAGCATGCTGCAGGTGCCGAATATCGTGAGAAAGCCGGTGATCTGGCTGCCGGAAATCATCGCCAGCGCCCTTTTGGGGCCGCTGTCCACCACGCTGTTTGCCATGACAAACAACGCCATGGGCGCCGGCATGGGCACCAGCGGGCTGGTAGGCCAGTTCGGCACCATCGCCGCCATGGCGGGCAGCGAGCCAATGGCGTGGATTTTGCTGAAAATGGCGATCTTGCAGTTCATCCTGCCCATTGTGCTGACGCTGGTCATCTCAAACGGCATGCGGCGCGCAGGGTGGATCAAGCCCGGCGATATGAAGCTGGATCTATAAATATCGATTGAAAACAAGGCCGGGGATGCGCAAACGGCATGCCGGGCCGTAGCATTTTAACCATAACCCATAAGGAGAGACGAGGCATGTTAGACGCAAAATTCATTCGGCAAAACCCGGAGTTTGTCAAGACCGCGGTGCAGAACCGCAACGGGGACCCGGCCGTCATCGATGAATTGATGGCGGTGGACGCGCAGCGCAGGGCCGCCATCAGCCAGAGCGAGGCGAGGCAGGCCTCCCGCAACCGGCTCTCCAATTTCATGCCGCTTTTGCAGCAGCTGAAAAAGGCCAACGGCGATGCGGAGGCGCTGGCCAAAGCCGAGGAGCGCGTGCAGGCGTTTTGCCCGGCATTTGAGCCGGATACGCCGGAGGGCGCCGCCAAGGCGCTGCTCTTGGAGGCGGCGCAAAGGGCTGAGGCGGGCGCACTGGCAGGGGACGCATTTGAGAGCATAAAGCAGCGCTTTTTATCCCTGATGAAAAAAGAGGACGGCGCAGAAGCCAAGCAAGAGGCGGACGCGCTGGAAAAGCGCTTTACCGAGATATTACTGACCATCCCCAATATCCAGCACGAAAGCGTGCCGGTCGGCAGGGACGACAGCGAAAATGTGGAGGTGCGCCGCTGGGGCGAGCCTGCGCAGCTTGATTTTGAGCCAAAGCCGCATTGGGACCTTGGCCAGGCGCTGGGCTGGTTCGACTGGGACGC
>CAJLPK010000034.1 GCA_905208455.1 uncultured Bacillota bacterium
CGCTGTTAAGGGCGTGGAGGATGGGGGTGGTATCCACGCTGGCAATGCCGCCGACATAGCCTAAATCCACCTCGCCGGCCAGCTTTTGCACGCGGAGCATGTGGCCGTCGATGCCGCACAGGCCGAGCGCCCTGCCGTTGTTTTGCTGGATAAGGGATACCAGGTCCTTATTGACCTTGCCGCACAGCACCATCTGCACGATTTCGGCCGTTTCAGCGTCGGTGACGCGCAGGCCGCCGACAAACTTGGATTCCTTGCCCATCCTTTGCAGCGTTTGGCTGATTTCCGGCCCGCCGCCATGGACAAGCACGACCTTGATGCCGACGAGCGAAAGCAGCACGAGATCGCTCATCACCGCCTGCTTTAAGGCGGCGTCAACCATGGCATTGCCGCCGTATTTGATGACGACGATTTTATCGGTATATTTTTGGATATAGGGCAGCGCCTGAATCAGAACACTGGCCTTATCGGTGGTGGAAAGAGTCATCTTGCGTCTCCTTTAGGTGCGGTAATCGCCGTTGATTTTGACATAGTCATACGTCAAATCGCAGCCCCAGGCAGTCGCGCAGGCGCTGCCGTCGTTTAGATCAACCTCTACATGGATCTCCGATTCGGAAAGCACGGCTTTGGCAGTTTCTTCACTGAACGGTACGCCGGCTCCGTTTTCGCAGACATGGATGCAGCCGGCTGCTGAGGAAAGATCCACAGCGATTTTGGAAATATCAAACGCTGCATCGGTATACCCGATGGCGCAGAGGATGCGGCCCCAGTTGGCGTCTGCCCCGAACATGGCGGATTTGAACAAGCTGGAGCAGATGACGGATTTGGCGATTTTTTTGGCGGTTGTCTTATCCGGCGCATGGCGGACGGTGCATTCCAGCAGCTTGGTGGCCCCTTCGCCGTCGCCGGCCAGCTTTTTCGAGACGTTTTCACAGACGGCAAACAACGCCTGCTTGAAAGCGTAATAGGCGGGGGATTCCTCCGTGATGACAGGGTTGCCTGCCAGGCCGTTGGCCAGAACGGCGAGCATATCGTTGGTGGAGGTGTCGCCGTCTACGCTGACCATGTTGAAGGTATCGTCCACCACCTCGGAGACGGCCTTTTGCAAAAGCGCCGGCGCAATGGCGGCATCGGTGGTGATAAACGCGAGCATGGTCGCCATGTTGGGATGGATCATGCCGGAGCCCTTGGCAATGGCGCCGATATGACATTCTACGCCCTCCAGGGAAAAGGCATAGGCACATTCCTTGGGATAGGTATCGGTGGTCATGATGCCTTCGCAGGCGTCCGTGCTGCCCTGGGTGCTGAGCTGAGAAACCAGCATGGGCAACCCGGCTGCGATGGGGTCGATGGAAAGGGGCTGGCCGATGACGCCGGTGGAGGCAACGACCACGTCCTCTGCCAAGATGCCCAGCGCCTCGGCGGTAAGCGCGCAGGTTTTTTGCGCGATTTCTACGCCGTTGGCATTGCAGGTATTGGCGTTGCCGCTGTTGCAGATGATGGCCTTGGCCCTGCCGTCCGCCACATGCTTGCGGGTGACGGTGATGGGAGCGCCGAACACTTTATTTTGCGTATAGGTGCAGGCAACGGCACATTCGGTTTGGCTGTAAATGAGCGCCAAATCCTTTTTGCTGCGGTTTTTCCGAATGCCGCAGTGCACGCCTGCGGCCTGAAACCCTTTGGCGGCGCACACGCCGCCTTCGATGGGGATAAGCTGCATGAGGAACCCTCGCTTTCGTTAAAATGCGGGCGGGACCAGGGCCAGGCCGCAGGTCTCAGGCAAGCCGCATACTAGATTCATATTTTGGATGGCCTGCCCGGCAGCCCCTTTCACCATATTGTCGATGGCGGATACCACAATCAACCGATGGGTGCGGGGGTCCAGGTGCAGGGATATATCACAGAAATTGGAATACCGGACATATTTGAGGCTGGCGATGCCGCCCAGCGGCAGAATGCGCACAAACGGCTCGTTTTGATAAAAATCGCAATATACCTGATGCATCGCTTCCAAAGAGACATCCTGGCAGAGTGAGGCGTACATGGTGGAAACGATGCCGCGGTTCACAGGCAGCAGGTGCGGCACGAACGTGACGCGTACAGGGCTGCCGAACAGGTCTGTCAGCGTTTGCTCGATTTCCGGCGTATGCCTGTGCCCGGCAATTTTGTAGGGGGCAAAGGCCTCGTTGCAATCCGGGTAGTGGGTGGTCTGCGAAAGCCCGCGGCCGGCGCCCGTGACGCCGGATTTGCTGTCCAGCACCAGAGTATTGGCGTCGATGTACCGGCGTTTGAGCGCCGGGGCCAGACCCAGCGCGATGGAGGTGGGGTAGCAGCCCGGGTTGCCGAGCAGCCGCGCGGCCTTGATTTGGTCCCGATACAGCTCCGGCAGGGCATACACGGCCTTTTGGTGCAGGGCAGGGGCGGCATAGCCAAGGCCGTACCAGTCGCGGTAATCCTGCTCATTGTACAGGCGGAAATCCGCGCCTAAATCAATGAAAACCTTGCCCTGCTCCAGGCAGGCTTTGGCGTACGGCTCGCTGTGGCCGTGCGGCAGGGAGGCGAAGACGACATCGCTTATTTGCAGCACGGCCTGGTCGTTGGCCAAACGCGCGTCACAGCAGGCAGACAGCGAGGGATAGATTTCGCTGAGGGGTTTTCCCTCATAGCTGACAGAGCTGACAGCGGCGAGCTCTGCTTCGGGATGGGAAAGCAGCAGGCGGACCAATTCCGCCCCGGCATAGCCGGTAGCGCCGATGACGCCCACTTTGAGCTTGGCCATACTCAGCACCCCTTTCGATAGGCCTTGACGGCGTCGATCTGCTTTTGTACCGCTTCGGGCGAGGGGCCGCCCTCCACCCTGCGCTCGCTTACGCAGGTTTCCAGCGCGATGGCCTGGTACACATCCTCGTCAAAGACAGGGCTGGCGGCCTGGTAATCGGAAAGCGGCAGCGTTTCCAGCGTAAGCTGTTTTTCAATGCACAGCGCCACGAGCCCGCCGGTGATTTTATACGCGTCCCGGAAGGGCATGCCCTTTTTCACTAGGTAATCGGCGCAGTCCGTGGCGTTGATAAAGCCTTTGGCCGCCGCCGCGCGCATGTTTTCCTTGTTGACCCGCATGGTCTGCAAAAGGGGAATCAAGGTGGAAAGGCACAATTTGACGGTATCCACTGCGTCAAAGACCGCCTCCTTGTCCTCCTGCATATCCTTGTTGTATGCCAGCGGCAGGCCCTTCATCATGGTGAGAAGTGTGACTAGGTCGCCGTATACGCGCCCGGCCTTGCCGCGGATGAGCTCGGTCACGTCGGGGTTTTTCTTTTGCGGCATGATGGAAGAGCCGGTGGCAAAGGCGTCGTCCAGCTCGATAAACTTAAACTCCCAGGAGCACCAGAGGATGATTTCTTCGCTGAGCCGGGACAGGTGCATCATGATGAGCGCGATATCCCCGGCAAGCTCGATGCAAAAGTCGCGGTCGCTGACGCCATCCAGGCTGTTGGCGGATACGCTGTCAAAGGCAAGGAGGGTTTTGACCATCTGGCGGTCGATGGGGTAGGTGGTGCCTGCCAGCGCGCCGCTGCCCAGCGGCAGCACATTCATGCGGGCCCGGGTCTGCTCGATGCGCTCAAGGTCGCGCAGCGCCATCTGCGCGTAGGCCATCAGATGGTGGGCAAAGGTGATGGGCTGGGCGCGCTGCAAATGCGTGTAGCCAGGCATCACGGTAGTAAGATGCTGCGCGGCCTGGTCTGTCAGCGCATCCAGGTAGCGGAGCAGGAGCGCACGGATCTCCTGGCATTGATCCCGCAGATACAAGCGGATATCCAGGGCGACCTGGTCGTTGCGGCTGCGGGCTGTATGCAGGCGCTTGCCGGTATCGCCCAGGCGGCTGGTCAATTCCGCCTCCACGAACATGTGGATGTCCTCGGCTGTGGGGTCGATGGAGAGCGCGCCGGTCTGCAAATCGCGGGCAATGCCCTCTAACCCCTGCACGATGAGCGCGGCCTCGGCCGGCTCGATGATGCCCTGGCGGCCCAGCATGGTGGCGTGGGCGATGCTGCCCTGGATATCCTGCTGCGCCATGCGGGCGTCAAAGGAAATGGAGGAATTGAAATCGTTGACGCGCTCATCCTCTTGCTTGGAAAAGCGCCCGGCCCAAAGTTTATTCACGGGAATGCTCCTTTGCTATCGTGGGAATGAGGAAGGCAGCAGCGCAAAGGGCTGCTGCCAAGGGATCGTTTGGAAAAATCAGCGGCTGCGCTTTTCATCCAGCAGGGCTTTGACCTTGATGGGCAGGCCAAACAGGTTGATGAAGCCCTTGGAATCCGTTTGGTCGTAGACATTGTCTTCGCCAAAGGTCGCGATCTCTTCGGAATACAGCGAGTAGGGGCTGGTGATGCCGGCGTTGATGATGTTGCCCTTATACAGCTTGAGCTTGACATCGCCGGTCACGGTTTGCTGGGTGGTATCGACAAAGGCGGTGAGCGCCTGGCGCAGCGGCGTGTACCATTGGCCGTAGTACACCAGCTCTGCAAACTTGATGGCGACCTGCTGCTTGTAATGCTGCGTATCTCGATCCAGGCAGAGGGTCTCCAGCGCTTCGTGCGCATGGTACAGGATGGCGCCGCCGGGGGTCTCGTACACGCCGCGGCTCTTCATGCCGACCAGGCGGTTTTCCACAAGATCCACCAGGCCGATGCCGTTGGCGCCGCCCAGTTCGTTGAGCTTGAGGATGATGTCCTTGGCGGACAGCTTTTGCCCGTCCAGCGCGACGGGCACGCCCTTTTCAAACGAAAGGGTGAGGTAGGTGGGTTTGTCCGGCGCCTGCTCCGGGCTTACGCCCATTTCCAAGATCTCGTCGTATTTCGGTTCGTTGGCAGGGTCCTCCAGATCCAGCCCCTCGTGAGAAAGATGCCAGAGGTTTTTGTCTTTGGAATAGTTGGTTTCGCGCGAGATGGCAAGCGGGATATTTTTGGCGATGGCGTAATCGATTTCCTCGTCGCGGCTCTTGATATCCCATTCCCGCCACGGGGCGATGATGGGCATTTCCGGCGCAAAAGCCTTGACGGCCAATTCAAACCGCACCTGGTCGTTGCCCTTGCCGGTGCAGCCGTGAGCGATGGCGTCCGCCCCCTCTTTTTTGGCGATCTCTACCAGGCGCTTGCCGATGATGGGGCGCGCAAAGGAGGTGCCCAATAGGTATTTGCCTTCGTAGACTGCGCCCGCCTGCATGGTGGGGAGGATGTATTCATTGACAAATTCATCCGTCAGGTCTTCGATATACAATTTGGAAGCGCCGGTTTTGAGGGCCTTTTCCTCCAGCCCGCTGAGCTCTGCGCCCTGGCCCACATCCGCGGCCATGGCGATGACCTCGCAGCCATAGTTTTCCTTGAGCCACGGGATGATGATGGAGGTATCCAGCCCGCCGGAGTATGCAAGAACGACTTTGTTATACTTTTTCATGATGTTTGTACAGCCCTTTCTATGAATGCCGCGAGCGGCGAAATTGCTTAAAGTGTCTATAATTATACATACTATTTCGGAAAATACAAGGGGTTTTTGCATAAATATCGCAAAATTCCTTGGAAAAATTCAAATTTAATGTATAATGGCAGTGCGCGGAGCAAGCGGGACGCTGCCCGCGGATGAAAACAAGCGCCGGGAAAGGCAGCTTGGGGTTTCCTTGCGGCGGATTACCGCTTATAATATAAGGAATACGAAAGAAGGAACGGGAGAGAGAACGGTGAGAGTGCTTGCCGCAGAAAACATATCCAAACGCTATGGGGAGCGCGCGCTGTTAAGCGATGTGACCTTGCAAATCAACCAAGGGGATAAGATCGGGCTTGTCGGCATCAACGGCACGGGCAAGAGCACGCTGCTCCGCCTGCTGGCCGGCGAGGAAGCGCCGGACGCGGGCAGCGTATTCCGCCAGCCTGGCCAAAGGGTGGCCTATTTGCCGCAAAACCCGGCGTTTGCGCCGGAGGATACCGTGCTGGAGCATGTGCTGCGCTATGCGGGGCGCGATGTACAGCGGGAAAGCTACCGGGCCAAAACGATATTGACCAAGCTGGGCGTGACGGACTTTGGCGAAAAGGTGGGGCGTCTTTCCGGCGGGCAGAAAAAGCGGCTGGCGATGGCGGCTGCGCTGGTGCAGCCCAGTGAAATATTGATTTTGGACGAGCCTACCAACCATCTGGATTATGAAATGGCGGAGTGGCTGGAGGGCCAGCTCAAAAGCTATAAGGGCTCGCTTGTCATGGTGACGCATGACCGGTATTTTTTGGACAGGGTATGTAGCTGT
Source organism: uncultured Bacillota bacterium (assembly GCA_905208455.1). Lineage (GTDB taxonomy): Bacteria > Bacillota > Clostridia > Christensenellales > QAND01 > UMGS1975. The sequence continues at coordinate 6,293 of CAJLPK010000034.1, forward strand.
ATCGTGGAAATAGACCGCGGCAGGCTGTATCGGTACCAGGCCAATTACGAGGGCTTTTTGCAGCTGAAAAGCGAGCGGGAGGAGAGCGCGCGGGCCAGCGAACGGAAACGGCAGAGCCTGCTCAAACGCGAGCTGGCCTGGCTGCAGCGCGGCGCGCGGGCCAGGGGCACCAAGAGCCGGGAGCGCATCCAGCGCGTCGAAGCGCTGCAAAACCAAAGCGGCCCGGCCCGGGAGGAAACGCTGGCGATGGAGTCGCTGGAAACCAGGCTGGGCAGAAAGACGCTGGAAGCCAAGGCCGTTTCCAAGGCCTATGGGGCAAAAACGCTAATCGAGGATTTTTCCTATATCGTATTGCCGCGCGACCGCATCGGCATCGTAGGCAAAAACGGCAGCGGAAAAAGCACGCTGGTAAAGCTGCTTTGCGGCCTTGTGCCGCCGGACAGCGGCGAGGTGGTCCGGGGGGAGACGGTAAAGATCGGATATTTCTCCCAGGAGAGCGAGGAGCTGGACCCGCAAAAGCGCGTCATAGACATCGTGCGCGGTATTGCAGAGGATGTGCATACCAAGCAAGGGGTCATAACCGCCAGCCAGATGCTGGAGCGGTTTTTGTTTCCGGGAGAGCTGCAGTACCGGCGGGTGGAAAGCCTAAGCGGCGGGGAAAGGCGGCGGCTGTTGCTGCTGTGCGTGCTGATGGGCAGCCCCAACCTTTTGTTTTTGGACGAGCCCACCAATGATTTGGACATCCAGACTTTGCAGGTGCTGGAGGAATATCTGGAAAATTTTGCAGGCGCTGTCATCGCCGTTTCGCACGACCGATATTTTTTGGACCGCGTGACGGAAAAGGGGTTTGCGCTGATGGGCGACGGCCGGGTACAGCCCTTTTTGGGCGGCTATGCCGCGTATCTGGAAGCGCAGCGGCAGCGGCAGGCCGAGGTGCGCAGCCAGAGCGGGCGGCCGGCGGAGCGGGCCGCGCCGAGAGAAAAGAGCAAGACGAAATTCAGCTACCATGAGCAGCGGGAATATGACACAATCGAAGAGGAAATCGAAACGCTGGAGCAGGCGCTGGGCGGAATCAAGGCGCAGATGGCGCAGGCGGGCAGCGATTATGTAGCGCTGCAGCGGCTGACGGAAGAGCAGCAGGCGCTGGAAACCAAGATTGAACAAAGAATGGACCGATGGGCAGAGCTGGAGGAGATGGCCCGGCGCATGCGGTCGTAGGGAGGCAATGATGGACAAGCAGGCATACTTGATTTTACAAAACGGCATGGCCTTTGCCGGCACCCGCTTTGGCGCGGAGGGAGAGGCCGTGGGGGAGGTCGTATTTACCACGGGGATGACGGGGTATCTGGAGGCGCTGACAGACCCCAGCTATTACGGGCAGATCTTGGTGCAGACCTTCCCGCTGATCGGCAATTACGGCGTGATCCCGGAGGATTTTGAAAGCCAGGGGCCCAAGGTGCGCGCGTATATCGTACGGGAATGCTGCCCGGCGCCGTCGAACTTTCGCTGCCAGGGTACGCTGGAAGCGTATTTGAAAGAGCAAAACGTCATCGGCCTTTGCGGCGTGGATACGCGGGCGCTGACGCGGGCGATCCGAGAAAACGGCGTGATGAACGGCATCATCACGGACAGCAGAACGCTGACGCCGGACCAGCAGGCGTGGCTGGACAGCTATGAGGTCCGCGATGCGGTGCAGGCGGTGACAACGCCGGAGGTGCGGCGCTATGAGGCGGAAGGCGGGCAAAAGCATCATGTGGCGCTGTGGGATTTCGGGACAAAGGAAAGCTTGATCCGGGCGCTGCGGCAAAGGGGCTGCCGGGTCACGGTATGGCCGGCGGGCAGCACGGCGGCGGAGATTTTGGCGGACGGGCCGGAGGGCGTCGTGCTCTCGGAAGGGCCGGGCGACCCGGCGGAGACCCCGGCGCTGATAGAGCAGATTGCGCAGCTTTGCCAGGCAAAGCGGCCGGTGCTGGGCGTTGGGCTGGGGCATGCGCTGCTGGCGCTGTCCCAGGGGGCCAGGACCTACCGGCTAAAGCACGGGCATCGCGGCGCTAACCAGCCGGTAAAGGATTTGGCGACGGGCCGCGTGTACGCCACCAGCCAAAACCACGGCTATGCGGTGGACAGCGAAAGCGTCGCAGCGCCGGCCCGGGTGTGCATGGTGAACGTGAACGACGGAACGTGCGCTGGCATTGCATATGAAGGCTGGGGGGATTCGGTGCAGTTTGCCGCCACAAAGGATGTTTTGGATGCATGGATGGCGAAAATAGAAGGAGGAAACGGACATGCCGCTTTCTAAAGGGATACATAAGGTAATGGTGATTGGCTCCGGGCCGATTGTCATCGGCCAGGCTGCGGAGTTTGACTATGCGGGCACGCAGGCCTGCCGGGCGCTTAAAGAGGACGGACTGGAGGTCGTGCTGGTCAATTCCAACCCGGCGACGATCATGACGGACAACGCCATGGCGGACAAAATCTACATCGAGCCACTGACGCTGGAAACCATCGAGCGCATCATTGAAAAGGAACGGCCGGACAGCCTATTGTCTACCCTGGGCGGGCAGACGGGGCTGACGCTGTCCATGCAGCTGGCAAAGAGCGGGTTTTTGGACAGGTACAATGTAAAGCTGCTGGGCGCCAAGCCGGATACCATCGACAAAGCGGAGGACAGGCAGCGCTTCAAGGATACGATGGAGGAGATCGGCCAGCCCGTGATTCCGTCCAAGGTGGTAACGAACATAGACGATGCGCTGGCCTTTGCTGAAAGCATTGGATACCCGGTCATCGTGCGGCCCGCGTTTACGCTGGGGGGCACGGGCGGCGGCATTGCCGATACGCCGGCGGCGCTGCGCGAAATCGGGGGCAACGGGCTTAGGCTTTCGCCCATCACGCAGATATTGGTAGAAAAATGCATTTCCGGCTGGAAGGAAATTGAGTTTGAGGTGATGCGCGACAGCGCGGGCAACGTCATTACCATTTGCAGCATGGAAAACTTTGACCCGGTGGGCGTGCATACCGGCGACAGCATTGTGGCGGCGCCGGCGCTGACGCTTTCGGATAAGGAATGCGGCATGCTGCGCCAGGCCGCGCTGGATATTGTGTCTGCGCTGGAGGTGGAGGGCGGCTGCAACTGCCAATTTGCGCTAAAGCCGGACAGCTTTGAATACGCAGTCATCGAGGTCAACCCGCGGGTGAGCCGTTCGTCGGCGCTGGCCAGCAAGGCGACGGGCTACCCCATTGCCAAGGTGGCGACCAAAATCGCCGTCGGCTATACGCTGGATGAAATCAAAAACGCAGTGACCGGGCAGACGTACGCCTGCGTGGAGCCGGCGGTGGACTATGTGGTGGTAAAGTTCCCGAAATGGCCGTTTGATAAGTTTGTGTATGCCAAGCGCACGCTGGGCACGCAGATGAAAGCGACGGGCGAGGTCATGGCCATCGGCACCAGCTTTGAGCAGGCGCTGATGAAGGCGGTGCGCGGCTGTGAAATCGGGCTGGACAGCCTGAACCATGAAAAGATGATGGCGCTGACGGACGACGAGGTGCGCGCCAAAATCGACGATTGCGACGACGAGCGGCTGTTTGCGGTCTTTGAGGCCATCAAGCGGGGCACGCCGCTGTCCTATCTCTATGACAGGACGAAAATTGACCTTTGGTTCCTGTCCAAGCTGGAAAACCTGGTGAAGATGGAGCGGCGGCTGCAAAATGAGCCCTTGACGCAGGCGCTGTACAAGCAGGCCAAGCGCATGGGGTATCCTGACCATACGATAGAGCGCCTGTCCGGGCAGAAGATCCAGGAGAAGGCCCGGCCGGTCTATAAGATGGTGGATACCTGCGCTGCGGAATTTCCGGCCGAAACGCCGTATTTTTACGCGACCTATGACGAGGAAAACGAAGCGGCGCACTTTATAGAGGCGCAGCCCAAGGAGAAAAAGACGGTGCTGGTCTTTGGCTCCGGCCCCATCCGCATCGGGCAGGGCATCGAATTTGACTATTCTTCGGTGCACTGCGTATGGGCGCTGAAAAAAGCGGGGTACGAGGTTGTCATCGTCAACAACAACCCGGAGACCGTCTCCACCGACTTTGATACGGCGGACAGGCTGTATTTTGAGCCGCTGACCCCGGAGGACGTGCAGGGCATCATCGACACCGAAAAGCCGTACGCGGCGGTGGTGGCCTTTGGCGGGCAGACGGCCATCAAGCTGACCAAATACATCCAAAAAATCGGGCTGAAGATTTTGGGCACCCAAGCGGACAGCATCGACATGGCGGAGGACCGCGAGCGGTTTGACGAGCTGCTGGAGCGCCTGCACATCAAGCGCCCGGAGGGTACGACGGTGATGACGACGGACGAGGCGCTGGCGGCGGCAGAGCGCATCGGGTACCCGGTTTTGATGCGCCCGTCGTACGTGCTGGGCGGCCAGAACATGATCATCGCGTTCAACGAGCAGGACATTCGCGAGTATATGGACATCATCCTGGCCCAGCACATCGAAAATCCGGTTTTGATCGATAAATACCTGATGGGCATTGAAATCGAGCTGGACGCCATCTGCGACGGGGAGGATATTTTGATTCCCGGCATCATGCAGCATGTGGAGCGCGCGGGCATCCATTCCGGCGATTCCATTGCCGTGTACCCTGCCTGGCAGCTGGAGGATGCGATGGTCCGCCGCGTGGTGGACTGCAGCAAGCGCCTGGCGGTGGAGATGAAAACGCTGGGCCTGGTCAACATCCAATATTTGATTTACGAGGATGAATTGTATGTCATCGAGGTCAACCCGCGTTCCTCGCGCACCATCCCGTATATCAGCAAGGTGACGGGCGTGCCGATGGTGGATCTGGCCACGCGCGCCATGCTGGGCGAAAAGCTGCGCGACCTGGGCTACGGCACGGATCTAGCGCCCATTTCGCCGTATGTGGCGGTGAAGGTGCCGGTCTTCTCTTCGGAAAAGCTGGTGGATGTGGATACGCACCTGGGGCCGGAAATGAAATCCACCGGCGAGGTGCTGGGCATTGCCAATACCATGGAGGAAGCGCTGTTCAAGGGCCTGATTGCGGCGGGCTACCAGATGAAAAAGACCGGCGGCGTTTTGATGACCATCCGCGATACCGACAAGCCGGAAATCGCGGAGATCGCCAAGCAATTCCAGGAGCTTGGGTTTGCGCTGTACGCTACGCGCGGCACGGCAAAGGTGATCCGTGAAGCGGGCATGGCGGTAGAGGTGGTGGAAAAGATCCACGAATCCGAGCAAAATCCCTTGACGCTGCTGGAAAGCGGTAAGATCCAATATGTCATTTCCACCTCCAGCAAGGGGCGCATCCCCACCCGGGACAGCGTAAGGATTCGCCGCAAGGCGGTGGAACGCGATATCCCCTGCTTTACGGCGATGGATACCGCCAGCGCCCTTTTGGACTGCTTGAGGAGCCGGTATTCCGAGGAAAGCACCGAGCTGGTGGACATCAACCACCTGCGCAGCCAAAAGGAAACGCTGGAGTTTGTGAAAATGCAGGGCTGCCGCAACGACTATATCTATTTCAACTGCTTTCACCAGGCTATCAGCAACCCGGCCGGGCTGAGCGTAGAGCTGGCGGACCGCCACATCGGCATCGGCGGGGACGGCGTGGTGCTGATCTGCCCGTCGGATGTAGCGGATGCGAAGATGCGGATGTTCAACCGGGACGGCAGCGAGGGGAAAATGTGCGGCAACGCCATTCGGTGCGTGGCCAAGTACCTGCACGATGAAGGCATCGTCAACAAGCTGGAAATGACGATAGAGACGCTCAGCGGCATCAAGACCGTGCGGCTTTTGCAGTACAACGGGCAGGTCAAGCGCGCGCGGGTGGATATGGGCCCGGCCTGCTTGGAGAGCAAGCAGGTGCCGGTGGATTTGCCGGAGGAACGCGTGGTCGGTAGGCAAACCGAGGTGGCAGGCGGCGTTTACGAGATCACCTGCGTATCCATGGGCAACCCGCACTGCGTGGTATTCTGCGACCAGGTGGATACGCTGGATGTGGCAAAGCTCGGCCCGAAATTCGAGTTTGACCCGCTGTTTCCGGAGCGCGTGAATGCGGAGTTTGTCAAGGTCATGGCCCCCAACGTATTGAAGATGCGGGTCTGGGAGCGCGGCAGCGGCGAAACCATGGCCTGCGGCACAGGCGCCTGCGCGGCGGCCGTGGCGGCGGTGGAGAACGGCTACTGCCAAAAGGATACGGATATTACGGTAAAGGTGCTGGGCGGCGAGCTGGTGATCCGCTATACGGGAGAAACCGTATATCTGACAGGCAACGCGGCGCTGATCTATAAGGGGACCGTGCAGCCGTAACAGGGGAAAGGAAGGCAGCCCCCGAAAGGAAATGCTTGTGTTTAAGGCGGCTTACTGTTATAATATATACAGTTTTTGTATATCTTCTTTATGTAAGGCGTCTTACACAACCAAGATGGATCGTTTGATTTTTTTGAACCCTATAACATTTATATAAGGAGTGATTGTCATGCTAGTGACCATGAAAGAAATCCTCGACCGCGCAAGCGCTGAAAATTACGGCGTTGCGGCCCCGAACGTCAACACCGAGCTGGATGCGCGCTGCGCGCTGGAAGCGGCGGAAGAGCTGAATGCTCCCATCATCTTGGATGTGGGCGGCACGGCCAACCCGGACATCGTATTCTACGGCAGCTTTTTGACCCGCTTGGCGGATTCTTCCTCTGTGCCGGTCGCAATCAACCTGGATCATGGCGGCAGCTATGAGCAGGTCATGATGGCGCTGCGTGCCGGCTTTACCTCTGTGATGGTAGACCGTTCTGTTCTGCCTTACGAAGAAAACGTAAAGGAAGTCAGCGAGATCGTAAAGATCGCGCATGCCATGGGCGTAAGCGTAGAAGCTGAATTGGGCCATGTAGGCCAGGGCGACAACTATGCCGTAGACGGCAAAACCGCTTTGACCGATCCCGAAGAAGCGAAAAAGTACATTGAAGAAACCGGTGTGGATATGCTGGCAGTGGCCATCGGCACAGCGCACGGCGCTTATATCGGCACCCCGAAAATCCACTTTGACCGCCTGGAAGAGATCAAAAAGGTAACCGGCAACTTCCCGCTGGTACTGCACGGCGGCTCCGGCTCCGGCGATGAGAACCTGCGCAAGGCCTGCCAGATGGGCATCAACAAGGTCAACGTCTGCAACGACCTGATGCGTGCTGCCTGCGATACCATTACCGCAGCGGATCTGAGCGGCAACGGCGCCTACGGCCTGTGGGGCCTGATCCAGAAGGGCTGGAAGAGCCGTCTGAAAGAGCTCATCGAAGTATTCGGCGGCGTAGGCAAGGCCTGGAAGGTAGAGCCCAAAGGCATGCCCAAGACCGGCGAAACCAACCTGGAAGAGAAATAAGCCAGCAAAGGGCTTGAAAGCAACCGGCGTAGGAATTTCCTATGCCGGTTTTTTTATTTACGGTTCTGCCGGGCAAGGTTATAATAGGCAGCAGGAAAGGGAGGGAACTGGGCATGAGGATCGCGCTGTGCTGCATCAATGCCAAATATGTGCATTCCTCTTTGGCGCCGTGGTATTTGGCGGCGGCCATGGAAGGGGCCGAGGGATGCGAGGTATCGGTCATCGAAGGAACGATCAATCAAAGCGCAGAGGAGATCGTGCAAAAGATTTTACAGGCTCCCTGCGAGGTGGCGGCGTTTTGCTGCTACATTTGGAACATAGATCGGGTGCGTCAGGTGATACGCGGCCTAAAGGCGCGCCGGCCCGGTTTGACCGTAGTGCTGGGCGGGCCGGAGGTGACGTTTCGGCCCCAAGAGATCCTCTCCCAATGGCCGGAGGTTTCCTATGTGCTGTGCGGCGAGGGAGAGGAGAGCTTTCCTGCGCTGATGCAGGCGCTGGCGCAAAAGCGTGTGCCTGCGGAGATCCCCGGCCTGGCGTCCCGAGACGAAACGGGCGCGGTGTCCCTCGTGCCGGCCCGGCCTCTGCGGACGCTTCCGCCCAGCCCGTACAGCGAGGCGTATCTGAGCCGGCTGAAAGGGCGCATCGCGTATTTGGAGACCTCGCGGGGATGCCCGTTTTCCTGCTCGTTCTGCCTGTCCGGCGTCAAGGAAACGGTACGCTTTTTCGAGATGGAGCAGGCCAAGGCAAACCTGGTGCGGCTGGCCAACAGCGGCGCCAAGACCATCAAATTGATCGACCGTACCTTCAACTGCCATCCGGGCAGGGCCTATGCGCTGCTCTCTTTCATTTTGGAACAGAGCGGGCGGGCCTTTCCCGGCGATGTGCGCTTTCATTTTGAGGTGGGGGCAGATCTGTTCCGGCCTGAGTTCTTGGCGCTGCTGGCTGCGGCGCCGCCGGGCCTGATCCAGATAGAAGCGGGGCTGCAAAGCTTTTGCGAGAAAACGCTGGAGGCGGTGGACCGAAAAACCGACCTGGCCGTGCTGACGGAAAACCTGCGGCAATGCATCCGGCCACAGAATGTGCATGTGCATATCGACTTGATTGCCGGGCTGCCGTATGAGGATTATGATACCTTTGCCTCGTCCTTTAACCAGGCGTTTGCGCTGCGTCCGCATATGCTGCAGTTGGGGTTTTTGAAGCTGCTGCACGGCTCTAAGCTCAGGCGGCAGGCGGAAACGCGGGCGGATTTCGGGTACCGGTTCTCCCAGGATGCGCCCTATGAGGTGCAGCAGACGCGCTGGCTTTCGCCGGATGACCTGGCAAAGCTGCACGAAGTGGAGGATGCACTGGAACGCCTGTATAACAGCGGGCGGTTTTTGCGGACGATAGAGTATCTTTTGCAGGCAACGGGGTGGACGCCGTTTGCGCTGTTTGAAGCATTCGGCGGATACGCGGCGGCGCGGGGGACGGCGGGCGTGGCGCTGGATACCTATACCCAGTGGCTCTGGGATTTTTTTGCAGGCCAAAAGGACGTGCAGGCAGAACATCTGCGCGATTGCCTTGTGATAGACCGGCTGAGCTGCGACAACACGGGCCGCATCCCGCCGCTGCTGCGCAGAGAGGATACAAGGCTGAAATATGCCAAGGCCAAAGCCCGGGCCAAAAGGCCGGGGGCGGGGAAACTGGGCGTGGCGCTGTTGTATCAGCCGTTCCGCATCGCCGTATTTGATTATGACAGGCGGGACGTAATCACAGGCCGGTATGCCGTCGAGGTATGCGGCGATGAAGAAATCGAAAAGAGAGGGAGATACGCATGAACCAGCTGGAGCAAGCAAGAAGGGAAATCAACCAAATAGACGAACAGATGGCGGCGCTGTTTGAACGCCGCATGCAGGCGGCGGAGCAGGTGGCGGCCTACAAAAAGCAGCAGGGCCTGCCCATTTTTGATAAAGAAAGGGAACAGGTGGTCCTTGAAAAAAACCTGGCGCGCCTGCAAAACCAGGCCTACCGCCCCTATTACCAGGCATTTTTGCAGCATTTGATGGAGCTTTCCAAAGAATATCAATCAAAGATTTTGGGCAGATAGGAGGATGCGCATGACGGAGGGATACAAAGCGCGCCTCCGGCGGGAAATGGAGGTGTCGATGGCGGCGGGGAGCATGGTGGGCTTGCTGTATGAC
>CAJLPK010000035.1 GCA_905208455.1 uncultured Bacillota bacterium
CCGGGCAAACCGGCGCATGACAATATTAAGGAGGAAACATCCAATGCGTAAACCCATCATTGCTGGTAACTGGAAAATGAACATGACTCCGTCCGAAGCCAAGACCCTGATCGACGGCATTTTACCGCTGGTAAAGGACAACACCACGACGGAAGTCGTCGTCTGCCCGCCGGCCATTACCATCCCGGCTGTCAAGGAATACATCAAGGGCACCAACATCCACCTGGGTGCACAGAACATGCACTGGGAAGAGAAGGGCGCTTTCACCGGCGAAACCAGCCCGCTGATGCTAAACGAGCTGGAAGTGGAATATGTGATCCTCGGCCACAGCGAACGCCGCCAGTATTTTGCGGAAACCGATGAAACGGTCAACAAAAAGGTGCTGAGCGCGCTGGCGCACAACCTGAAACCCATCGTATGCGTCGGCGAAACGCTGGAACAGCGCGAAGAGGGCATCACCGATAAGCTGGTTTCCGACCAGACCATTGCGGCGCTGCAGGGCGTAAAGGATTTCTCCACCGTCGTCATCGCGTATGAGCCCGTATGGGCCATCGGCACCGGCAAGACCGCTACGGCAGACGAAGCGAACCGTGTTTGCGGCGTAATTCGTGCGGCGATTGCAAAGGAATTCGGCGCGGAAGTAGGCGAAAGCATCCGCATCCAGTACGGCGGCAGCATGAATGCCGGCAACGTAGCAGACCTGATGGCACAGCCGGAGATCGACGGCGGCCTCATCGGCGGCGCTGCCTTGAAGCCGGTAGACTTTTCCAAGCTTGTCAACAACCAATAATCCAAACAATCGAGGTAATCAAATGGCAAAACCCATGACTGCATTGATCATTCTGGATGGGTTCGGCTGCAGCGCCGAAACCACAGGCAATGCCGTGGCAGCGGCGAAAAAGCCCCATTTGGACGCCTTATTTGCCAAGTATCCCCACACCCGCCTGGCCGCCAGCGGCCTGGCGGTGGGGCTACCGGAAGGGCAGATGGGCAATTCCGAGGTAGGGCACCTGAACATCGGCGCAGGCCGCGTGGTGTACCAGGAGCTGACCCGTATCACCAAAGCAATCCAGGATGGCGACTTCTTTGAAAATCCCGCGTTTTTGGACGCGATGCATAGTGCAAAGGCAAACGGCAAGGCCCTTCATTTGTTTGCGCTTTGCTCCGATGGCGGCGTACACAGCCACATCAACCACTTTTTGGCGCTGGCAGAGATGGCCAAGCGCCAGGGCCTTGAAAAGGTATATCTGCACTGCTTTATGGACGGCCGCGATGTGGCGCCGACCAGCGGCAAGGGCTTTATCGAACAGGTGCAGGCCAAGCTCAAAGAGCTGGGCGTAGGCAAAATCGCGACCATCATCGGCCGCTACTATGCCATGGACCGCGACAATCGCTGGGAGCGCGTGGAGCAGGCCTACAACGCCATGGTGCTGGGCGAGGGCGTGCATGGTGAGGACCCGGCTGCGATGGTGCAGAAGAGCTATGATGAGGATGTGACGGATGAATTCATCAAGCCCATCGTCATCACGGAAAACGGCGCGCCGGTGGCGACCATTCAGCCGGGCGACAGTGTAATCTTTGCCAATTTCCGTCCGGATCGTGCGCGTGAGATCACGCGGGCGCTCCTCTTTGAGGATTTTGACGGCTTTACGCGCAAAAACGGGTACTTTCCGCTTAAGTATGTCAGCATGACGCAGTATGATGCGACCTTTGCCGGCAAGCTGGAGGTAGCCTTTAAGCCGGAAACGCTGAAAAATACGCTGGGCGAGTATCTGGCAAGCTGTGATAAGACGCAGCTGCGCATTGCGGAAACGGAAAAATATGCACATGTGACGTTCTTTTTCAACGGCGGCGTGGAAAAGGAAAACCCCGGCGAAGACCGGGCGCTGATCCCGTCCCCCAAGGTGGCGACATATGATCTTCAGCCTGAAATGAGCGCGTACCAGGTGGCGGAGGAGGCGGTCAAACGCATTGAATCCGGCAAGTACGATGTGATGATCCTAAACTTTGCCAACCCCGACATGGTAGGCCATACCGGCGTGATGGAAGCGGCCGTCAAAGCAGTGGAAGCTGTGGATGAGTGCGCAGGCAAGGTAATCGACGCAGTGCTGAAAACCGGCGGCTGTGTGCTGCTGACGGCGGACCACGGCAACGCGGAGAAGATGATCGACGAAAAGGGCGGCCCGATGACGGCGCATACCACCAGCCTGGTGCCGCTGCTGCTGGCAGACCCGCAGCATCCGGAGCGCAAGCTGGCGGACAGCGGCGCGCTGTGCGATCTGGCGCCTACGATGCTGGCGCTGATGGATCTGCCGCAGCCGGCAGAAATGACGGGCAAGAGCCTGCTTAAATAACAAGGCATAGAAAAGGACGGTGGCGGTATCCATCGTCCTTTTTGGTTTAGCCGAAAAAGGGGAAATGAAGATGGAACAGATGGCATTCCGCAAGGCGAGGCCAGAGGACCTGGCGCAGGTGTTTGCGCTGTTTACCGACGCCATCCGTGCGATGGAGGAGGACGGCATCCCGCAGTGGGATGAGGTGTACCCGGATGAACGCACGCTAAAAGAGGACATTGAGCATGGGCAGCTGTATTTGGCGGAGCTGGAAGGGAGGCCTGCGGCGGTGTTTGTGCTGAACCGGGAATACGACCCGCAGTATGCCAACGGCGCTTGGGCAGAGCCGGACCGCTATTTGGTGCTCCATCGGCTCTGTGTAAGCCCAAGGGTACAGAACCGCGGGCTGGGCAAGCTGACTGTACAGGCGGCGGAAGAGCAGGCGTCTGTGCTGGGCGCAAAGGCGCTGCGCCTGGATGCCTTCAAGCAAAATCCCTATGCGCTTCGCCTGTATGAACGCATGGGCTACCGTATCGTAGGCGATGTAGTATTTCGCAAGGGGCCTTTTTTCCTGATGGAAAAGGGGCTGGGATAAAAAGAAAAGCCAACGGCAGCGCCGTTGGCTTTTTACTTAGCATAGATTATTAGGACAGGCTTTTTTTCACACGCAGGGCGGTGAGGCCAAGACCCGCGGCAGAGAGGAGGAGCAGCGACAGCCAAAGCCCGGAGGCGGAAGAATCACCCGTTTGGGGAGAAGCGGCCGGCTGCGTATCGGCGTTGCCATCCGCCTGAGCTGCGGCCTTTTTCTCCAGCCCGGCGATGGCATCTTCGATGGCGGCGGCCATGGCGTCCACCTTATCCTGCTGGGTCTCGTCCAAATCGTAGACGACGGCTTCCAGCGCCGCGGTGACAGCGGAAAAGTCCTTGTAATCTTCAGGATTTAAGGCTTTGGCTTTGGCAATGGCGGCCTCTACCTTGCTGTAATCCGCCGCCTTCAGCACGCCCACAGTCGCGGTAACCGGCTGCGCAAGCGGGCTGTAATTGACGGCGCTGTCCAGCACGTTGGCGGAAAATACGGCCCGGCCATCGCCCAGCACAAATACAGCGCTGTACTGGTTGCCGTTCTTGGTTACAGAGGTCCCCTCTTTCAGGGAGGCATTTTGGGCGGTTAGGGAAATTTGATCGGCTGTGGGTAAGCCCTCCGGCGCATTGTAATCATTTTCCAGGGTAGCGGTGACTGTGACCTCCTGCCCGGCTTTGCCGGACTGCGTATCCACAGAAAGCAAAAGCTGCGGCACGGCTTCGGTGATGGTGACGTCGGTTTCCACGTTGGTCATGCGATCAGGGCAGACATACCAATCGTTCCAGTCGATGTCACTTTCAGGATTGCGGTTTTTGAAAACAATGTTTGTCATTTCCTCCAACACAGTATAATGCCCGGCATTGGCAGAAGCGAGCGTGCCGGTAGCCGTAGCGGAAAAGTCCTCGTAATCCACATCCTCAGCCATAGCAAAGTACATATCCGTGACCTCAACGGTATTGGCGCCGTTGTAGGGGCGGCTGGTCGCGGTCGCCAGGTTCTTTTGATTCGGCCCAGGGGCTGCCAGGGCCGCGGCAGGCAGCAGCGAGGCAGAGACCAGCAAAGCCAGCACTAGGGCGGAGAAGCGGTGTTTTTGTTTGGCGTTACACATAAAGATTCCCTCCTAAATCTATACCTTTTAGAGGTATCGCCAAGAGGGAACCGAACAGTGTTTGAGGACATAAAAAGGGGCATTTCTACCCTATATAATCTAAAATATGGATAATTGAGAGCAATACAAAAAGGTATGCTTTCTGGTACATGACACGTCAGCCGGGCAGGCCGTTTTCCTGACGCTCCATATTTTCTACGACAACGTCATAGATTTCACCAAGCGACGCGCAGTATTCCAAAACCTGCCAGGGCTCGTTGGTATGGTAGTGGATCTTGATCAGCGTTTCGTCCCCCACGGCAAGGAGGCAGTCGCCTTTGATGTTGTTGGTAATATAATCGTTGATTGCGTCTTCAGAAAGCCCTTTACCATCAATTAAGAGCTGTGTATCAAATTTGTATTCAAGCATGGTACATAGGTCCTTTCCCAATGAATTACCTTTATTTTACAGAAAATTGACCGGAAGTGCAATGCGATTCGGATATATTCCGCAAGAGGGACAAGAAAAGCGCGGAAAAGGGATATAAAATCCAAATATAATGATATATAAATATATATTTGCAGGGAAGCGGGATACAATAAAAGCAGCAAAGACAGGAAATCACGGCAGAATGGAAAATCATAAAATTACAGGCGATTTTCCTTGCAAAACCATGAAGTGAATGGTATAATCCATCTGATACACAAGTAAGTGGAGGGGTTTTCCAGTGACAACTGTCATCACAATCGGAAAAATCGTATTATGCATCCTTTGCGTATTCATCGTATTTATCATTGCAGCGCAAAAGCCGGCGGATGACAATCCGGGCGCGGCGCTGGGCCAGGGAAATACAGATTCCTATGCGAATAAGATGAGAGCCCGCACGGTAGAAGGCAAGCTCAACCGGATGACAAAGATCGGCGGCATTGCCGTCGGCATTGTGTCCTTTGCGCTGGTATTGATGCAGAGCCTTTGATAGGCGGGGCCGCAACAAAGATAAAAAACGGAAAAGGTGCTCTTACGAAATAGGGGCACCTTTTTTTTGGAGGAAACGTGGAACATTACAGTCAAGAGATGGAACGAGACATTTTACAATATTTACAGGAGCAGACGGCGCCCGTTTCCCAGGGAGAGCTGGAAAAGGCGACGGCGCTGCACCGGGATGTGCTTGCAGGCTGCCTGACCCAGATGGAAAATGAGGGGAAGGTGATGCAGACCAAGCGGGGCAAATGGGCATGGCCGGCGCTTTTGGGCTGCGTATGCGGCCGGGTACAGGGCACGCGCAAGGGGTTTGCGTTTTTGCTGGCGGAGGACGGCGGAGAGGATGTGTTCCTGCCGCAGGATGCGCTGCGGGGGGCCATGCATGGCGACCGCGTGCTGGTGCGCACCTTTGCCCCGAATCGGCGCGGCAAGGGCTTGCAGCGGGAAGGAGAAGTGCTGCGCATTTTGCAGCGTGCCCGCCAAACAGTGGTAGGGACGCTGGAAAAGGGGCACTATGCTTCGTTTTTGATTCCAGAGGACAGGCGGCTGCCTGACCTATTGATTCCCAAGGGCAAGACAGGCGGCGCCCAGCACGGACAGCTTGTGGTGGTGAAAATTACCGCCTACCAGCAGGAAAACCGCAATGCGGAGGGCGAAGTGATAGAGATCTTAGGCGAGGCAGGCTCTGCGGAGGCGGATCTGTTGGGCATCATCCGCCATTATGGGCTGAAGGAGACGTTTGAGCCAAAGACGCTCGAGGAGGCCAAGGAAGTGCCGCAGCAGGTCACAGACCGGGAAAGCGCAAAGCGGGAGGATTTCCGCAATCTTTTGACAGTGACCATCGACGGGGCGGATGCCAGGGATTTTGACGACGCCATTTCGCTGGAGCGTACGGAAGCGGGGCATGCGCTGTACGTACACATTGCAGACGTGACGCACTATGTGAAGCCGGGCAGCGCGCTGGATAAAGAGGCCTATGAGCGGGGCACGAGCGTGTACTTTCCGGGGGCCGTGCTGCCGATGCTGCCGGAGGCGCTTTCCAACGGGATATGCTCATTGAACCAGAAAGAGGACCGGCTGACGCTTTCCTGCATCATGCAGGTGGATCAAAACGGATATGTGACGAGCTTCCGTTTTGCGCGCGGGGTCATCAAGGTGGATAAGCGGGTGACGTATGAGGACGCCAACGCCATTTTGGAGCGGGGCGATGAAGGCATAGCCAAGGCGTACCGGCCCGTGCTGGCGCTGTTGGAGGAGATGCGCACCCTGGCGGAAAAGCTGATGCGCAACAAGCAGCGGCGCGGCAGCCTGGATTTTGAGCTTCCGGAGTCCGCCTTTACGCTGAATGAAGAGGGACGGGCCGTGGATGTCTTTGTACACGAACGCGGCATTGCCAACCGCATGATCGAGGAGTTCATGCTGCTGGCCAACGAATGTGCCGCAAAGTTTGCCGGGCAATCCGATCTGCCGTTCCTGTACCGGGTGCATGAGGACCCGGCCGAGGAAAAAATGGCGGAGTTTTTTGCGATGTGCAAAGCGTTGGGCGTATCGTTTCAAAAGCCGAAGCGTAAGCTGAAGCCAAGGGATCTGCAGGCGCTTTTGGTACAGACACAGCAAGAGCCGTATGCCGATGCCGTCAGCCGCGTGATGCTGCGCAGCCTGAAAAAGGCGCGGTACTGCGAGGAGGATCTGGGGCATTTTGGCCTGGCGCTCAAGCACTACTGCCATTTCACCTCTCCCATTCGTCGGTACCCCGACATGGTGGTGCACCGCGCCATCATTGCCAAGCTGGAGGGCGGCCTTTCCGAAAAAGCGTTGGAGCAGCAAGCGCGCCAAATGCCGGAATACGGGCGGCATACCAGCGAATGCGAACGGGTGGCGATGGAAGCGGAGCGCGCCGTGGATGATTTGAAGCGGGCGGAATACATGCAGGATAAGCTCGGGGAGGTCTACGAAGGCGTGGTATCGTCGGTCACGGCGTTTGGGCTGTTCGTGGAACTGGAAAACACCATCGAGGGCCTGGTTCCCATCGCAATGCTGGAGGATGATTATTATATTTATGACGAGCAGCTGTATCGGCTGATCGGCCGCAGCACGGGCATGGTATATGCCTTGGGGCAGCGCGTAACGGTGAAGGTCACGGCGGTAGATCTGGCGATGCGCCGGGTAGAGTTTGCGCTGGAAGAGGCCGAAGCTGTGGCCGGCTTAAAGCAGGAAAAGCAGATGCACCGAACCAGGCGCCAGAAAAAGGCACAGGGGAAACGGCGCAGGGGACGGCAAAAACGGCGGCGCAGATAGTGGCGCTGAAGAAGAAAACCTGCTATACTGTACTGTACGACAAAAAGAAAGGGGTGGGCGCGGATGCCGGCATCCATAGGAAGAAAGATCGCCATACAAAACAGACGGGCCCGCCATGAGTATTTTGTGGAGGATAGGGTGGAGGCTGGCCTGGTATTGAGCGGCACGGAAGTAAAATCCCTGCGCAAGGGGCGGGGCAACCTGCAGGACAGCTATATCCAGATCCGGGACGGCGAGGCGTTTGTCTTGGGCTTTCACATTTCCCCTTATGAGCAGGGCAATATTTTCAACCGCGACCCGCTGCGGGAGAAAAAGCTGCTGCTGCATAAGGCAGAGATCCGAAAGCTGCAGGCGCAGGTGATGCGTGACGGATATACGCTGATCCCTCTTTCGGTTTATTTTTCAAAAAACAGAGCAAAGCTGGAGGTAGGCGTTTGCAAGGGCAAAAAGCTCTATGATAAGCGCGCCTCTGCCAAGGCCAAGGACGATGCCCGTGAGATGGAACGCGCGTTCCGCGAACGGCAGAAATAAAAGACATGGGGGCGTAACGGTTTCGACGGGGACACGTGACGCCGGGTAAGCGAGCCGCAGACGCCGGAGCTGCGATAAAAGCCGGCAAAAAAAATAAACGCGAACAAAAACGAAGTCGCACTCGCAGCGTAACGCTGCGACGTTTCGCCCATCTTGCCCACCGGGTGGGGTCGAAACGCCATTAGGTGGGGCCCTGTTAGGGGGAAAGCTTTGACCTTCTAACAGCAAATATGAAGCTACCAAACCCAGGACCCTTTGGGCAGGGGCCTGGGTAAGGGAATGGAAAATGCCCAATGCGCTCGGAGAAAGCCTGGTGGGACGGTTTTCGGACAGGGGTTCGACTCCCCTCGCCTCCACCATAAAACCGCCGATCTTTCGGCGGTTTTTGATTTTTATGACATCAATTATGGATTTTCTTCAAAATATGATATCATCTTAAGTTTGTTTGTTATATCTAACTTTTATTTGTTTTGTAAGACATTTTATGATATGCTATACTCTAAACGGCGCATATGGATTTTTGCGAGGAATCAGAAAATGAAGGTTAGTTATAAAAAACTTTGGAAGCTGCTTATCGATCGAGACCTAAAGAAAAAGGATCTTGAAAAGATGGCTGGCGTGAGTCATTACACAATGAACAGGCTCACGCATGGTGAGAATGTTACTACGGATACTGTTGGACGTATTTGTAGGGCTTTGGATGTTACGATGGATGAGATCATGGAGTTTTCAGATGAATAATTTTTTCAGATCGAATTTGTTATATACTAAATTCATGACGAGCATGGACGGAGGAAGCAGATAGAGATGATTACGGCAGCCAATCTTAAGTCCGTATTAACAACGATGGGGTTTACTGAAAATCATGGGATTTTTGAGAAAAAATTTTCCTCGCTATCGTGTTCAATGCGGGTCGATTTTGATAGGAAGAAATTGATATATCCTACAAATATCAAGGGGCGGGAAAGAAACGATGGCTTCGATGCGCCGGAGAATTTTGTCGTTTTTGAATGCGTGTATCGATTGCTGAGCAAGGGATACCGCCCCGAGCACATCGAGCTGGAAAAGGAATGGCATCTTGGCCATCATGCTAAAAGCGGACGCGCAGACATCTGTGTTACAGACCCGAAAGGCGCAATGCTTTTTATCATAGAATGCAAGACATGGGGACGAGAATTTGAAAAGGCGCTTAGCGATACGAAAAACGATGGCGCACAGCTATTCTCATATTGGCAACAGGAGCAGTCATGCAAATGGCTTGTTTTATATGCGTCAGATTATAAGAACGGCTCTATTGCATACAAGGCTCCGACGATTGATTGTTCGGATGACGCAAATATTATTCTTCTCGCAAAGAAGGATAAATCCATCAAACTGTACCGCGATGCCCACACTGCACCGGAAAAATATCAAGCGTGGAAAGAAACCTATTCCAACAAAATACACGACGACCTTATATTCTCAGAGGATTCCGTTGCTTATAAAATCGGCGTCAAGCCGCTTTGCAAAAAGAATCTGCGTGATTTTACACCGGAGGATAAAATCGTCAACAGATTTGAGGAGATTCTGCGTCATAACAACGTTAGCGACAAGGAAAACGCTTTTAACCGTTTGATAGCCCTGTTCATATGTAAGCTTGTGGATGAAAGCACGAAGGGCGAGGAGGACGAGGTTGAATTTCAGTATAAACAAGGGACAGATACCTATGAATCCTTGCAGGATCGTCTTCAGCGCCTGCATCGGGACGGCATGGAGAAATTTATGCGCGAGGAGATCTACTATGTGCCGGCCGATTACCCGGAGTGGTTGTTTTCGACGTATACAGGGTCAAGAAGGGAAAAAGCGATAGAGGATTTACAGAATACGATTCGTATTTTGAAGTTCTATTCCAACAATGATTTTGCATTCAGAGATGTCCATAATGAGGAATTGTTCTATAAGAACGGAAAAATACTTGTTGAAATGGTTCAGCTCTTTGAAAAATACAGAATCGTTTACCCATCAAAACACCAGTTTCTTGGCGATCTGTTTGAACAATTGCTAAACAAAGGCTTTAAGCAGAATGAAGGGCAGTTCTTTACACCGATGCCCATCGCTCGTTTTATCTGGGACAGCCTGCCCATTGACCGTATGGTGAAATCCGAAAGGGGCATTGTTTATCCCAAAGTGATAGATTATGCCTGCGGTGCGGGACACTTTTTGACCGAGGCGATTGAAGCAATCAATTACTTTGTACGGTCAGATGGCGATAACGCATGGGCGAGAGATCACATCTTTGGGATCGAAAAGGATTACCGTCTTGCCCGTGTTGCAAAGGTGTCGCTGTTTATGAACGGGGCAGGGGAAGGCAATATCATCTTTGGCGACGGGCTTGAAAACGCACCGGATAAAGGCGTTGAGAATGGCTCGTTTGATATTCTTGTTGCGAATCCTCCCTATTCCGTCAAAGACTTCAAGCAGCATTTGCAGCTGAAGAATAACACTTTTACGCTCCTTGACCGCATTGGATTGAACGGCGGCGAGATAGAAACATTGTTCGTAGAGCGTATTGGGCAGCTGCTGAAGCCGAAGGGCATTGCTGCAGTCATCCTGCCCAGTTCCATTCTTTCAAACGACAGCGCAAGCTATACCGGGGCGCGCGAACAACTGCTTCAGAATTTTTATATTCGAGCGATTGTTTCCCTTGGCTCTAAGACATTTGGCGCCACAGGGACAAATACCGTCGTCCTGTTTCTTGAAAAGTTCAATGAGCCGCCAAAACAGATGGATCTGTCCTCTGATTCTGTGGATGCTATTTTCAGCGGTGCTGAGCTTACAGAATGGAAGGATAAAGAAATTCTTGAAGCATACATAGCGCAGATTGAGGTTGACGAGGATACATACGGCTCGTTCCTGCATAAGCGTTATTCTTTGGATAAACTGAGGGAGATAGATTATTTCAAGATGTATGTGGGAGCGTTTGCGTATTCCGCAGACGCAAAAAAACTGTTGAGAACGAAGGCATATAAAAACAAGAGCGAGGATGAGCAGGCTGCCGCGTATCTTGAGAAATTCTATGAGTATGCGCTTGCCATCGAGAAGGAAAAGCTGTTTTACTTCTCCTTGGTATATCGGCAGACAACAACCATGATTACGGCTCCGGCGGACAATAAGGCTCAGAAGGATTTTCTCGGTTATGACTGGTCTAACCGCAAGGGCAACGAAGGGATCCAAATCATTATGCCCGGCGGGAAGATGTACGATGATGCCGACCGATCAGCAGAGGGTACGCTTGCCAGTGCAATCAAGCAATCCTTCAACGGAACAATACCATCTTTTTCCGATGGGCAGCAAGCATACGCTTCGGTTGTCAGCACAAAGGATATGCTGGATTTCTCACGTGTAGGCTTCAATAAAGCTTTACGGCTGAATGTGAAAAAAGCAGTTGAGATAAGCAGCAAGTATACTATGAAGGGCTTGTTTGATGTTGCAACGCTCTTTAGAGGCGTAACGTATGACAAATCGGACCAAAGATTGACGGAGACTTCAAACGTTGTCCTTACTGCGGACAATATCACCCTGGATGGACGGTTTGAAGTAACCAAACGGATTTTTATTGATGAAAGCAAATCTTTTTCCGATGAGTGCCGTCTAAAAGCGGATGATATATTTATCTGCATGTCCAGCGGCAGTAAAAAGCATGTGGGGAAAGTAGCATACATTCCCTCGGATACGAACTACTATGCGGGCGGTTTTATGGGCATTCTCCGCACATCCTCGGCCGATTGCATACCGAAGTATTTATACTATGTTTTGAACGCTCCAATCGTGAAAAATATACTTTCAGGGGAAAGCGATGGATCAAACATAAAAAATCTTTCTAACAGAATCGGGACAATCAAAATTCCAATGCCGCCTTTAGATGTGCAACAACAAGTCATCGATGGATGCGCCGAGATAGACGCTGAGTACGAAACTACGCGAATGTCCATCGAAGCCTATAAACAGAAAATGGAAGACCTATTTGCTAAGCTAGACGGGCAGACTAACAGGGGCAGACTGAGCCTTGCTGATTCCAGTAGGTTTGATGTATCAATTGGAAAGCGTGTTCTGAATAAGCAATTGGTGCCCGAGGGCGCGATTCCGGTTTACAGCGCAAATGTAACCGAGCCTTTCGGATATATTGACGACCTGCTTATTTCCGATTTTTCTATCCCTTCCGTTCTGTGGGGGATTGACGGTGACTGGATGACAAATTATATCCCAGCGAATTCAGAGTTTTACCCCACCGACCACTGCGGTGTGCTGCGTTGCAAAACGGATGAGGTACACCCTCGTTATCTTGTTCATATTCTTGAAAAGGAAGGACAGAAGATAGGATTTTCACGCTCCTACCGTGCTTCCATAGACAGAGTCCGGGGCATATCATTCACTGTTCCGGATATTGATGCACAAAACGAGGCAATGCGCAAAGTGATGGAGTTTGAAAGCAAGATTAGAATCGAAGAGCAGAAGCTGAAATTCATTGCATCTAAATTAGAGGATACGATAAAAAGCTTATTGAACTAATTCGGTGATGGATGGATGGATCTGTTGGCTTCTTGGCAGTGGCAGTATGCAGCCTTCTTCGATATTGCACAGCTGCTGTATCATGTTTCGAGCTATCCCATAGTCCCGCCAGATGCAGTGGCGGCAGCAAATATCGCAGCCTGCATTCGTGGGCTGCGGTGTTTTTTTATGTCTGAAAGCAAATATCTATAATCGCTGATGATACTGCCATATCGCTGCAGGCTGCATGCGCTTGCGACTTTTTCGATTTTCATATGATTCTATGGGGTACACAGAATTGACAGAAATATACAGCAATACTATGATGAAGAAAAAGCGCGGTATGGAGGGAATCGGGAATGCGTATTGATGCGTTGGATGTATATTATGTGGCCCATCCGCTGATCGAGCCATGGACGACAGCCTATGGTTCAGATCCTGTGATTTATGCGGTGATGGTGAAGCTGACAAGCGGCGGGGAAACCTCTTGGAGCGAATCCTGCCCTTTTTTCGCGCCTGCCTATTCGCCGGAATGCGCGTATGGCGCTTACTATGTTGCGAGCGAGTTTTTGGCGCCGCTGGTGCTGGGCAGGTCCTTTGACTCGGCAGAGGAGATCAACCAGGCGATGGCGTGTGTAAAGGGCAATCCGTTTGCGCATGCAGCGATTGAGATTGCGTGGTGGACCATGCAGTCCAAGCTGAAGAAAACGCCGCTGCATACGCTGTTGGGCGGCAGCGATGACGAGATAGACACCGGCGCGGATTTTGGGCGCCAGCCAACCCTGGACCGTCTGATGGAGCGCATCGATGGAGCGATCCGCGAAGGCTATCAGCGCATCAAGCTCAAGGCAATGCCGGGATGGGATCTGGAGATGCTGCAAGCGGTGCGCAGTACATTCCCGAGGTTCACGTTTCATATTGACTGCAACGCAGGGTATACACTGGACGATTTGCCGATGTTTGAAAAAATCGATAAGCTGGGCTTGGCGATGATCGAGCAGCCGCTGTTCCATGCCGATGTCATCGACCATGCAAAGCTGCAGCGCCGGCTGGAAACACCGATATGCTTGGATGAAAGCATTTCCTCCGTATACATGGCGGAAAAGGCGATAGAGCTGGGCGCCTGCAAGGTCATCAATATAAAGCCGGGGCGCTGCGGCGGGCTGTACAATGCCCAGCGCATCAACCAACTGGCGCAGCAGGCAGGCATCGGCTGCTGGATTGGCGGGATGCTGGAAAGCGCGGTGGGCGCGGGCATCTGCGTAGAGCTGGCCGCGATGAGCAATATGGTATACCCCAGCGACCTGTTTCCCTCCAGCCGGTTTTACACAGAGGAGATCTCGCAAAACGAGGTCGTGTTTTCCAGCCCGGCCAAGATGCGGCCGTCTATGGCGTATGGCAACGCCTATGTGCCGGAGGAAGCAAAGCTGAAACAGCGCACCTTGGCGCATAAGCACTGCGAATAAAGCATAGGCGCAGCACGGCTGAGC
Organism: uncultured Bacillota bacterium; assembly: GCA_905208455.1. GTDB lineage: Bacteria > Bacillota > Clostridia > Christensenellales > QAND01 > UMGS1975. The sequence goes on from CAJLPK010000035.1 coordinate 13,832, forward strand.
GGCTGCGTTTTTATCCAAGACAGCGTACTTTAGATTTCAGTGCAGGATATTCGGCAAAAACCGTCAAAAATGAAGGATAAATTTGTTTTATGTTGTAATTCCTAAAAAGAGCTGGAAAGTATGGACATGCCTAGATATATATGGTAATTATTATCTGTATACTGGATGGTATATGGGATTTATGCTGCTGGACAGCAGACAAAAAAAGAGGTTGCCTGGATAGGCTCTGGAAAATATGCAGAGGATACGTATATCGGGATTCTTGTATTTTTTTAGGGCCAATATTAACTATTGGCCCTTTTTGTATCCGGAGGTTATAGGCTGCAAGAAAGGAAGTATTTTTATGAGCACCAAAGAAAACCTGATTATCAAGTTTGACTTTTACAGTGAGCAAACCGTGGGAAAAGCCACAAAAATTATAGGGCTGACAAAGGCTAGGTATCTGATTCCCATCATTGACGGACTGAATCTGGAGGCCAACCCAAGATCGGCAAAGACGGGGGCTGTCACAGATGCAATTCAAGAATCCATTGAGCGGGATGTTGAAAACTTTCCATTTAAGACAAAAGGAATCTTATTGGCCTCCTCGCAGTATGAGCGGCTGGAAAGAGGCCGTATTCGTATGATGCCGCAAAATGCGGAGATTGAAGGCATTTTGGATGGCGGGCATAATACACTGGCAATCGGCCTGTATATTTTAGAAAAAGCGCTGGCGCTGCAGGGGATAAAGCTGGTAAAAGGTGAAAAAACATGGGATCAGTTTAAGAAATATTGGGAGAAATACAGGCACTATGTTACGGAATATTTGGAAGAGGCGAAGAAAAATCCAGAGATGAAAGAGATTGATTTCTATGTGCCCATAGAATTATTAGTGCCGCAGGATGCGGATGACCCAGTCTGTGTAGAATCCTTCAAAAATGATTTGCTGGAGATTTGTGCGGCAAGAAACAACAATGTACAGCTTCAGGTGGCTGCCAAGGTATATCAATGGGGATATTTTAACGATCTAATCGAACTTATGGAGCGCAGGAATCCAGGGGTGAATCATAAGATTGAATGGAAAACAAACGATGGAGGCAAGATCAGAGCGCAGGATATCATAGCGCTGTCCTGGATTCCGCTGAATTTGATTACCCCGGTGAGAGATGAACACGACAGGATAGTGGAAAGCGTGCAGCCGCAAAATATATATAGTGGGAAAGGCGGATGTCTCAAACAATTTGAAAAGCTGATGAGCTCTCCGCAGGTAACGAGGGAAAATGACGGTGGCTATAAGCGAATACTCCACAACAAAGAAGTATATTCTGCGCTGGAAATTACAGCGGAGTTGCCCGCATTGTATGATTATATCTATGAGATGTTTCCTAAACTGTACAATGCGGCCGGGGGCAGCTATGGGCGGATTACTGCAGTCAAGGCTTTGAATGAAAAACGAAAGGTGAAAGTTACGCCGTTTGGGGGAAGACCGGTGGAAACCATCAGCCGGGATGGCTATATTGTGCCGTTGGTATATGGCTTGCAGGAACTGATGGAAAACAGGCTCGTGGGGGATCATCATGAGATTTGTTGGAAACAAAACCCCATGATGTTTTTACACGAACACTTGGAGAAAATTGTGAAAAACTATATTGGGATATTCAATTTGTGCGATTATGATCCGCAAAAGATTGGGAAAAATGCACAGAGCTATTTGCAGAATTTATCGGCATTCAAGATGGCGTTGGCCGGCATTCTTTGATACTAGATATACTGGCTTCTAGGTTGAAGAACGCCCAGGATCCAACAAAATGCGTGCCGGTCTGTTGCTGAAGGAGGGCCTGCCAATGCTTTGCCACAGTCGCAGTGGCAAAATAGCGGCAGAAGGGAGAAAGACGCTATGGCGTTGAAATTTGTGTGCGGAGATATTACCAAAATGCGGGTGGATGCAATCGTAAACGCGGCCAACCCAACGCTGCTGGGCGGGGGCGGTGTGGACGGCTG
>CAJLPK010000036.1 GCA_905208455.1 uncultured Bacillota bacterium
CCACCGACAGGCCCTTGGCCTTTTGGTATGTTTCCACGGCATTTTTTGTTTTCGTGCCGAAGATGCCGTCTGCCGTACCGCAGGCATATCCCTTCTCATTCAGCATCCGCTGCACCAGCTCTACAACCTCGCCCTTGCTCCCGCTTTTGATTTGCTGCATGATGTTCCTCCTCATCTCCCTTGAAATTCTTCCAGTGTACACAGCATTTGCTTTTGTTCCTCCGTCAGCTTTGTATACGGTTCTACCGCCTTTGTAAAACCTATCCCCTCTGTCTCCATGCTTGTCAGTACCGCTCTTGCTGTGATGCGCAAAAACACGTTCCCCAGTTCTGCGATCTTCATCCTCTCATCCCCCATATACCATCAGTGCCATCGCTTCCTCGATGTCCGATACCCTCTTAGACAGGCTTTGCCCCATTGTTTCCTCCAGCTCCCTTTGCAGCTCTTCCCCGCTTCGTTCCACCATCGTTCCTTTTACGATTTTGTATTTGTATGGCCCTTGATCGGTATGCACAGCGTACTTTTCATAGGGGTACCTATGATTCTCCTCCGTCCCTTCCTCTACCACCACATCCGTTTCCGACGGCTTCTCCGCCGCGTCTGAAAAAATCTTGATCACGATCCCGTTTTCATCCGTCCGAGCATATATTTTCATGCAACGCCCTCCTATCTGTATTTCCCTTTTGCTTCAAACGCAAATATCATCTCATATCCGTCCTTGGTCGGTGCTATTTTTACCAGGCCCGGCGTTGGCGTTTGCGTGGTCGTCCCGCTCTCCCGTATCACCTGGATCGTAAGCCCGTCATAGTTTTGCTGCGTAACCAAGCAGGAGGGGATCTCTGTAAATGCGAACGGATACAGAACCGGCTGCCCTGTTCCATAAACCAATGAGCCATTGGCGTCCCATATATTGTCGATGTCTATCGTCTGGGATGAGTTTCCCCAGCATTCCATCAAGCCGCTTTCCCATTTCCGATACCGCCAGATCCCGCTTGTCCCTTCCTCCACGATGTAATCATTTGGGGATGTTGCCGCATTCCACTTGTTCTTGTCAGCTTGCGTCACATGGATTTCCGTATTTCCTGTATGCGTGTTTAGGTCGCCTTGCAGCGATTCGATTTCCTTATCCAGTTCGCTCTTGTTGCTCGTTACGGTATTTTGCAGGCTTGCAATTTCTCCATCCAATTCGCCTTTGTTGCTCGTAACTGTTTCTTGTAAGGCCGTAAGCTCATTATCCAAGCTGGATACGTTTTGGTTTGTCTGCGTAAGGCCCGCCTGCACCGCCGCCACCTGTTCATAATAGGTGGAAAGGTCAGACATATACGCCGAAAGCGTTGCAAACTCAGAGGACGATACAATCGCGTTGGCATTGACGCCCACAGCGATATACAGCCTGGGACCTATGATCTCCAACACATCCGTGCCGCTGCGCACCATCACCCGCGTATCGTTGACAATGCCGGGGGCAATGGCAGCCTGGCCAGAAAATGTGCAGGTGCATTCGCCTGGATTTTCCGTGGCCTGGCATACAAGAGATACATGAAATCCGTCCGGCTTGTCATATTCAAACGAAAGGCTCTTGCCGGTCAAATCTATCGTTGTCGCCTGATCCAGCAGGCGGAAGGTTATCGTTCTGGTATCCGATTCTCCCTGCGTAATGAGCACCGGCGGGATCATCTTTTCATTTTCCCGCCAGGTATATAGGTTGATTGTCTGCTGTACCATCTCATACCCCCACCAAATAATATTTGCCGTTTTCGTACTGCCACGCGGCGCTGCGGTTCTGGAATGTAAACGATTCCGCTGCCCCTACATGGTTGCTTTCCACAAGCGTTCCGCTCAATACCGTGTTGTTGTCCTGTAATCCGTCTGAATTTGTGTGCGCTATTGTGACAGTGCCGTCCGTCTCCCCTCCGCTTTCAGTGGATGTCAATTCTATTGTGATACGATCCCCTTGCGAAAACTGGATGCTTCCGTTGGAAAACACCGCGTCCCTCTGCCCGCTTTTGCAGCGGATGATGCCGTTTTCCAAATCGAATTGAACGTCCCCGTCCAAGCTTTGCAAAATGCCGCTTTGAATGAGGTTGGCAGACAAAATGCCCACGGTAATCATGGAGGCGTTGATCTGTCCGTCCATCGTGATGGCAACATCTTCATACGGCCCGTTCCAGCCATTGCTGGAATGCCCCAGGCCCCCAGCGGTAAACCGCCACACCTTCCGGCAGGTTTCTATGCTGTCAGTATCAAGGATGGCCCAGCCGTTCGGGTGCCCATCCTCCCCGTTTGTGACGATATAATGGCCGCCGAGGTTCCCCGTGATGATCTCCGTTGCCGTGTTCACCGCCGCCTGCATGATCTGCCGGAATTGGCTGTTTGGCTTTTCGATCTGCGCCTGGATGCTTTTTACAGAATCCTGGATGCTCGGCGTTACGGTGGAAAGCGTGACTTCGTTGTTTTCCGGGTAGTGCGGATACCGGGTGTATTCCGCCACCACGTGGTTGATCCGCGTACCCTTTACATCGTCAATCAGCGTTACAACATTGAATAAAGAAAAATCCTGAAAGCTGTATAGCTCAGGATTCGTCTGTGCCAAGTCCACCACGCTGCACGAATAGGAACGAGACGGCACCGCCAGCGCCGCCAGGTTCAGCTTCGCGGCGTCAAGCAGCGATTGCGGGTCTGTGTAACGGTCATCCTTCCAGTACACCGAAATGATCTTGTCGGAATAACGGTGGTCATCCACATACGGCTTGCCGTCGTTCAGCGTTTCAAAGGTCATGCCGTCCTTGCCGTAAGCATACATCCTGGTGGCAAACTCCGTGCTTTTCCCCTTGTAGTTCAGTTCCGTCATGTTGAGCTGCCGGGTGACGAATACGCCCATCGGCTGGTTGTTCTCCGGGATGCACAGCGTCAGCGTTCTGGCAACATTGTCAAACCGAAACTTCACGCCATAGGCAGACGCGCACGAGGTCAGCACATCGTAGGAGGTGCCCGCCTCCAATTCTATCGTCATGCGCGTGTTTAGGTGCGTGTCGTCGATGAGACGCCAGCCGCCGGGCAGCACTTTTTGCACGGTATTGTAGAGCGTATCGCTTCCGTTGGTAAAGCCAACGTACATATCGGATAGCCACTCGTCAATGTCGAGCTGGCATTTTACCTTGGCAGTCTCCTCGTCTGCGTCAACGGCCTTGATGATATACTTTTGCTGCTCCACCACAGGCGCTTCCTCCAGGATATACGGGTAATTCTCATCCGTGATGGGAATTTCAAATACCAGCTCGTCCAGCCCGTCGGACGATTCCTTGATATAGTAATCATCTACATTGACGGCAGACGCCTGGTCTCCATGATAGATTTTGAACATATTGCCTCCTTACAAATACGCCGGATAATATGCAACCGTCACAGGGTCTGGCGTATCAAAGCGGTTTTCTCCCGGCACAAGCGAGGGAAAGCTGAGAAATTCACAGCGCTGCGCGCCCGGTGCGCCGTTGATAAGCACCCGTTTGTCAATGCCGTCAAAGCACAGCACATCACCCGCCTGCACATTGTGAAACACGGCCCCGCCCAGCTCGTAGGTCTCCGACGCTTGGCTTGCCTTGGCCGTCAGCCGGCAGTCGGTATACGGCATAGAGCTTTCGCAGTATACCGTATTGGCTATCACTTCAATCAAGGGCCCGTGCCGCATCCCTGTCAACGTGTATTCACATTCCGCCAGCTGCGGGCCCTGAAACGCTGGATCGTCAAACGCATCCAGCACCGCAGAATAATAAAAGCCATCCGGCAAAAACAGCTCGCACTTGCCCAGCATCAGCCTGTCCATGTACGATTTGCGCAGCATGATGTCCGCATGATCCCGCCCCGCAATGACAAAGGGCAGCGTGATTTCCCGCATGCCCAAAATCTGAGAGGTCATGGTAAAGGTCGTGCTGTTTCGTCCCAAAAGGGTCTGGGTATCCAGCTCCGGCATGCCCACGGTATAGTCCGCCGTCAGCTTTGCGCCCCAGCGCTCCGGGTCAATCCCGTTGATGGTCATTACATCGCCTCCCAGCTTTGTTGTTCGCCCATATATACCGCAGTGGCCTTGGCGATCTGCCGTCCGTTCAGATACAGCGGTACCTGGATCACCGTTTCCGAAAGCCCATGCTTTGCGCCCATCTGCCCGCTCAAGGCCGATTCCATGCCCTGCAAGCCGCCCATTTCGGTAAATGCCTGGTTTTCCTCGCGGGTCATCACGCGCTCGCCGATATGCAAAAGCGCCGGAAAATCATCCGCCGGCACATAGTCCATGCCCACCTTCAAGCGCGGAAGGGTTACGTTTGGAATGGCTGGGATCTCCGGCAGCCCCGTCCATGTCCAAATGCTGGAAAGGCCGGAGGTAATGCCATTGATAACGCTGATGATTGCATTGATCACGATTTCAAAAAATCCGGGAATCAAGTTGATGACAGACTTAAACGCCGAAACAACACCGTTCCACGCCGCCTCCCAGTTCCCTGTAAACACGTTCTTGATAAAGGTGATAATGCCTTCAAACACGCCCTTTACGCTGTCTATCACGCCTGCAATGATGTCAAACGCGCCTTTCAGCGTGCCCGTCAACAGCGACGCAAGGCCGTTGATCACGGGTGTCAGCACGTCCATGATGGTGCTGATCAGGCTGCCCAGAATGTCTATGATGGGGCGGATCGCCTCCACCACCGTAGCCAGTACCGGCATGATCCCTTCAAACAAGCTCATCAGCGCCGGAAGGATGGCGGATACAATGCTCATCAGCGGCTCTAAAAGCGATTGCAAAACGCCCATCAATGGGGTCAGCAGCGATTCAATTAGTTCGCCCAGCGGCTCCATCAGCTCTGCGATGAAGTCCATCATTTCCTCCAAGGGCTCCATCAAGTCACCGGTCAGCTCGCCCAGCACTTCCAAAACCGGGGCCAAAAGGCCGGATAACAGCTCCAATATGGGGGAAACGACCTCCATCAGCGTTTGGAGAATCGGAATCAGCATCTGCCCTACCGGGACAAGCACATCGTCTTGCAGCTTGCGCCCCATAGCTTCCAGCTGGTTTGTGATGTCGTCGTATTTGACCTCTTTGATGCCGTCCATCGCGCCCGCTGCGTCGTAAGCGCCGTCCTCAATAGAAGCAAGCTGGGAGATAACCTCCGGGCCTAAATCCTCCCACATCGTGCCAAACAGCGCCACGCCCGCCTGGTTCTGTGCCAGCGGATCTTCCATGTTTGCTAGGGCCTGAATGGTTTGATCGAACGCTTCCTTGGCAGTATCTCCACCGGCAGCAAATTTGGCAGCCATTTCGTCCGCATTTAGTCCTATGGCCTCAAAGCCCTGCTTTGTTGTTTCCGATCCGTCTACAACACGAACGCTAAGCTCTTTGACCGCATCGCCTATCTTGTCTAGGTTGAATGCGCCGGTTTCCGCACCCTTCTGCATGATTTTGAACATATCGTCCGCATCCAGGCCCACTTTTGCAAACTGCACGGAATATTCGCTGATGCTGTCCAGCAGTTCCCCGGAAAAATCCAGGCCGTTTTGTGCGCCGGCGGCAATCAGGCTCATAGCAGTATCGCCGTCAATGCCAAACTGCGTGACCATTGCGTTTGCGGCTCTTACGCTTTCCTGGATGTCGTAACCAAATGTATCCCGAAGCGCAAAGGCGCTCTCTGTGATGTTTTGCAGATCCGCTTCTGCCAAATCGCCCATCTGTTGGCGAACTGTTGCCATCGCACCGGCAACATCTTCAAAGCTCTCGCCGTAATTGTTTGTGTAAATATCGCGCAGCACATCTTCGTAGTCCGCCATTTCAGATTCTGCCAGCCCGGTAGATGCCTGCAGATCGTTCATCGCCTTGTTTAGGTCGTTGGCAGCGCTTACGCCCGCGACACCCAGCGCCGCAGCGCCAGCTCCTATGCCGAGCGCCAGGCCCTTGCCGCCCAGGCCGGAAAGCGCCTTTTTCAATTCGCCTGCGCTGCCTGCCACGCTACCCAGGGCGGATACGCCGTCGTTGCCCAAGTCAACCAGGCTAGAGGCCAAATCACCCGCCGCGCCTTTCACATCGCTAAGCTGGCTTTCCGCCTCATTTGCCGCGCTTTTCACCTCATCCAAACCGCCTGCGTCTATGCCGGAAAGCGCCTTATCCACATCCTTGGCGGCTTTCTCCGGCTTTGCCAGGCTTTGTGCGCTGTCGCCTGCGGCCTTGGATACCTCAGCAGAGGCTTCCTGCGCAGACTTTTTCACGGCGTCCCCGCCGCCCTGCGCCTTTTTCCGTATGGTCTGTTCGGCGCGGTTTAGGTCTTTTTCTAAATTGCTGTCGTCCGCCCGTACTTCATAAATGACCTTGTTTCCGTCTGCCATCGATTCACCTCCCTTATGCCTGCGCCATCCTCATCAACGCTTTTGCAAACGCTTCCATGGATTCCTTTGTGCGCCGTTCCCGCTCCGCCTGCGGCACCTTGAGCGCCACTTGCAGCTTGGCCCTGGAAAGCGCCTGCCTGTACTCTGCATTGTGCTTGGTCGGCTTTGGCATGGGCTGCGTGCGAATCTTGATGATCTCCATCATGCGGGTGTTTTCCGGCAAGCCTTTGAATAAATACAAAAAGGCCCACCAATGGAGCCTTCCTTGTTCCTTGAATAAATCCATGCCGTATGCCTGCCGGTAGGCCGCATAGATATATGGCGCATCCTGTATAAAACCAAACGATTTCTCGCTTCGTTTTTTCTCCTGTTCGTTCGGAAACAAAATCGTTTCCGCGATGTGCCGGACTACCCGGCCTTGATACGCTATATCGCCGCTTTTCCGCTTGACAAGTACGGCATAGGCATACATGACCTTTTCTTCCTCCGTCCTGTCCGCGTCGTCAAAGACAGACAGCACATCCAGTACGTTGTCAAAATACGGCGCGATTTCCAGCGTTTTTCCTTCAAATTCCACGGTATACGGCAGCGGATCACAGAGCCGCTGCGTCATTTCTTGCGTGCCTGCCTTTTGATTTGCTTGCGCGCTTGCGTCATTTGCTCTACCTTCTGCCGCTGGTACATCTGCATAGCAGGCAGCACAGTGTACAAGATGTACGGCAATATATCCGTTAGCATATCGGTATACTGTCCCTCATAAAATCGGAGAATATCCCCCGCTTCCCGTTCCCCGAACACGGCGGCAAACATCGCGATGACGGCATTTCCGTACGCTTCCAGGTTGTCCGGGTTTTTCTTGTCCTGCTGTATCGCCTTTTCCGCCTCGATCAGCGCCATTTGCGCCTTGCGGATCAGCGACGCGCTGCGCTCAAAATGGATGTTTACCGCAATGGTCAGCCGCTTGTCTCCGTCCTCTAGTTCCAGGGTATCTACAAATGGCCTTGTACGCTTTATTTTCATGCTTCCTCCCAAAAAATGCGGAAGGGGTACGCCCCCTTCCGTTTATTCCGTTTTGGCGACTACGGTCGCTTCCCCCTTTGCCGTCACGACAAAGGTGGATAGGTTCACCTGCGCCACCGTCACCTTTTGCCCGCTTGCGATGGTGTACTCCTGCCCGCTGACAAAATCGTTCCAGCCCGTGGTATCCAGCGCCTGGCCCACCGTTGCTTCCGGGGCCTCTGCGCCGTATTTATACACATATTTGTTGCCCACCGCCGGGACGGACGGCGTTACCGTCAGCAGCGTATCGCCCGCTGACGTGCCCGCTGCGGATTCTACCGTCAGCGCATCCGTCGGTGTGATGGTGGAAAGCACCGGCTTTCCGTTGATGCGGATCTCAAAGGAAACCGCGCTGCCGTCTGTGGTAGCGCCGCCCAAATCCGTTACGTTGGCAATCGTCACATCGGCGGTAAACTGATTGATCAGGTTATCCGCCGCCGGGACGGACACACGAATCTGCGTGTCGCGTTCCGCCATCAAGCCAAACTTGCGCGACGGGTTGAAGATCCATTCCTGGGCCGGGTCGCCCACGATTTTGCGCCCGGTGCAGGTATAGGCCGGTGCTTGGCCGGTCACATAGTTGCTGGCAAAGCCCTTGTTGCTCATAAAGAAATACTGCTGGATGGTTTCATTCAGCGCTTCTGTCAGGTTGTCAATGCCATTGCCGAACGCGGCCCAGGTCGGCGTTTGTGCCGTGGGCGCAATGTTCAGTTCGATTTGAATGGCATGTGTGACAAGCATATAATCTGCCATAGTTATTCCCCTCTATCATAAAATTTGACCCTAAGCGCAGAGCCATAGAGCCATTGGCCGCTTTCCTCCCGCCCTACATACTGCGGGGCCGTAGAGGTGCTTATATCCAAAATCTGAAAATTTTCGTCCTGCGGATACCATTTCCTTCGGGATAGGCTTTTGTGGATCGCCCCTAGCTGGCTTGATACCGTTTGCTGCTCCGTGTGCTTTCCGTTGAAAAGCAGGGGCATTTCCACCAGTGTGTTTTTGTCCAGGTATATCTCGCTTGGCGCACCACTGCCCCAGGTCATGCAAAGCCCGTTGTCCGGCGGCAGCGGGCCGATGATGATGCTTGCATACGGTGCTGTCTGCTGTGCCATGGCAATGACTGCCAGCAGGACGTCATCATATACGCTCATGGTTTCATCCCCTTTTCAAAGGCTTTTTGCGCCACGGTATCCAATTCGCGCTTGTAGGTGTTTACGCCCTTTTCCACCCAGTGCAGGGATGCCTGCGGGTTTTTGTCCTTGGAGGGCTTCCCCTCCTCATACACCCTGCGGGCGTATACGGTGTCCCAGATGGCAAGCCCGTCCTTGGGCCTGCTGGCAATCAGCGCGCTTTCCATCAATGTGCCTTGATCCTCGCGCACGAATATGTTGCCGTATGCAATCACGGATTCCGTCACCGCTGTTACCATGCTCTGCTTCCCCTTTTCCACCTTAGCGCGGATGCCGCCCATGTTTCGCAGAATCTTGACCGCCATCACACCAGCCCCAGCTCCACATGATGGACGCGAACAGCCGGCACATCCGGCACAATGTCCACTGTAACGACTTCATAGAAGCCGCAATTTTGCCCGGCGGCGTTGTATACCTCGCAGCGCATCGGTTTTCCCGCCCTTTCAGACTGCGCCGTGAGCGCCATGTAATCCAGCCGGGGCAGGGACGCTGTGCCGTCTACAAACAAGACAGAGCGCAGCACGACCTCCGTGTTGTCCTTCGTCTTTTTCACTTCATTGGTGGTTTGCAGGTGCACCCGGTTCACCTCGTAGGTCTCCCAGGCCGCTTTTTGCCAAACATCCAGGCCTGTGCATACCTTCAGCAGCATTTTGTCCGTCAGTAAAGCCCCGGGAATCGGTCTGAGCATACCGCCACCCTCCTTTCCAGCAAGGGGGTCTGTTCTAACAGCAGTGTGGCAAGCGGACTCAGCATCCTGGAGGCTGCCGTTGCGTTGGCGTCGGACGACCGCCCTCCGCCGGAAACGGAAACCTTGCCCACCGTAAAGGTTTGGCCGGTTTCCCCCGTGAGCACGGTTTCCAGGCCCTGCTGGGTAAAATACAATACCTGGGCTGCCGCTGCCTTTTGCACCAGCGTTTGGATACAGGCAGGCAGGGCGGAGAGCCCCCCGCCCTGGATGATCCTGTATTGTGTGATGCTGTCGATCAAATCGCTGGCTTGTCCGGCGTACACGAGAAATGCATCCTCCGATATGGGGGGCACTCCGTACAGCTCTGTATACTGTTCATAGGTGATGTACGCCATTTGCCCTCCTTACGCGCCGACGACCGCCGCTGCAGAGCCGGCCGCTACCGCCGTATTGCCCTTGGTAGTATTGACAAGCGCTACGGTGATGGTCTGGCCGCTGGCCGTTTCCAGTGCGCTGCCGTTTTGTACTGCCGTCCAGCCGGAAGTGCAGGCTTCCCCGTAATCGGGCAGGTCTGCCGACGCGCCGGATTTTGCCACATAGCCCATGCCGTACGGCGCGGGCAGCAAGCCGTTGATGACGGTATGCGTTGCGTCTGCTCCTGCGCTCGTGGTAAAGGCCACCGTGCCAAGTGCGGGCGCGCTGGCGATGTTGGCAAAAATGCCGGGCAAACGCTGGTTGAGGGCAAACACATCGTAATAGTAGCGCTCATAATACAGCCATTTGCCCTTGGTGGCCGCCGTGGGCGCGCTCATCATCGAGGTATCATAGACAACGGGCGCTACCAGGGACAACGGGTTGACCAGCAGCATGTTGATTTGCTTGGCCCCGGCTGCCGGTGTCCAGCCCTGCGTAAAGTCGTATGCCGTCATCATAATATCGCCCGGCACTTCCTTGATAAGCACGCCGTCGAGCTTGCCGACGTTGCGGTCTACATTGCGGATGCCGGTATCTGCCTGGATAAAGCGGGTAATGCCCGCCGCCTCCTTCAACAGCTTGTACGCATCCGGCGTCATATAGGCGGTCAGCTGGTCGCGGTTGACGCGCTGGTTCACCATATACGCCAAATATCCGTCCCAGGTGGATAGGATATTGTCGGCGGTCAGGCTGGTGGAATCCACGCTGCCAAAGCCAATCGCGGCGTCTGCTGCGGCCTGGGCCGCATAGGCGTCCATTTCCGGGATTTTCTGAAACTGGTTGAAGGTTTCCGTGATGTTGGCAATGGTCGCCACCATGTTGGTTTCCTGGATGTCCATCGGGTCTACCAGGGTATCCCACTCCCTATCCATGCGCATGGTCAGGGGCTGCATTTCATTGTTCCAGTTGCGGGTGAATACGCCGTCGATCCTGTCTCTGTCCACAGCGCGCGCCCCGCTGGTAGACATGCTCGGCACCATGACGGTCTTGCCGTTTGCAGGCTTGTATTTCGTGCTGTTCGGCCCGTTCCAGATTTCATTAAAATAGGACAAATACGGGTAGGCGTTCGCAAGCTCTTTTGCGTACTCTACGGCGTAGTTGACCGGTTCTTGTGTAAAAGCCATGTGTTATTCTCCTTTCGGCCTGCCAAAACTCCAATAGTCGCCAAAGCTGGGGCTTTGCTTGCCCTGCGGCATAGAGCCCTCCACTTTTGCACCGAACTGCGGGGTTTTGGGCGGCTGCTCTGTTTGTTTGGGTGTAAAATATTCTTCATACTGCTCCGCGATGTGTTCTAGCTGCTCGGGGATGGGCTTTGCCTGTTCCCCGCGTTCCAGCATTTTGTATACTGCCTCGCGGAATTTTGGTTTTACCGAGGAAAACTCATCGCCGCTTAAAGCCCGGAGCATATCGCGCTCCTCCGCCACGGTTTTGTATGCCTCGGTTTGGGTCACATCGCCGGGCGCATCTTTCTTTGCGTCCTCCAATGCGTGGTTGATCTGTTCCTGCACCTCGGATTTCGGCAGATAGTTGGCAGCCAAAGCCCTGTTGCTTTCCGTCATCAGATACTCGATCTGCTCGTCCGTCAGCCCTTTTTCCTTGAGCACAGTCCGTTTGAATAACGCCATTTTTCCGTCCTTTCTTTTCCGCCCTCAGACGCGGGGCGCTGCGTTCTTTTCCGCCGTTACGCTGGGCGAAGTAGCAATAAAAAAAGCGCCGGCGGGCGCTTTGCTTATTCTGTTTTTATTCATCGTCCATCTCGCTGTCCTGCGCGCCGGATGGAAATTGCGCTGTCGCCGCTTGCAGCATCGCTTTAAGCGACGTTTCCAGCGGCCGTGTAATGTTCTCCTCTTGGTTGTCCATCATCGTGCGCACAATGGCCTGCGCGCCTTCCAGCGTGCGGCACATTTTCTGGCAGTCAATCACCGTTTGCCTCCTCCTTCTCCGTCTTTTTCTTTCTGGGTACCGCCTTTTTCTTCGGCGTTTGCCGCGGGGCCAGGTAGGCCCTGTATGCTTCTGTGGTCATGGATACGCCGCACTTTGTGCAGTGCACCCCGTCCGCCTTCCCGATAAACGTGTGCTTGCATGATTCCTTCATGGTTTCCCTCCTAAACATTTGCATCAAAAAACCACCCTCATTGGGGTGGTTTCATTCTTTTATTTCCTCAAACTTTTCTGGGGGATAAAGATAATCCTCCCCAGAATCGTCTTTGATTCTGTACCATCCTTTTTCTATCGAAATAACCTCATAGGTTTTCCCTTGTGTCAGCATCAAAAATTCTGTTTTCCCATTCCATTTAACTTTCATCTTCCCACCTCTTTACTCTAAATTTGACCTTCCCTACGGATTCTTCTTGAAACCAATGTACCTCCGCCGGTCTTTCTTCTCCATAATAGTCGATCATACCATGCCCTTTGACATGCTGCCATTTATCAGGGCTTCCTCCTAACTGTTCGGCAAGGCCCTCCCCAACACCAGGGTGTAATGGATGTTTTGTTCCTTTTCCAGCAAATACTTTTATGTCTTGAATATATGTTCCCTCTGCAAAGTGGAAATATTCTCCTGTACTCGGGTCTAATATATCGTAATTCTTTGATTTTGCCCCGACGCTTCTTCCTACATAGAATCCATACTTCTTGGACGCTAGGTTTGCTTTGCTGCTTACATTTTTATTATACTCGAAAACCTGGGTTCTGTCTGTCCTTTTTGTCCGTCCTGTCATCTTGCAAAACGCATTGTATTTTCCCTGTTTTTCCTTGATTCTGACAGACAGCGCCGCAAACCCTTCCATATCGCCCGCCGCTTCCATCATGGCAGCCCGCTGCTTTGTATAGCGGATACTGCGTTCCAAAGCCCGCTGCTTTTGGGACAGCGCATAGGCCCTGTCGTTTTGCTCTTTGTTCTGTTTGGCTCTTTCGCGCGGAATCGTCACCCCCGGAATCACCGGGATTGGATGGTGCCCGCAGTTGATGCCAAACAATCCTGCCGGCTTTCCATAGCTGGTAGAGGATACCGGCGCATACCTGCGGCGTTTTCCCTCTCCGTCCGTGAATGTGCCGCCGCTATTGTTCCAGGTAAAAAAACGGCCTTGGTACGGATAGCACAAGGGCCGCGCGCCGCTATGCCTGGATACCTGGAAAATCTCCGCCCCGTAATCCTCCTGCCGGATCTTCACAGCTTCTATGGCGGTATTGTGTACCGTGGTGCGCACCGTCATATTGACGTAGGCTTCCGGCGTCCACTTTCGCCCTGCCTTGTCATAAAAGCCTGTGATGCCTTCCTTGTGGATTTGCCCCAGCGCCTCCCGCAAGGCCTGTGTGCGCGTTGCTGTGCCGGTTGCAACACGAGCTGCCTGGGTATCCAGGGTTTGCTGCACAGCACGCATCTGCCGTTCGATGTGCGCCGTATTCGCCACAACCTTCCGATACTGTGCCAGGGTACTTTGCAGCATGTTGGTATTGACCAGGTTTGTTTTGTCCACCGCCTGCGCTTCCAGCGCCTGCAAGGCCTGCATCACGCTTTCGCTCGCTAAGACCCCTTGAGAGGGCGGCGCGGTGACTGCCCCTTTTTCCACGCCCTCCTGCAGCGCTTGCTCCACATCCTCCGTCGCCCACAGCGCCGCGTTTTCTATTGCCTTTTGTATCTCCTCCGGCGCAAGGCCGGTAAGGTTTGCGATGATCTCTACGCTTTCCTGTGTCAGTTGCCCCAGCTCTGACAGCTTTTGCAGTTCCCATTGCTCAGTGGCAAGGGCCTTGCCGCTTTTTAAGTGCTTGGCCAGGTTTACCAGCAGCGCGTCCACCACGTTGCTGTATATCTGCTCTACCGGCTCTGACAGCGTTAGGATCTGCTGCGGTGTGATCTGCGCCATCAGCTTTCATCCTCCGCCTCGCTTTCCCGTTCCTCCTGCGCTTCCGGCTCCTCATTCGGGTTCATGCCCTCTTGTGCATTCGCCTGTGCAAAATCAAACGCCTCTGCGGATACGCTGCCTTCCTGCTTAATCTCCTCTAACTCCTGCACCGCTTCCTCCTCGGTATACCCCAGCTTTTCCATCAAAAAGCGCTTTTTGCTCATCAGCCCGTTGTTTGCCAGCAAAATGCCCTCGTTGATGTTTGTCTGCCGATCCTGCAAAATGGAATCGTCGAACACCACCTTGGTTTCCCAGCCAAGCGCCGCTAGGGCTCGGATGCTTGTCCCGTTCCAATGCACATCATATAAGCTTGCCACCTGCACAATGGCGTCCACCACCTGATTGATGGCTGTTTTTACCTGCAGTTGGTTCCCTTTGATGGTCTTGTATGTCTTGCTGTTTTCGCTGATAACCTCTGTGGCCGTCTTTAGGCCCTGTGCCCTGTCAAAGGTAAAGGTGCCGGCGGAAAAGCCCACCTGTAAACAAAGGATAGAAAGCAGCGCGTTGATGGCCTGTTCATGCTCGCCCACCCGCAGCGAAACGGTGTTGTCCTGTATTTTCAGCGCGTCTGTATCGTCGGATTTCAGCGCCACATACGCTTCATCCGTCGCATCGAAAAAGCGCCGTACTTGATTTGTCACCGGGTCCTGCACAGTGCGCAGACATTGTGCCGGTACGATGATGCGCTTTCGCCCCAGGCGAAACTCCTGCACAAAGCTGTCATAGCAAATATCCAGTGCCTTAAGCGTGCTCAGTGCGTTGGCATAGATGGATACGCCCAGCGGGGAATCGTCGTCCAGGTTGTTGGCAATCGCCGGCCGGTAATAGGCGAACAGCGAGGTGGAAAGCCCTTGCAGCGGCGTTTGCTCGTCCAAAAACGGGTACGCGGCGCTCAGCGGATAGCGAAAGCCCAAAATGTCCTGCGGCTCTTTGGCGCTGCTCTGCTTGTATTCCGAGCGGTACGCCTCATTGCTGATCCAGTAGGTCAGCCCGTCCCACTTGTGCCATTCCAGCCGGGTGTAATAATAGCCGTCCTTGGCCTGCCTGCTGATGAATACGCCGTCCGTCACCTTTGCATTGTCCCAGGCCGTAGGCACGAACTGATCCGCCATGCAAAAGCCCAGCCGGATGCCGCCGCTGCCCGGGATTACGTTTCCCTCCCCGTCCCGCTTTTCCTCATACCATACCTTGATTGCGCCGCCGCCCAGTGCCAGCACTTGCTCGATGTGCTCTTGCATCTTTGTCCAAAAGCCATTTTTTATCAGCACATCATGCACAAATTCATCCAGTAGCTGGCTCTCGCCTGTATCCTGAGATACGCTGATTTCGCATTGCTCGCTCCAAATCAAGCCCGCCAATTCCGCGCAGATCGCTTTGGCCGTGTCCATGCGTTCTAAGTCCCGTTCGCGAAGCGCATCCTTGACCGTCGGCGCACTGATCCTGTGCCATGGCTTATAGTACCCCCGATACAGGTATTTCCAAATGAATATGCCAAAGTAATAGAACTGATTGAACGCCGGCACGCCGCCCACTTCAAAGATGTCCTTAAGCTCCTTTGCCATGCCTGTCTTTGCCTTTGCCAGCTCCATCCAGCCCTTCACCCTCTCTTTCATTCTTTCAAACAAAGGCCCCTCACACCGCCTTACAATACATAATTTTATATAATTTTATATCTAATTTTCGATTATCCGCATAAACACTATACTTTCAAGTATTTT
>CAJLPK010000037.1 GCA_905208455.1 uncultured Bacillota bacterium
GTACTTTACCTATGTGGGGCAAATCCGCATCCCTTTGAAGATTGGAAGGGAGTCCTTAAACGAATCGGAACTGGCGTGTTAAATCACGCCGGTTCCGACACCGATTTCTTTACTTCCTTATGAGACACTGCCTAATGTGCACGGCTTTAGCGGCGATGCCTTGTCCCCAATAAGGCTCGCTGATGGAATAGCTCAGCGCTGCGGTACGGGCATGGATATTTGCCTGCCGGCAAGAACGGCAAAGGCATAGACCGAATGGGACGCGGCACTGGGGATGGCGTGGAGAAAGGAGCGGGCACCGCCTGCCGTATAGGGAAGGCCATCACATAGGCTGGCTTGGACACGTTTGCTGTTTATAAGGGCGGGCCGTTCAAAGGCATCCTCGATATGCCATGGACGAAGGGAAACAGTGCTCCTCTTCTTTTTGGTTGTCCGAACAAGCATACCGTACGCATGAAAAACAAGGAAGAGCTTATAAAAAAGACACAGGCCTGCGGCTGGAAAAGGCTTGGGGATCGGCAATCAATACCTTGGCCTGCGGCTTTAGAAGCACCAGCAGATGCCGCATGGCGGAATGCGGCAAGGCAACACATCCCTTGGTGGCGCGGCCTGCACCGCAATGCAGGAAGATGGCGCTTCCCTTGCCGGGCACACAGGCAGCATTATAATCCAAAGGAAGGGCATAGGCATAGGCGGCGCGATGGCTGAAAAGATGCTCGGCGCTTTGCCAATCCGGCCATATCGTTTGATCCATACAAACAAAACGATTGTAATACCGGCTCTTGGGGTCGTCTACCCAATAGTGGGAGGGGGTCAGATGCGTATAGGATAGACGAGTGCCGGGATCGGGCAGTACGCCAAAAGCGTTCCCTACGGAAAACAGGCCGGCAGGCGTTTTGCCATCGCCTTCCTTTTCCTTGCCAAGGCCATGGAGCCCAGTGCGGCAGGGGCAGGAAAAGCGCTGCATAGGAATATGGCGATACTGTTGGAACAAAGTGGCCCGGCCGATTGTATCGCGGGAGAGGATGACAAGCAGCTGGGGCGCTTTTTGCGCTTCTGGGTAATATGCGATTAGTTTTGTAAGCAAATGTTGATTCATGGTTCATTTTATGCTGTGCTTTGCGGCAAAATGACGAAGAGAAGGCTTGCAAGAAAAAAACGGTCGGACGTATACTAAAAACAGGGGATCTTGTCAAAACGGATAAGGGGGGAAGCGCTGTGCAGCTTTTGAATGTGTCTCGTATTTTGAAGAATACGCCGATAGAGGGGGAGCTGCCTTCTGTAAAGCAGTTTATCAAACGAACCTTTCTCATTGCATGGCCATCGACGCTGGAATCCTTCCTTATCTCTTTGGTCAGCCTGGTAGATATCATCATGGTCAGTACGCTTGGCACAAGCGCTATCGCGTCTGTGGGGCTGACGACGCAGCCGAAATTCATCGGGCTGGCAGTATTTTTATCGCTCAATGTGGCAGTATCTGCGTTGGTGGCGCGCCGGTTCGGAGAAAAGGACCAGGAAAGAGCGAACCGGATTCTGGGGCAGGCGCTGGTGCTGACCTTAGGGCTGACGGCCATTGTCAGCGTGCTGTGTGTGACATTTGCAGATCCCATCCTGCATCTGGCGGGCTCTGCACCGGATACGCACGAGGGGGCCGTCGCGTATTTCCGCATCATCATGGGCGGCATGGTATTCAACGTGCTGACCATGCTTGTGAACGCTGCGCAGCGGGGCGTGGGCAACACCAAGATCGCCATGCGTACGAATATGGTATCCAATGCTGTCAATGTGGTGTTTGACTATCTGCTCATTGGCGGCCATCTGGGGTTTCCGAAGCTGGGGGTGGCAGGCGCGGCCGTCGCTACGGTGCTGGGGACGGTATGCGCATTTGTCATGTGCCTTGTTTCCCTGATGAAAAAGGGAATGTTTTTAGACCTTCGGAAAATACTGCGGTCGTGGCGGTTCGATAAAAAAACATTGGCTTCGATTTTCAATATCGGCTCCAGCACATTTGTAGAACAGATTTTCCTGCGCGTGGGGTTTTTGATTTATGCCATCATTGTAGCCAATTTGGGGACGGTGGCCTTTGCAGCCCATCAGGTCGGGATGAACATTATGACGATTTCCTTTTCATTTGGGGACGGCCTATCTGCTGCGGCCGTAGCTTTGATCGGGCAGAGCCTGGGCGAGAAAAGGCCGGACAAAGCCAAGATCTATGGATCGGTCTGCCAGCGGTTCGGCCTTACCTGTGCGCTGTGCCTATCGCCGATCTATTTGATATTCGGAAGGAGCATTTTTTCCTGGTTCTCCTCAGAAGAGCAGATTTTGGCCTACGGCGCGATGATTATGACCATCATGACGTTTGTCGTATTTTTACAGATCTCTCAGGTGATTTATTCCGGCTGCCTGCGTGGGGCAGGAGATACGCGCTATACAGCGTTTGTTTCCTTGGTATCGGTAGCCATCATTCGCCCTCTGAGCGGATATTTGTTGTGCTATCCGCTGGGCCTGGGGCTTCTTGGCGCCTGGCTGGGGCTGCTGTTTGACCAATTCATGCGCTTTGTGATGACAGCGGTCCGCTTTGTACACGGCCGTTGGATGCACATTCATATTTGATTCGGTGTTGACAATTTCAAGCGCTTGGATACAATAAAACCAACGGATGATGATTTTGGAGGAGTACGCGGAAACCTACCAACAGAGAGAGCGCCCCGCAGGCTGTAAGGGCGTTTTGGGAAGGACTGCGGAAGGTCGCCGGAGGAATCCGTTCGCAGGCCTGCGTTACGGCGTAAACGAGGGGCGCTGCTGCGCCTGAACAAAGGTGGTACCACGAAGCCGGCTTCGTCCTTTGAAATGATTTTCAGAGAACGAAACCGGCTTTTCTGTATGAAAGCGAAAAGGAGAGAAAACGGACATGCCCAAAGCGATTCCCGAAAAAACGTATGATTTTAAGGCCGTAGAAGATAAGCTCTACCAAGCCTGGCAAGAGGCCGGCTGCTTCACACCTGAGATAGAGCCGGACAAGCAGCCCTATACCATCGTCATCCCCCCGCCGAATATTACGGGGCAGTTGCACATGGGCCATGCGCTGGATGAAACGCTGCAGGATATTTTGATCCGCACCAAGAGAATGCAGGGCATTCCGGCACTTTGGCTGCCGGGCACGGACCATGCCTCCATCGCGACCGAGGTAAAAATCGTGGAGGCGATGGCAGAGGAGGGCCTGACAAAAGAGGAAGTAGGGCGCGACGGGTTTATGGAACGGGCCTGGGCCTGGAAGGAAAAATTCGGCGGCCGCATTGTCACGCAGCTGAAAAAGCTGGGGGCCTCGTGCGACTGGTCCAGAGAGCGGTTTACCATGGACGAAGGGTGCAGCAGGGCGGTCAACGAAGTATTTGTAAGGCTGTATGAAAAGGGCCTGATCTACAAGGGAAACCGCATCATCAACTGGTGCCCGGACTGCCAGACGGCGCTGTCGGATGCAGAGGTGGAATATGAGGACCAGCCCGGCCATCTGTGGCATATCCGCTACACGACGCCGGACGGAAAGGACAGCATCATCGTAGCGACGACCCGCCCCGAAACGATGCTGGGGGATACTGCCGTAGCAGTGCATCCGAAGGATGAGCGGTATGCGCATCTGATCGGGAAAACCGTGGTGCTGCCGCTGGTCAATAAGGAGATCCCCATTGTAGCGGATGAATACGTGGACAGAGAATTTGGCACCGGCGCGGTGAAGATCACGCCGGCTCATGACCCGAACGATTTTGAGGTAGGCGTACGGCACAATCTGCCCGTCATCCGTGTATTGGATGATGCAGGCGTTGTCAATGAAAACGGTGGACAATACCAGGGATTGGGCCGCTACGAGGCGCGCAAACGCATCGTAGAGGATCTAAGAGACATGGGGGCACTGGTCAAAATAGAAGAGCATGCCCACAATGTGGGAACCTGCTACCGCTGTGGTACCACGGTAGAGCCCATAGTGAGCGAGCAATGGTTCGTGTCCATGAAGCCGTTGGCAAAGCCTGCAATCGAGGCGGTGCGCAGCGGCCAGGTGAAATTTGTGCCTGAACGGTTTTCAAAGATCTATTTCAACTGGATGGAAAACATCAAAGACTGGTGCATTTCCAGGCAGCTGTGGTGGGGTCATCGCATCCCGGCCTGGACCTGCGAGGACTGCGGCGAGCTCATCGTAGCGAAGGAAACGCCGCATGCCTGCCCGAAATGCGGCAGCGCTAAGCTGAAACAGGATGAGGATGTGCTGGATACCTGGTTCTCCTCCGGGCTATGGCCGTTTTCCACGCTGGGCTGGCCCGAAAAGACAGCGGATCTGAAATATTTTTATCCTACCTCCACCTTGGTCACGGGGCCGGATATTATCTTTTTCTGGGTTGCCCGCATGATCGTTTTCGGCTTGGAGATCATGGGAGAGCCGCCCTTTGATACCGTGATGATCCACGGCATTGTGCGCGATAGCCAAGGCAGAAAAATGTCCAAATCGCTTGGCAACGGCATTGATCCGCTGGAGATTATCGATCAATACGGCACGGATGCGCTGCGCTTTTCTTTGGTGCAGAATAACGCCATTGAAAATGATATGCGCTTTTATACCGAGCGCGTGGAGGCGGCCAGGAACTTTGCCAATAAGCTATGGAATGCGGCGCGGTTCGTACTGATGAATGCGGGCGAGTATGAGCCGAAGGGCTTAGAGGGGCTGCCGCTGGCGCCGGAGGATCACTGGATTTTGTACAATTTAGATGAGACTGTGCGCGGTGTAACAGCCAATATCGACAATATGGAGCTGGGACTTGGCGCACAGAAGGTGTATGATTTCCTGTGGTCGGATTACTGTGATTGGTATATTGAAATGTGCAAGACACGCCTGCAAAGCCAGGGGCAGGAAAAGCAGGTTGCCCTGGAGGTATTGCTTTATGTACTGGATGCAACGCTCAAGCTGTTGCATCCGTTTATGCCGTTTGTCACCGAGGAGATCTATCAATCGCTGCCTGGCTCGGAAGGCTTCCTGATGAAGTCGGATTGGCCTGTGGCGTGTGGACTGGCCTCGGCGGAAACGGCGGAGCGCGTAGGGCAGCTGATGGAGCTGGTGCGCTCGATCCGCAATCTGCGCCGCGAGCTCAATGTGCCGCAGGGCAAGCGCGCGCCGCTGTGTATTTTGGCCGGCGAAAAAGACAAAAAGTGCTTTGAAGAAAACCAGGCCTGGTTTACCCGCCTGGCCTATGCCAGCGAGCTGCAATTTTTAGAGGATGGGACGCAAGCGCCTAAGATTTCTTCTTCCGCGGCGTCGCCGCTGGGAACGGCGTATTTGCCGTTGGGAGAGCTGATCGACTTGGAAAAGGAACGCCAGCGCCTGGACAAGGAAGTGCAGAAGGTGCAGAGTGAAATCAAGCGCGCGGAAGGGAAATTGGCCAACCAGGGCTTTGTCAGCAAGGCGCCGGCCGCGGTCGTAGAGGATGAACGGCGTAAGCTGGCGGAAAACAAAGCGCTGCTGGAGCGTGTGCTGGCTCTAAAGGCAAAACTGGCATGATGTCGTTCCCTTCATACTGGACAGAGGCGCAAAAGCAGCGATTTGATGCCTACCTGCCCTATCTGGGAACCCGCAGGCTGATGCAGAGAATTCCCTGCATCCATGTGGCGGGCACCAACGGGAAGGGCTCGGTTTGCGCCATGCTGGAAAGCATGCTACGCCAATCCGGGTATCGGACGGGGCTGTTTACCTCTCCGCACCTGTACCGAGAAACAGAGCGCATCGTGATAAACGGCCAACCCATAGATGCAGCGCGCATGCAAAGGGGAATGGAACGGATAGAGCGCCTTTTGCCGGATATTGGATATTTTGAAAAAACCTTTTTTACCGCTATGGAAGCGTTTGAAGAAGACGGCTGCGAGGCTGCGGTGGTGGAGGCAGGCATCGGCGGGGCGATGGATGTGACCAATTTGGTAAGCCCTTTGGCCACTGTAATAGCGAACATCGGCCTGGACCATACAGCAGTGCTGGGCGGTACGATGGAAGAAATTGCGGAGCAAAAAGCAGGAATTGCCAAGCATGGTGTGCCGATGGTGCTGTATCCTGATATGGCGAAGGCTGCGCACAGCGCGATAGAAAGGGTTTGCCAAAAGGCGGGAGCGCCTATATACGAAGCGGAGAAGGTCTGTGTAAAACAACAGGACGCGGCAATGCATCCTGTGCTGGCATTTGAAACTGAGATAGGCAAAATAGGGCCGCTGACGCTCCCTTTGATGGGGACACACCAGATAAAAAACGCACAGCTGGCATTGGCTGCGGCGCTGGCTGTCCGGGGAAGGCTCAGAGTATCGACAGCAAATCTGGCAGAGGGCCTGTGTGCGACGCGCTGGCCCGGCAGAATGCAGTGGATACCAACATGCGGCGCAGGCCCGCAGATATTGGTGGACGGTGCGCATAATCCGCAGGCAGCGGCACAGCTTAGAGAAAATATCCAAAAATTGTTTGGAAAAACCCCCGTCGTGCTGTTATGTGCGGTGATGCGGGATAAAAATGCCGGAGAGATCGTATGCCAGCTGGAGCAGGCGGCAGAATTTGCCGTATGCACCGTAGCAGACCCCCAAAGAGGCATGCCGGCACAGGCGCTGGCTGCGATGTTTTCTTGTCCGGCTGAGGCTGAGCCGGACGCGGCAAAGGCATATGCCCGTGCCTGTAAGCTGGCATGTGACAGCAAAGCATTGCTTGTGATTGCCGGCTCTTTATACCTGCCGGGTGCCGTGGGGCTTAGAGAAGCAGAGATGAGGAAATAAACGGGCATTTTGACGAAATTTGGTAGAAATGAGACAAGCCTCGTGTAGTGGAGTATAATAGAGGAAACGGAGAGTAAAAGGAGGAGAAGCGTATGAAGAAATCGTTTGCTCTCATGATTTGTCTGCTGTTGGGGCTGGCGGTGCTGGCGGGCTGCGGTGGCCAAACGGCACAGCCCATTGAAAGCGCAGCGGCAGCACAGGGCGAAGCGGCCGTGCCGCAAAAGGACCTAACGGAGCAGGAATTGCAGGCACTGGAACCTTTGTTTCACATTGCAATGGGATGCTCAGACGGATTCTCCGGTCAGCCGGATGCTAAGACAGCGTCTATCGTGGTATACAATATGCTCAATTACGATATTTTTACCGATGAGGATGGCAACCGAACAGAGGATTGGGTGAGCGACGCTTTGCTGGAGAAGGTATATGAGGATTGCTTTACGGAGCATGCTGCGGCACTGGATTTTTCCACGTATGAGATTATGAGCCGAAAAGAGGATGGATATACCCTGCAGCATTCTGACATGGGGCTGACCCCGGAGGCCACTGTACTGGATAGCAAAGGAATCGGCAATGATGAATATGAGGTGCATGTATCGCTCAAATATCCGGAGGATACCGAGCTGACGGGAACAGGTACTTTTGTCATCCATAAAAAAGAGGATGGGAAATTCGGCTATACGCTGAGTGCTTGGGATTACACCTGGAACGCTTAACAGAATAAAAGGGATGGGAGACCATCCCTTTTCATTTTCAAGCGGTACGATACACGTTTTTTCAGGGAAGAGAAATGGAATTAAAAATTCTTAAAGCCGCGGCTTTGGAGGAAAAGGCAAGTGCCAACAAAATAACGCGGCCGGGGGCAGGGAACGATACGCTTGGCGCTATATGCCATAGAGAGATTTTCGGATTTGCTTTTGCGGCAAGCATACCGTATAAAATGACACGGTGAGCCTTTACCACCTGGCCAAACCAAGAAAATGTTTTTTTGACAGCAGCCTATACAGCCCTATACAATAAATGGGGACAATAGCCCATAGAAAATGATAAGGAGCAACGTGATATGGAACATAAAAAAGGTCGTTTTGAAATGATGGTCGATCAAACGAATACGGCACGTACAATGGGAAGCGGGAGCTTGGAGGTGCTGGCAACGCCGGCGATGGTGGCAATGATGGAGCATGCTGCCTGCCTTGCGCTGCAGGATATGCTGCCGGAGGAGCTGACGACCGTAGGGGTAGAGATGCAGGTGAGCCATATTTCAGCATCGCCTTTGGGCATGAAGGTATGGGCGGAGGCAGAGCTGGTCGAAACGGACGGGCGCCAATATTCCTTTGAGATCCAAGCGTTTGATTCGGCAGGGCTGATCGGAAAGGCTGTGCATAAGCGCGCCAGTGTTAAAAAGGAAAAATTTATGCAAAAAACACAGGACAAGCTGCAAAAATAACGGGCATATATGCATAGTTTTTAGCCAGCTGCATAAGCTTTGGTAAAGCGGATAGTGTTTGGATAACCGGACAAGGCCGGTATGGCCCTGCATGCGCAGCCATAGGATTTCTTGACTTTTTTCCTATAAGAAGATAATATAAATATAATAGGAACTATTCCTATTTATTGAATGTCTCTTGGGAAAGTGGGTGAAGAGATGAAATACAGCAAACAGAGAGAGATGGTATTACAGGCGGTGAACCGGCTTCCGGGGCACCCGAATGCCGCGGAGGTATATGAAGAGGTGAAAAAGGAATGTGCCTCTATCAGCCTGGCGACGGTGTACCGGAATTTGAATACCATGGCAGAGCACGGCTTGATTGGCAAGGTCTGTTTGCCGGAAGGGGCTGACAGATTTGATAAAAAAGCTTCGCTGCACGACCATATGATCTGTAATTGCTGCGGGTCGGTCATTGACTTGCCGCCTGCGCCATGGCAAAGGACCTATGCGGAGATAGAGATCCAAACGGGCTTTGCGGCGGAAAGCCACAGGCTGATCGTTTATGGCCTGTGTAGCAAGTGCCTAGCGGCGCAGCAAAAGGAGAATGCAATATGAGCAGCTTGGAAGGAACCAAGACAAAAGCCAATCTGGAATGTGCGTATATGGGGAAATCCGAAATGCGCTGTCGGTATGCTTATTATGCAGCGCAAGCCAAAAAAGAGGGCTATGAACAGATTGCGTCGTTGTTTCAGCGGGCGTCCGATTATGATAAGGAGCATGCCCGGGTTTGGTTTAAGCTGCTCAATGACGGCATTGGGAATACGAAAGAACATATAAAACAGGCTATGCATACAGAAAAACAGCTTTGGGCTGAACAGTATCTGCGATATGCCGAGCAGGCGAAGGAAGAGGGATTTGACCAGATCGCGGCGCTGTTTGAAGGCATGGCGGAGATTTCAAAAACACAGGAATGCCGGTTTGCCCGCGTTGAACAGGCCATGGAATCGCAAAGTGTTTTTTCTGGGCAGGAAGCGGTCCATTGGCTTTGCCGAAATTGCGGATATGTCCAAGCAGCGCCGGAGGCGCCGATGCAATGCCCGATCTGTGCGCAGCCACAAGCTTATTTTCAGCGGATGACAGAAGATAGTTGAACAAAATCAGCGCCTTACGCAGGCGCTTTTTCTTTTGTACAGTTAAAAATTGCCAAGGGGAAGGAAAAGCATGGAACAACGGACCTATAAGCAAGAAAAAGCGGATAGAAAGCAGATTGAACGTAAGCTGCATCAAAGGTTTATTCTATGCGGCCTATTTGCTTTGCTGGTAGTGCCTAGCGGCACGGTAGCGCTTGCCGGCAGGGATAATGCATTGTATTATTCTCTTTCGGCCATTGGAAACGCAGCGGGCAATCGGATGGCCCTGGTGCTGTGGACATTGGGGAGCAGCGGCTTTTTCATGTATGCTGTAAGGCTGCTGCTATGGATGTGCAGGCGGCAGGATAGCCTGGCAAAGCCGCTGATGGATTTGGCGGCCGGTTTGCTGGTTCTTTGCAATCTTTTGCCGTTCACGCCGGCAGAGCTGCCCAGATTGGCGCAATATCATAATTTTTTGGCGACAGCGGGGTCTTGTCTGCTTGCCCTGAGTTTATTGATTCTGGTCATTGACTTGCGGGATTTCGATAAAGGGGTAGGCAGAAAATCTGCAGGATTGCTGGCGCTGATAGGCGTATCCGGCGGTCTTCCGTTTTTCTTTTTTGGCATCAGCGGTATGCTGGAAGCCGTTTGCATTGTATTGGTATGCCTTTTTTTGTTTTTTACCATGATGCTGGTGCTCATGAGCAATGCACATGACAGCATGCTGATAGGGGAAAAGGGCGGGGAGCAGACGCAAA
This sequence comes from uncultured Bacillota bacterium, assembly GCA_905208455.1. GTDB lineage: Bacteria > Bacillota > Clostridia > Christensenellales > QAND01 > UMGS1975. The sequence goes on from CAJLPK010000037.1 coordinate 10,107, forward strand.
ATCGATAAAGATGAAAAAATACGCCGCCCCATGGCAAAAGCACAGTTATTTTCCCTTGCGCAATGCCAAAAGGGGCGATATAGTAATAAAAAAACAAAAGAACGAGAAGGCAGAGTGACGCACAAATGAGAATTGAAACACAGTGTCTGCATGAGGGATACACACCGGGCAACGGGGAAACGCGCGTGTTGCCCATCTATCAAAGCACAACCTATGTATACGACAGCACCGAGCATGTAGGCGATTTGTTCGACCTGACGGCAGAGGGGCACATGTACTCAAGGATCAGCAACCCAACTGTGGCGGCGGTAGAGTCAAAGATCGCAGCGCTGGAGGGCGGTGTGGGCGCACTTTGCACATCATCTGGGCAGGCGGCGAACCTTATTGCGATGCTGACGATTTTGAAATCTGGCGATCATATGATCAGCACAGGCACGATCTATGGAGGAACTGTAAATCTTTGGGCTGTGACCTTTCAGCGCTTTGGCATTGACGTAACCTTCGTAGACGCCGATGCGCCGGAAGAGGAAATCGAAAAGGCGTTCCGGCCTAATACAAAGGCGGTGTTCGGGGAAACGATTGCCAATCCTGCTATTGCTGTATTGGATATTGAGAAGCTGGCAAGGGTCGCGCACCGGCACCATGTGCCGCTGATTGTGGACAATACCTTTGCCACGCCTGTATTGTGCAAGCCCTTTACGTTTGGCGCGGATATTGTAACGCATTCTACCACGAAATATATGGATGGCCATGCGGTGCAGCTGGGCGGCGTCATTGTAGACAGCGGACGGTTTGACTGGACCTGCGGGCAGTTTCCGGAATTTACCGAGCCGGATGAATCATACCACGGCATCGTGTACAGCGAGACTTTCGGAAATGCGGCTTTTATTACAAAGGCGCGGGTGCAGATGATGCGTGATCTTGGCGCTGCGATGACGGCGCAGGGTGCTTTTTATCTGAATTTAGGGCTGGAAACGCTGCCGCTCCGCATGGCAAAGCACTGCGAAAATGCGGACGCAGTGGCAAAATATCTGGCAAAGCACGAAAAGATTGCCTCTGTCAATTATCCTACGCTGCCGGGAGATAAGTATCATGCCCTGGCACAAAAATATCTGCCAAAGGGAAGCAGCGGCGTGATAGCCTTTGATATCAAAGGGGGCAGGGAAGCGGCTGTACGGTTTTTGGATTCGCTGCACTTGGCTGCCATCGTGGTGCATGTGGCGGAAACCAGGACCGCGGTGCTGCATCCGGCGAGCTCTACACACCGCCAGCTGACAGATGAGCAGCTTGCCGCGGCAGGCATTACGCCAGGGCTGATCCGTTTTTCCTGCGGCATTGAAAACATAGATGATATTTTGGAGGATATAGAGCAGGCTTTGGCAAAGGTGTGAAAAAAGGCGCTTTCCGCGCCTTTTTCATTTGTTGAAAGATTGAATAAATATACTATATATCATATGTATATTCACGGCCATTTTTTGCATAAATGAGCAAACAAGTACGAATTTTCCGTAGATTATGCGCGTTTTGATGAATTTTTATAAAAATTTTCCTGACAAACCCTTGACATATTGTATGGAGCAATCTATAATACAGCCATCTGATATGTCATACGACTGGGGAGGAAAAGAGCATGAAACACGGCAAGAAAGTAATGGCTTTGCTGGTATGCGTTGCAATGACTGCTGTATTGGCAGTGGGCTGCGGCGGAGACAGCAAATCCGCGTTGGATGAAATCAAGGAAAAGGGCCAGCTGGTCTGGGGCACGAACGCGCAGTTCCCGCCGTTTGAAAGCAAAGACGGCAGCGGCAATGTGTAGGCGTGGATGCAGATATTGCAAAGGCGATTGCAGATGAGCTGGGCGTGGAGCTTGTGGTAGAGGATATGGAATTTGATTCTCTGCCGGCTGCGCTCAAGAGCGGCAAGATCGATATCATCGGCGCCGGCTATACCGAAAACGATGAGCGTTTGCAGGAGATGGATTTTTCCAATAAGTATTTCACCGCAGAGCAGATCGTGGTCGTAAAGGCCGGCAACACGGCCATTACCGATAAGGACAGCCTGAAGGGCAAGAAGATCGGTGTACAGACCGGTACTACGGGCGACCTGGAATGCGCCAGCAAGATCGAAGGCGCGGAGGTAAACCGCTATGATTCCATGCAGTTGGCCTGTGAGGATGTGAAAAACGGCAAGCTGGACTGTGTCATCGGAGATAATCTGACCATTGGCTTTATTTTGGATAAAATGAATGGCGAGCTGGTCAAGGTGGACGGTGTCAGCTATGACAGCGAACAGTATGGTTTTGCAGTAGTAAAGGGTGAAACGGAGCTGCTGGAAGAGGTCAACAAGGTCATTGATAAGCTGGTGCAAGACGGCGAGATCGACAAAATGGTAGATAAGTACAACGTAGGGGAATAAGTACTATCAGCTTTGTTGAATGGCCACTGCCGCAAGGCAGTGGCTTTTGCATGAAGAAAAAACCAAGGAGGCGTACATTTGGGACTCATCGATGGATTGAGCGGGGTTATTTATAGTAACCTCATTCGGGAAAGCCGATATACGCTGTTTTTTGACGGCCTGGTAACGACGCTGGAAATCACGGTATTTGCGTTGCTGCTGGGGATCGTCATTGGGCTGGTCGTAGCGCTGGTGCGCGTGATGCATATCAAGGTGCTGGACAAGATCGCCAAGGCCTATGTGGACATCATCCGCGGCACACCGGCCGTGGTGCAGCTTGTCATTATCTACTATGCGATTCTGGGCGGCGTGAATCTCCCCAAGGTGTTGGTGGCATCCGTAGCATTTGCCATCAATTCCGGCGCTTATGTATCGGAGCTGATCCGCGGCGGTATTTTGGCAATAGACAAAGGGCAGATGGAAGCGGCGCGCAGCCTGGGGATGAGCTGGGGGCAATCCATGCGCCATATCATTGTGCCGCAGGCGACAAAGCACATTTTGCCTGCGCTGGTCAACGAGTGTATCCAGGTGCTCAAGGAAACGGCCATTGCGGGCTATATCGCCTTAGACGACCTGACAAGGATGGGCAATATCATACGAAGCCGTACCTTTGATGCATACACGCCGTTTATCGTTGTAGCGATCATCTATTTCTACACAACGACGATTCTGTCTCTGTTCGCAGAACGGCTGGAAAAGAGGATGAGGGCCAGTGATTAAGGTAGAAAATCTGCATAAGTATTTTGGCGAATTGGAAGTGCTGAAGGGCGTGAACGCGGAGATAGAGAAATCCGAAGTCGTTTGTGTCATTGGCCCTTCTGGCAGCGGAAAGAGCACCTTTCTGCGGTGCTTGAATCTTCTGGAGGTGCCGACGGCCGGCAAGATCTACATTGACGGCGTGGAGCTGATGGAGCACCAAAAGGAAATTGATAAGTATAGACAAAAGGTAGGGATGGTATTCCAGCAGTTCAACCTGTTTCCGCATATGTCGGTGCTGAAAAATATCACACTGGCGCCTGTGAAGGTGCTGGGGATGGAACAGGATGCAGCGGACAAGCTCGCGGAATCCCTGCTGGACCGGGTCGGCCTTTTGGATAAGAAAAACGAATTTCCAAACCGGCTGTCCGGCGGACAAAAGCAGCGTGTTGCGATTGCGCGCGCCTTGGCAATGAATCCGGAGATCATGCTCTTTGACGAGCCAACCAGCGCGCTGGATCCTGAGATGGTAGGCGAGGTGCTGGAGGTTGTCCGCCAGTTGGCCGCAGAGGGGATGACTATGGTCATCGTGACCCATGAGATGGGATTTGCCCGTGAGGTTGCCAATCGCGTCTTATTCATGGATGGGGGCATCATCGAAGAAGAGGGCACGCCGGCCGAAGTGTTCGGAAATCCAAAGAGCCCGCGCACCCAATCGTTTTTGAATAAAGTGCTGTAAAGCGGAAAGGAACAGAATATGTCTGATGCACGCAATGTATATATCATTATTTTCGTGATGCTGCTGCTTCCCATTGTATTTTATATGCTCCGCCGCCGTTTTCGCACGAAAGACACCAAGAAAAGGGCGCGTTGTTTGATCTATATGGCGGGAATGATCGTGCTGGCAGGAGGTATATGCTTTGGCTTATATGCCTACACGATAAAAACACAGCCGCTTTTGGTTGCCGAGCAAGCGGCAAAGGCCTTGTACCAGGCAGATGTACAGGGCCAGGATGCAAAAGCGCTGCTGATTGAAAAAAACTTGATGGATCAGAACGGAACCATTGCCGAGCAAGGCCAGGGGGATTGGGCCATGTTTGCCGGGGCTGTCATCAACATGCCGGATAAGACCATTGAGCTGGAGGGGGAAAAGTATTATCCTGTTGCGCTGGATCTCCAGGACTCCAGGGTTTTGGCCGCCATGAAGCTTCGAGAAGAAAAGGGCCATACGACTGTGGAAAGCATACAGATACTATGGCCGGACCAAATTGGCGATAAGCTGGAAAGTATAACGTTCTTTGAATCAGGAACACTTCCCGATTAAATGAAAGGGCCTGCTAAGCGGGCCTTTTTATGTTTCACCCCTTGGGTGTGCGCAGCATAGCGTGCAGTAAAGGGGGTGATATGGGTGCATAGCTTTTCCATTTTCATCTTAGCGATTGCTACCAATTTAGATAACCTATGTATCGGCATGGCCTATGGCTGCCAGGGAAGGCTGATAGGTACTAAAATCAATGCGTGCATTGCCTTGATCTCCGGCCTGGTAAGCTTTGCTCTTTGCTGGGCTTCTTCTTTTTTAGCGGTAGAAATACAAGAGACGGCCAACTTAATAGGCGCGTTGCTTCTGATTGGGATGGGCGTATATACGCTGTTTTCTACGCATAATA
>CAJLPK010000038.1 GCA_905208455.1 uncultured Bacillota bacterium
CAATCATGCATCACGGCGGCCTCCGGCCAAGGGGCCGCAAGGTCCAACAGCGCGCGGTTGACCATCACCGTGCAGCCCGTGACAACGTTCTGGCTCAAAAGCTGGCAAAAGGAGGTGCGCGTAAGATCCAGCCTTTGGTACGCCGCCATCGACGGGGCGATCTCGCGCCCGTCTTGGTCTACCACGCGCAGGTCGCTATGCACCAAAATCGGCGTATCCGCGCCAAGCTGCCGCTCCATGGCGCGCATTTTCCGCTGCGTTTTTTGCAGCTTGTCCGGGTGCCAAATGTCGTCCTGGTCGCAGAACATGACATACGGCGCCGTGGACGCCGCCGCCAGCAGGCGAAAATTCGCCATCGCGCCGCCGGTGGCTTTATGGTCTGCCAAAAGGCAAAGGCGCGCATCCTTCTGAGTCCAGGCGCGCAGGATGGCGTTGGTGCCGTCAAACGAGCCGTCGTCCCGCATCAAAAGCTGCCAATCCGGCTCGCTCTGCGCTAGGACCGAGCGGATCTGCGCATCCAGGTAGCTGCGTCCATTATAGCACGCCAATAGGATCTGTGTCTGAGTTTGCGCCATGCTCACCGCCCCTTTTGCGTCCTGTGCGCCAGCCATTTTTTCAAATCTATCCCCCAAAACACCAGGCGGCGCGTAAACGCGCTGTATGTGTCCTGGTAATTTTTTTGATAAAACAGCTTCATGGAATCGTAAAACGCATCCGTAACCCTGCGGTCGTAGGTATGCAGCCCGCTTTGGCCCTTTAGATGCAGCATCTGCGCCTTGGGCTGGTATACGATTTTATAGCCCGCCTGCCGGATGGCATAGCAAAGGTCCAGATCCTCTGCGTACATGAAGTAGCGCTCATCGAACCCGCCCACCTCGGCAAAGACATGCTTTGGGATCATCATGCACGAGCCGGACACCGCATCCACCTCGTGGCGCTGCCATTCGTCCAAATACCGAAGGGCATAGCCGTCGTACTTTTCCGGGTGCTTTTTCATGCGGCGGCTCAGGCCGGAAAAATAGCAGAACGCGTTCCACGGCGTCGGGAAGCCGCGCTTGCAGCCGTGATCCAGCGTGCCGTCCTCCAGATGGACGCGCGGGCCCGCAGCGCCGATGCGCGCGTCCTCCGACAGGGTATCCGCCAGCGCCTCGATGGCGCCGTCCGCCAAAAAGCCGTCGGAATTGACAAACAGCAGCAGCGGCGACAGCGCCTGGCGCGCCCCCAGGTTGCAGGCATGCCCAAAGCCGTGGTTTTCCGTTTCAATGAGCCGGTACAAAAGGCTTTGCCCCAGCTTTTCCTCCGGGCGGGTGGAATTGTCCACCACAATGACCTCCAGCTGCAAGCGCTGCACAGAGGCCCTGGCCCGCTCCACGGCGCGCAGCACCAGCTCCTTGGTATTGAAATTGATGAAAATCACTGTTACGTCTGCCACCGGCCGTCTCCCGTTTTGCTTGAATTTGTATGGAATCAGTTTATCATACCCCAAAACCCGGTTCTTTTCAATGTTTTGCGGGTTTTTTGCCGCCGGGGAAATGCAAAAGGGGCGGAAAGGCTCCGCCCCCCATCGGGTCATTATTTTCCGCGGCATGGCGCCGGCTTAGCCGCCAAAGCTGTTCCATTGTACGGTAAAGTACGTGGCCTCCTTCGTGGAAACGCTGTATACCGTCCAACTGGCAACAATGCCCTGCTCATTCAGCATGCTTTGCAGGGTACGGCTCATATCCTCATGGTCCGTGCCGGCCCCCTTCACCATGGCCGTGACCTGCGTCTGCCCATGCTGCTCGATGCAGTAGCGGGCGGCACTGTCCAGCGTGTCAAACGCGGCGCCGTTCTGCCGGTACAGGTCATAGGCAGGGTTGTCGGTTTGCGCTATATCGGCGCTGCGGCTGTTGGGCCAGAGGGTGCGCGTCTCGCGGCCCGTGCCAAAGTTGAGATAGGCATAGGTCTTGCCGTCCGGCAAAAAGCGCTCGATGTCGTTGTCGTATGTCACATCCACATAGTACCACTGCCCGTCATCCAGCATGATGGCGTTCCAGCAATGCGCTTCGCCGCCCACGGTGCCGTATTGGAAGCGCACGTCAAAGCCTGCCAGCGAACCCAATAGGTAAAACGCATCGCTGAAGCCCTGGCAGTTGGCCCTGCCCTCCAAAAGCGCGGAGGTGGCGGTCCATTCCGGCTGCAGCTCTCCTCTTCCCGTCCAAAGGCCGGCGTTGGTATTGTCGTACGTGACATTTTCACACAGCCAGTCATGGAGCCAGGCCTCCAGCGCCAGCGGGCTGTCCGTCTCCGCTTCGGCCTGCTGCACCAGGCTCTGGGCCTTGCCATAGGTCCTCTGTTCCTCTTCGGTCAAGGCATCCAGGTCGTCCGCCCGCCAGGCCGCCACGATGCGGATGCCGGGATAGGCCACCGGGCGGATGGTCAGCGTTTTGCCGTCCGTCTCCACCTCGCCAAGCTCGGTCTGCGCCAAATGGAGCAGGCCGCGCCGCGCGTCGGCCGGCGCCATGCAGCTTTCCAAATCGCCCACGGCCAGCGAAATGGTCTCTTCGCAGGCCAGCGCTTTTTGCACGATGGTTTCCCTGGCGTCCTCCAGCGTTTCAAAGTGCAGCACGCCATAGGCTTCCAGCGCATCGCCCAGTTGGCCGAAATACGCCTCGGCCTCGTCATACGCGCCCTGGGCAAACAATTCGTCGCCGCGGGCATAGATGCTGCGGTTTTTCTGTTCGGCGGCGTCGCTGTAATCCCCCGCCTTTTCAAACCACGCGATGGCGTCGTCATAGGCCTCGTCCTCATAGCAGGCCATGGCGTTGTCATAGCTGGCCTGTTTGACGCGCTCCGGCGCATCGCGGTAGCTGCCCAGCGCTTCAAAGCGCTCTGCCGCCTCCTCATATTGGCCCTTGGCCAGCAGGTCCTCCGCGTCCTTATAGGCCCGCGCATTGCCCATCAGCAGCCAAACGCCGGTGATGACGACAAGCGCCGCTACCGTGGCGATGGCAACCCAATACTTTTTGAAAAAAGCGCCTTTCGGCTTTTTCGCCGCGTCCTGCATGGCTGGCTGCTGTTCCGTGTTTTGCTGTTCCATTCCGTTTCCTCCCTTTGCTATACGGCGGCGCGCTCAGGCCTGCGTGCCGGCCTTGTATACGCGCATGGGCGCACCGTCCTCTGCTTTGCACATGGCGCAGTACTGCCAGCCGCACCTTTCATAAAAGGCAGCGTGCTCTGTGACCAGGTACAGCGCCGAAAAGCCCAGGCGGGCGGCGTCCGCCCGGATATAGCGCAGCAGCGCCCGCGCCAGGCCGCGGCCCCGGTATGCCCTTTCCACATACAGCGCGCAGACGTTGGGGCAAAGGTCCGGCCTGTCGTGAAAATCATTTTCAATCAGCCCCGCGCCTGCGGCGATGCCGCCGCTGCCGTCCAGCACCACATACCACTGCGGCACGCCCGTATCCCGGCCCAGGCAGGCCCGGATGCTGTCCCGGTAGCTTTGCTGCGGCAAGCCCCATTTTTCGCTGAACCAGGCCGCCGCTGCGTTTGCCAGCGCCGGGTATCGGCGCAGCGGCAAGACCTGTGCCTGCATCCGTTCCCCTCCGTTTTCCGTCTCCTATTTGCCATCGTTTCCAGCATACCAGAAATTTCGCCGGTATGCACCAAAAAAAGCCCCTGAAAAGGGGCTTTTTCTTTTACTTTTGGTTGCTGTGCAAAAGCTTTTTGTAAGCTAAGATGCAAACAAGGCCGAGCAATGCGCATATTCCCAGCAATGCATAGGGAGCTATACTGGCTGTATCGCCTGTCTGCGGAGATAAACCCACAGGCTGCGATGATGGAAGAGGGGACGGAACCGGTGTTTTGTTTCCCTCCGGCGTAGGAGTCATGGAGTCCGTAGGGCTCGCTTCCGGGGTTTGTGTGGGTACCGGAGTCGGTTGATTGGCCGTTAAATTCTCCTCTACCGCCTCAACCATCCCGGGGATCTCCGAACCAATGGGTACCTCCCCTTTCAGCTGTCCGATGGAAATTTTCGGCAGATAGGAAGGAAGATCTCCCGAAAGCCCTGAAAAGTTTGTCACACTTAGGGACGGTGCACTGCCTCCGGCAGAGACACTGCCCTCGATTAAAATCCTGCCAGGGGTGCTGTCAACAAGATCGATCTCCAAAGCCCGGCCCTTTGTATTCGTCACAGAGCCGCCGACAGCCAGCACTGCATCGCTTTCCATCAAAATGGCCGACGAAGTTGCGCTGCTGCTTTCGATGCTGCCGCCTATGGTAACCACACCACCCGAAACGGAAAGGCAATAACCGTCGTTGCAGACGTTGGAAAGATTGCCGCCGATGCGCACCGTTGGCCCTCCGGTCGAAAACATAGGGCCTACTTCAAGACCGGAATTTACATTGCCGTCTACGGCCAGGGTACTGTTATCGATCGCCCCGGAGAAATAAGTGCCCGGCACACCAATGATATCGCCGTGTATGGTCATCTTTGAATCATCAAAAGAGGTAACAGGGCGCTCCGTTCGTCCTCCTATTGCATAGACGTTGCCATATACGGTCAATTCACTGGTTCCACTGGAGCTAACAGTATATTCCCACCCACCCTTGATATCTCCATGCAGGGTAATCCGGGCATCATCGTTGGTATCTACTACACTTTCCGCTTCATTCGTACTGTCCAGGCAGTCGCCGTAGATTTCTCCGCTGGCATCCCCCTGGGCAAAAATACAGCGGCTGTCTGATTCCGGGTATGTGGACAGCGTACCCGTCACGATAAATTGTGTATCTGTTACATCAAGCGCAGCCATGCCAGCTTTTCCTATTAGATCTGCGGTAATCTCCACCCGTCCGCTGCCTTCCAGCTTTACATCAGTCAGCGTATGCCCGTTGCCTTGTATGACATAAGTACATCCCGGTTTAGCAGTGAGAACACCCTGGCACGCAATATCCTCGGTAAGTTCAATAGCAGCAACGCCCTCATTTTCGTTGAAAGCGTCAGACAAAGATTCCCAGTCCTGTACGGCGATGGCCGCTTTGTTTTCTGCTGCAGACGCCGAAAAGGGAAAACAGAATGAAAACAGCAGGAAAAAGCATACAAACAACCATGGTTTTTTGGAAATACGAGGCATGAAATCGTCTCCTTCTCTAATAATTCAATATAATATTATACTTTTATATTGCAAATTGCAATATATTTTTACTTATTATTTTGAATATATTAAAAACATCATATTTCCAGTAGGCTAGAATCAGGTGATGAAAATGTTTGTCGTTCAAAAGCAAATTTCAATAAATAAAACGGTGCGTATGCCCGAGGATCTAATCCATAAACTGGAAGCGGTAGCAGAAAAAGAAGGTATTTCTTTCAATAAGCTTGTCATTCAATGTTGTGAATACGCACTGGGACAGATGGAAGAAAGCAAAACAAACACCAAAAAAAGCCCCTGAAAAGGGGCTTTTTTGTGTTAGGCCAGCAGCTCCTCCTCGCGTTCGCGGAAGTAGCGCGCGGTATCCTCCACCAGCTTTTTCAGCTTGGCAGGGTCCGGGATGCTGTTCTGCGCCGGGTACGGGTCGCCGCCGGGGCCGAGCGGCTCGGGCGTGACAAAGCACCGGTCGTTGTTGTAGCCGATGAGGTACAGCGCGCGGATGATGGTGTCGATGTCCATGAACCCATCGCCCAGGGCGCAGCGGTTGGTATCCGCCAGGTGCAGGTTGGTCAGCATTTCGCCGGCGTCCAAAATGGCCTGGCCGATGTGGCTTTCCTCCACCAGCATGTGGTAAATATCGCCGTTGATGTGGCCGATGCCGGGGCGGTCCACCGCTTTGATGTACGCCTTGGCGTCCTCAAAGGTATGCACGATGCTCACCTCTGCGCTGCGGATGGCCTCGATGGCGCAGCGGACGTCGTATTTTTCATACAGGTCCGCCACCTTGCGCAGCGCCTCTACACTGCGGTAGAGTTCGCTGTCGTCATACTTTTGCGGGCGGCCCACCGCGCCGGGCACGGTCAAGAGATAGCTGCCGCCCATCTCAGCGGTAAACGCCACCTCGCGCTTGATATAGTCGATGGCAGCCTGGCGCTGCATGGGGCGGTTGCTCGCCAAATCGTTGTCCGCGGAAAACATGCCGCACACGCCGCTGCATTTTAAGCCGTAGTCCGAAAGGATCTTCTTGGTCTCGTTTACATCATAGCCAAGGTCCGGGCCGTAATGGTTGCCGTGCAGCTCGATGTAGTCGATGCCGGCATCCTTTAGGCGCTGACAGGAATTTTGCAGCGGCTCCAGGCCAAAGCCCCAGTTGCTCCAGGAAAGGTTGAGCCGCTTTTGCAGCTTTTCCGGGTGCTCGGCCTTCAGCGCTTCAAACGCTTCCCGGATGGCTTGGTTTTTCACTTCGTAGTTTTGCAGCTTCATCTCAATCCTCCCACAAGGGCGATTTCTGCGGAATCTCCTTGTTGTTGGGCGCAAAGTGCTTTAGGATGACCAGCGGCTCCACCTTGCTGTGGTTGGAGATGACGACGCCTTCTTGGGCGGCCTTTTCCGAAACGAAGAACTCGTCGGCAGACATCTGGCCGTAGCGCAGCATGATGGCGGCTTCGCAGTCGTGCGGGCCAAAGGTGCCGTGGCCCTGTACGGTGATGCAGCCGTAGGCCGCCGCGTCCTTGATGGTGACGGTCTGGCCGGGCAGCACGGTCAGCTCCTTAGCGCCCACCCACGGGTTGGCGTATACGACCCACTTTTCAATGGCCCCTTCCGGCGCATCGGTTTCGACCGGCGGGCGGAAATACTTTTTACGGTAGTGCGGGTCCACGTTGGCGTCCCAATCCATCAGGCTCATGATGTAGTCGATGTCGTCCTTTTTATCGTCCGGGCAGTTTTCGTTGAGCGAGGTGATGCTGTTTACCTCGTCCGCCGTGACGTTTTCATAGACGCTGTTGACGTCGCTGTTCCACTGCGGCTCGTAGGTCAGCACGGAGCCGGGGGCATGCACCACGCCCGCCGGGGTGTACCAGCCGGTGCCCAGCTCGATGCGGTACGCGCGGGACAGCTCGGTGATGCGGTTGTCCCTGTCCTCAAAGCATTCCAGGCAGGCGCGCACCTCTTCCTTTTTCACGTCCGGGTCAAAGCCGAAATAGGTGGCGGGAAATTCGCCGAGGTGGTTGTTCAGCTGCGGCGGGAAGTAATACGCCTCCGGCTTGCCGAGGCGGCCCACCCGGGCGGCGGCTTCGTTGTCCAAATGCAGATGGTGGAACAGCGGCACGTTGTTGTCAAAGAATTTGCTGTACATCGGCCAGCCGCCGTAGGTATCCATCAGCTCTTGGCCGATGATCTCCGCGCCCAGCTCCTGGATGGCGTCGCGCAGCGCCACCTTCTCCGAGCCGTCCTGGTTGAGGGCGATATAGCTCAGCCCCTCGTCCTCGGCGGCATACGGGCCGTTGTTCGCCACGATGGTGGAGCTGAACCAGCGCTCCTTCATCGCGCCGCGCTTCATGCCCAGGGCAAAGTAATCGTCCGGGTGCAGGCGCAGGCGGTGGCCCGGCTTGGAAAAACAACGCGGGACAAAGTTCGGCATCATGCGGAAGATGCCCTGTCCCTGTTCAAACACTTCACGTACTTTTTGACTCATGGTCTGTCTCCTTCCAGTTTCATGAAACAGTTGTGTTCTCTATCCATTAGAGGGAAAACGGGTTTTCCCCTTCATAGAGCATGGTTTTGGGGCGGTTGAAATCTGCCTTTGCGCCCAACAGGCTGAGCACAGTATACAGGTTTTTGCCCGCCTTTTCAAACGCCAGCACGCCGTGGTGCGGGAACCGGCCCGCCACCAGCACATGGCGGTAGAACCGGCGCATTTCCGGGATGGCGATGACGCCGATGCCGCCGAATGAGCAGGGGTCTACATCCAGCACGCTGCCCTCCGCGACATAGCCGCGCAATACGCACCTGGCGTCGCCCTGCAAACGGAACAGCGTAATGTCGGACGGCGCGATGGCGCCCTCGATGGTGCCGCGGGTGATGACGGGCTCGCCGCCGTTTTCCAGGTTGCGGTTCATGATGAGCTGATATTTCATCTCGGCGTTTACCAGGCGCTCCTTGCAGGTGTTGCCGCAGTGGAAGCCCATAAACACCTCATCGCCGGCCAGGCCGGTCTGCTGTTGAATGTGCTTTTGGTACATCTCCTTGGGCACGGTGTTGTTGATGTCCAGCAGCGTGACGCTCTGGCCGGTGACGCACTGGGCGATGAATTCGGACAGCGCGCCGTAAATATCCACCTCGCAGGACACCGGGATGCCGCGGCCCGTCAGGCGGGAATTGACATAGCAGGGCACAAAGCCGAACGCCTCCTGGAACGCCGGCCAACATTTGCCCGCGATGGCAAAGTATTCGCTCATGCCGCGGTTGTTTTCGATCCAATCCAGCAGGGTGATCTCATACTGGGCCAATTTCGGCAGAATTTCCGGCATCTTGTTGCCGTCCGCCAATTCCTCTTCCATTTCCTTGACAATGCCGGGGATGCGCGGGTCGTTTTCGTGGGCGTTGAAGCTCATGAACAGATCCAGCTCGCTGTTTTCCTGAATTTCCACGCCCAGGTCAAACAGCGGGGCGATGGGCGCGTTGCACGCCACAAAATCCGTCGGGCGCGGGCCAAAGCCAAAGATCTTGAGCTTTTTCACGCCGATGAGCGCGCACGCCACCGGCAAAAATTCCTCCCGGATGACGGCGGCCAGCTCCTCCGGCAGGCCGACGGGCTCTTCCGGGATAAAGGCCTTGACGCCGCGGATGCCGAGGTTGTAGCTGGCGTTCAACAGCCCGCAGTACGCATCGCCGCGGCTGGACGCTAAGACCGCGATGTCCTCCTCGGCGGCGGCCACGAACATCACCGGGCCGTCAAAGTTTTGCGCCACCAGCGTTTCCGGGCCCTCCGGGCCGAAATTGCCGAGATACATGACCAGCGCATTACATTGCTTGTCCGCCAGCTCCGAAAGCGCCTTTTTGGCATCCAGCTCGTTTTCCACGGTGGTTTGGATCTCCACCGCCTCTACCCCCTGCGCTGCCAGCGCCTGCATGAGCGCCGCGCGCCTGCGCTGGGACAGGTCGATGGGGAAGCAGTCGCGGCTCACCGCGACCACGCCTAATTTGACTTTGGGAAGGTTAATCATTTGTCTTGTGCCTCCTTTGATGATGCTTTGTTATCCTTCTATGGCCTTTAGGGCCTGGTACAGCTTGGTATAGGTCTGGTAGGGCGCTTCATAGCGCTCCGCGTCTTTGGAGGGCTCCGTTACCTCCTGCACGCGCAAAATTTCCAGCGCCTGCGGCAGGCTGTCCCACAGGCCGCAGCCCGCGCCCGCCACCAGCGCCGCGCCGAACGCGCCGCCCTCGGCCGCGCCGTAGGTCTGCAAGACCGGCAAACGGAACACGTCCGCGATGATGCGCCGCCACAATTTGCTCTTGCTGCCGCCGCCCGAGATGACAATCTCCGTCGGCTTTTTATAGCTGGGCATCTGCTCCATCAATGCCGCGACCTGCCTGAGCGAATACGCCACGCCCTCCAACACGGCCCGGGCAAAATCGCCGTCGGTATGCAGCGCCGTGATGCCGACAAACGCGCCGCGGGCGTCGGGGTCGTTGACCGGGCACCTTTCGCCGGACAGGTACGGCAAAAACAGCAGCCCGTGCGCGCCGGGGCCTGCCGCCTCGGCGGCTACATCCCACAGGGCAAAGGGCGTGGTGCCCTTGCTCTGCGCCTGGCGCTGCTTGTCCTGCCCAAAGGTGTTTTGGAACCAGGCCAGGCTGCCCGCCGCCGCCAGCGTGATGCCCGCCGCATGCCACATGCCGGGCGCGTTGTTGCAAAAGACCTGCAATTTGCCCTCCGGGTTTTCCATAAACGAGGGCAGGCCGGTAGCCACGACGCCGCTGGTGCCCAGCACCAGGCCCAGGCGGCCGGGCTCTGTTAAGCCCATGGCGGTGGTGGAAATGACAGCGTCCCCGCCGCCGCCCGTCACGGGCACGCCCGCCGGCAGGCCGGTCTGCGCTGCCGCAGCCTGGGTGACTGTGCCGCGGATCTCGGTGGATTCAAGGCAGCGGCCGAACAGGTCCTTGGACAGGCCGAGCTTTGCCAGCAGCCCGTCGTGGAATTTTCTGTGTTTCACATCAAACAGGCCGGTGCCCGAGGCGTCGGACACCTCCGTGGCTAGTTCGCCGGTCAGCCGGTAGCCGATATAGTCCTTGGGGTTTAGTATTTTCACGGTTTTGGCAAAATTCTCCGGCTCGTTTTCCCGCATCCAGAGGATCTTGCCGCCGGTAAAGCCGGTGAGCATGCGGTTGTTTGTCATGGACAAAAGCCCGGATAAGCCGCCGGCGGCCTGCGTGATCTCCTCGCACTGCGCTGCGGTGCGCTGGTCGTTCCACAACAGCGCGCGGCGCACCACGGCCCCGCTTGCCTCCAGCGCCACCATGCCGTGCATCTGCCCGGACAGGCCGACGCCCACGATCTCCGTGTTTTCCAGGCGGCTTGTCACCTTTTGCAGCGTCTCCGCCGCCGCCTGCCACCAATCCTCCGGCGCCTGCTCATTCCAGCCCGGCTTGGGGGTATACAGCGGATAGCTGGCCAGCGCGCTGGCCAAAATTTTGCCGTCCCGGTCCACGGCGATGGTCTTTGTACCCGAAGTGCCGATATCAATGCCAATGACGCATTGGTTCATCGTTTCTCTCCTTTCACCCCGCCCCGCAGCGGGGTTCCTTGTATGTTCCCTTATATCCATTTGGTTTTCTTGTAGCCGTACTCATTTTACCATATTCTCTGCCCGGCCGCGCATCAATTTCTGCATTTTGCCGCCTGCCGGCCGCCGGCCTTGTGCAAAGCGCCGGCCCACAAAAAAAGGAGCCGAAAAGGCTCCCTTTTATCCAGCGTTACATTCTCCTAAACTGCTCTACATCCAGGATGAACACCGTGGCCCCGCCCACCGAGACCTCGACGGGATAGGGGATGTAAAACCCGGTGGTATCCACCGACGGCGCCACCGCGGATACCGTCTGCTTGCGCGCCTTGCACACCGATTCGATGATGCCGAGCACCTCCTCGAGCTTGCTTTCCTCCACGCCGATCATCACCGTCGTATTGCCCGTGCGCAAAAAGCCGCCGCTTGTCGCCAGGCGCGTAGACCGAAAGCCCTCCTTGACCAGGGCGTTGTTCAGCTTCTGGTTATCTTCGTTTTGCACAATGGCAATGACCAATTTCATACTCATACCAACTGCCTCCCTTGTATGCGGAAGTATTCTGATTTTTGTATTCTTATTATACCCCATACGCGGCAAAAAAGAAATGCTTTTTCCCGCCCTGCGGCGCATGCCGGGGCAAAGGCCGGCCCCGGGGGCGCAGGGCCTGCCGCAAAGCGCCGCTTTGTCCCCTTGCTTTAGACAAATATGCGCCATATAGTACGATAATCCGCATTAAAATTCTTTTATTCTTCATAAATTCGTAATATTTACTTGATTTTGTCGATAAAAAATGTCACAATATCTTCACGAGGTGTTTTGAACAAATGAGTGACTGCAAACAAACCCCGCCTGCGGCCTATCCTTCCCGCAGGCAGGCGGCTCGGCCTGCGGCCTCCGGGGCCCGGGCGTACGGCCGCAAGAACCGCTTGCTGCTCTGGGTGGCCAGCGGGCTGGCTTGCTGTTTTGTCGTAAGCACAGGGCTTTTGATTGCGCTGCGCCCGGCCGCCAATGCGGACGAGGGCATCGCCAAAGGCCAACTGGAGATCATAGACCCCAATGCCGAAGAGGTAGCAAAGGCGATGGCGCCGCTGTCCGCTTCCTCCGGCGCCCCGGTGTCCGAGGGGCAGGTGACCATCGCCGTCAACGGCACGCCCGCGGTATCGGTGGCCAATGAGCAGGCCGCCCAGGCCGTGCTGGCCAGCGTGCTCTCCTCGCAGACAGTAGAAAACGGCAAGGCGGAATTTGTGGACAAGGTAGAGGTGACGCCGTATGCCGAGGGGTCCTCCGTGCTGGGGCAGGAGGAGGCCGTACTGGTGCTTTGCACCGAAAAGGCGCTGAATGTCAAATGCACGGTGGAAAAGACGGAGGAGGAAGCCATCCCCTTTGAAACGGTGAAGAAAAACGACAGCAGCCTGGCCAAGGGCTCTACCAAGACCAAGACGCAGGGCGAAGAGGGCCTGCGCCGCAAGACCACGACCATCACCTACCTGAACGGGGCGGAAACCGCACGCAAAGAGGGCGCGTTTGAAACCGTGAAGGAGCCGGTGGACAAGGTCGTGCTGGTGGGCACGAAAAACAAGACCAACAGCAATAACAACGGCAGCGCCATCAAGGGCGCCCCCTCGTTCGGCTGGCCGGTCAGCGGCAGCATCACCTCGCCGTACGGCACGCGCAACGGCAGGCTGCATGCCGGCATCGACATCGGCAAGCCCATCGGCAGCGCTGTAAAGGCCTCGGCGGCCGGCACGGTGACGCGCGCGGGCAACGCCGGCGACTACGGCATACTGGTAGAAATCAACCACGGCAACGGATGGGTGACGCGCTACGCGCACAACAGCAGCGTAAAGGTGAAGGTAGGCCAAAAGGTTTCCAAGGGGCAGACCATCGCGCTGTCCGGCAATACGGGGCGCAGCACCGGCCCGCATGTGCACTTTGAGATCCGCTACAACGGCTCGGCGAAAAACCCGTTGACCTATCTGCCGTAAGGCAGGCGCACAAGAGGCTGTGCATCGCAGGATGCACGGCCTTTTTTCTTTGCGCCCTTTCACCCCTCTCCTCTGCTGCGCATAGGGTATAGGCGGACGAACCAACCCATCATTTTGCTTGCAACAGAAAGGGGAAGCCCTATGAATCAACGAATCTTTTTGGAAACGGCGGCCCGGCAGGTCTGCATGGCAAACGCCCGGCCGCCCTTAGCGTTTGAGCTGCCGCCCGCCCTGGGGCGCGCAGCGCTGAACGCCGCGCAGGATGCGCCCGTGTGCCAATACCCTGCGGAGATCTCCCACGTCACGGTGGATACCGGGCGCTGGGGCCGCGTGCGCACCGCCCTCATCGCCCCCAAGGCCCCCTGCCGGCCCAGCGGCGTCATTTTCTACATACACGGGGGCGGCTGGGTCTTTGGCGGGCTGCATACGCATGAAAAGCTGGTGCGCGAGCTGGCGGCCCGCACCGGCCGGCTGGTGGTGTTCCCGGCATACAGCCTGTCGCCGGAGGCCAAATACCCCACCGCGCTGGAGCAATGCTACACCGTGCTGTGCCAGCTACCCGTACTCTTGCAGCAGGCCGGCCTTGGCTGCGAGAGCGGCCCCCTGTCTGTGGCGGGAGACAGCGCCGGCGGCAACCTGGCTACCGTGCTCGCCATGCTGGCTTTGCAGCGCGGCGGCCCGGCCATCGACAGCCAGCTCTTGTATTATCCCGTGACAAACTTTGCCTTTGATACGCCCTCCTACCACGCCTTTGCCTGCGGCTATTCGCTGTACCGCGCGGGCATGCAGTGGTTTTGGCGGCAGTACCTGTCCGCCCCCGGCCAGGGCTGCGAATACACCGCCTCCCCGCTGCGCGCGCCGCAGCGTGTGCTATCCTCCCTGCCGCCTGCGATGATTGTCAACGGCGAAGCGGATGTGCTGAGGGACGACGGCGCCGCCTATGCCCGGCGGCTTTGCCAGGCGGGCGTCAGCGTGACGCACCTGACCGTCGGCGGCACGATTCACGATTTTGTCATGCTCAACGCGCTGGACGATACCAACGCCTGCCGCATTGCCATGGACGCCTCGGTGGGCTTTCTGTGCCGCCGGGCCCAGGCCCCCTCCGGCCGGCCCTGCACGCCCTGACCTGCCCCCTGCCGAGAGCGCCCTTCCGACGGAGGGCGCTCTTTGCCTAGGCCCAAAGCGCCCCCTGTTTTTTTGCGGCGGTTTGCGGTATGATGAAGGTATGCTTTGAAAGGGGGCCTTTGCATGAACCAGACAGCAGACCAGACCTATGTATTGGATTTTCTCGTGCGGCTGCTGCAGACCGACAGCCCCAGCGGCTACACCGAAAAGGCGGCGCAGTTGGTGGCAAGGGAGGCCGAGCGCTTCGGCTATCTCCCGCACAGGAGCAACAAGGGCAACGTCATCGTGCCCGTCAAGGGGCGCAGCAGCGACAAGCACGTGTGCTTATGCGCGCACATCGACACGCTGGGGCTGATGGTGCGCTCTGTTTCCGACGACGGCCTGCTGCGGTTCGTGCGCGTCGGCGGCCCGCTTTTGCCCACGCTGGACGGCGCCTACTGCACGCTGTACACCCGCGGCGGAAAGGCATACACCGGCACGGTGCTGTCCCTTTCCCCGGCCACCCATGTATTTGACGACGCCGCCACCCGCCCGCGCGATGAAAAGAACATGGCCGTGCGGCTGGATGAGGCGGTGCACAGCCCGGCGGACGCGGCGGCGCTCGGCATCCGAACGGGCGATTATCTCTGCCTGGACCCCAAGACCGTAATCACGGACAGCGGGTATATCAAGTCCCGCTTTTTGGATGACAAGGCCAGCGCCGCCTGCCTGATGGCGTTTTTGCGCGGCATGGCGCGCCGGGGCCTCCTTCCGCAGTATGATACCGACGTCATCTTTACCGTGCATGAGGAGGTGGGGCACGGCGCGGCGGCGTTTGCCGGGTATGATGAGCTTTTGTGCGTGGATATGGGCTGCGTGGGAGAGGACCTATCCTGCACCGAGCGCCAGGTTTCCCTCTGTGCCAAGGACACCTCC
>CAJLPK010000039.1 GCA_905208455.1 uncultured Bacillota bacterium
TAGAGAATAAACGGCTTGCCCCACCGTTGCGCCGTCTGCCACAGGGGCTGTAAGATTGGGGTCCAATTCATAGCTGACAGTCAGCTGCGCGCCCTCTGCTTCAAAAGCATCTGCCAGATCGCTGGTCGCCTTGTAATAAATCTTGCTGTCCGGCAAAATAGGCGTCAACGCAGAGGATGCCGTATCGCCGGGCAAGGTGGTTTGCAGCGGCGTATCCTTAATTTTTTGCGTTAGATCAAGAACAGAAATGGTAAACCCATAATCCAGCAAAGCACGTGCATCGACCCATCGCTGCTCCTGCTTGGCTATATGGTCGCCTAGAACAATCGCAATGATCTCCCTGTCCCCAATCTTGGCAGAGGCGGCCAAACATCCGCCGGCAGCGTTGGTAGAGCCGGTTTTGATGCCGGTAGCGGCCTCGTAATGATAAGAAGCATTATCCGCTTTGGTAGAAATAAAACGGTTGCTGATATAAATTGTACGCGCTTCGTGCCGGTTGGTGGCGGCCATGGTATATTCAGGGGTGGAGACGACAGTGCGGAACGTTTCATTTTTCATGCATTCCTGGGCCAAAAGAGCTAAGTCATAGGCGGTGGTATAATGGTCTTCATTTGTCAAACCATGGGGATTGGCAAAATGCGTATTGGTCATGCCAAGCTCTTGGGCGCGCTGGTTCATCTTTTCCACAAACGCGCTGATATCTCCACCGCCCAAATCATAAGCGATGGCAGCCGCTGCATCATTGCCGGAAACCAGCATCAATCCGTACAACAGATCCTGATAGCTGATTTCCTCCCCATCGTATAAACCAACGAGAGAGGAATCGCTGTCAAAAGAGGTAACGGTACTGGAACACACCATGGTTTGCTGCAGATCCTTACCGGATTCTAGCAGCAGCAAAGCCGTCATCATTTTGGTAAGGCTGGCAGGATTGCTGCGTGTATCTTTCTCTTTTTCCGCCAGCACCTGGCCTGTCGCCTCATCCAAAAGCACATAATTTGCACAGGTTGTCGCCGGAGGCTTGGAGGCAGCAGGCTCGGCTTCCTCTTGCGCAAACCCCGCAACGGGCATAATTGCTGAAAAAAGAAGAAGAAACACGAAAAATATGAAAAAATATGTAGAAAATACTTGCTTTTTCATAAAAAAGAGTATAACAAAGAAGGAGAAAAGTGACAATACTTTCACGAGAATAAGGCGGCAAATAATGAAACAAGAAAAAAGATTTGGCGGACAGGGAAAGAACAGAGAAGTGCTGAGAAAATGGACGATTCTGATTCTGCTGTTTGCGGGCCTTGCTGTCCTGGGACACTGTCTGGACCGCTTTGCGCCCTCGCCGGAGGATGTTTTAGGGCCAGCAGCACAATCCATAGCCCCTTCTGCAACGAATGAATATAAACGATCCATTCAGGTTAAAATCACGGGAAATATTGCCAAACCGGGTGTTTACACGCTCAGGGAGGGCGCTACGGTAAAGGATTTGGTGGAAAAGGCCGGCGGACTGCCGGAGGGATACGATAAAACACAGATTTCTGTCTCTTTGCTTTCCGCATTATTTGACGGGCAGTTGGTTGTGATTCCATAGCACTTATGGGAAAAATATGGTATACTGCACAGAGTAAAGAGAATCAAAAATCGGATTTGGGAGGAACGATCATGGCTTTTCGCATCCTGGCTGTGGATGATGAACCATTGATTTTGAAAGGACTGCGCTTTTCTTTAGAGCAGGATGGATATATCGTGGAGGAGGCGTTGGACGGCCAATCGGCGCTGGATAGGATCCAGAGTACGCAATACGACCTGGTTTTGCTGGATGTGATGCTTCCAGTGGTAAGCGGGACAGACGTGCTGCGCCAGATGAGAGAGTTTACAGATACGCCTGTAATCATGTTGACGGCCAAGGGCGATGATATGGATCGCATTTTGGGCTTGGAATATGGGGCAGACGATTACATGGTAAAGCCTTTCAATATCCTGGAGGTCAAGGCCAGGATCAAAAGCGTATTGCGGAGGACGCAGGTAAAGGCGCCGGCCTCCAATGTCATCCAGTTTAAGAATTTAACGATAGATCCGACAGCAAGAAGCTGTGCCAGAGACGGAATGGAGATCAACCTGACGGTCAAGGAGTTTAACCTATTGATGACCTTGGCACAGGAGCCGAGCAAGGTGTTTTCCAGAGAGCAGCTGCATCAGGCGCTTTGGAAAAATGAAAAGGCAGATGGAAAGTATGATTTGCGCACTGTGGACGTACACATCCGCCGCTTACGGGAAAAGATAGAGGAAGATCCCGCACGTCCATCCTTTATCATGACAAAATGGGGAGTTGGCTACTACTTTGCAGATCGGTAAAAAATTAAAACCCATGAAACGCTTTTCAACCATACAGGGCCGGATTGTTGTCCTGTATGGTTTGTTGTTTTTAATCGCTTTTATCTTTATCAATTTGGCAGTGAGCCAGCTGACGGGCAGCTTTTTGACTACTTCGCGCATCGACAGCCAAAGCCAGGAGGTGGAGTCCATTGCAACGCATGTGGCGGCGGCTACGGCCAACGGAGATGCCGGGGAGCTATATGCCCAGATGCTGTCCTCCAGCAAGGAGATTGGCGGCCGCGTGTTGGTGTTGGATACCGATGGCATTGTATTAATGGATTCGTATGCCATGCTCAACGGACGGCTGTTGCAGCATAAGGAAATCGAGGATATCCGCAATAACAGCCGTACGGTGTCTTACGGGTTTCATGAGGTGGATGGGGAAAAAGGCTCATTGTTTGATAATGGGAAATTTTGGGCGGTGTACTATACTACGCCCATCGTGTACCAGTCCCGCAATGTAGGCATCCTGCTGGTCAGCGTATCCATTCAGGATGTTATGGATATGGTGACTCAGACCCAGCAGGATTTTGCCCTGGTGTCTATCCTAATCCTGCTGGCCATGATTATGATCGGAATCCTGATCGCGCGTTGGATCTCAAAGCCCATTGCGCAGATGACGAATGCCATCCAAAAAATGTCCCACGGCGATTTCAGCGAAAAGGTAAAAATCACAGGGGCCAGCGAGATCGTGGAAATGGGGAAAACATTCAACCGGATGAGCGAAAGACTGGACAATGTAGAAAATCAACGGAGAGATTTTATTTCCAATGCATCGCATGAACTGAAAACGCCGCTGTCCTCGATAAAGATTTTGGCAGAGTCGCTGCTGTATCAGGAAAATGTGCCGGAGGAAATGTACAAAGAGTTTTTAACGGATATCAATGCGGAGATAGATCGGCTAAACTCCCTGCTGACAGACCTTTTGACTTTGGCGCAGGCAGATAATCCTGCTATGGTGATGCGTATGACCTGGGAAAACCTAGACGAAATCATCGCAGAGTGTATTCATTCCCTGCAGCCTTTGGCCCAGGATAAGAACATTAAGATCAACCACATATGGAATGGCATAAGCATGCGCTGCGATAGGCTGAAAATGTCTACGGCGCTAATCAATCTAATTTCCAATGGCATTAAGTATACGCCGCCGGAGGGCAGTGTGACCGTAGAGGTAGAAGAGCAAAGCCAATTTATCATCATTACGGTTTCGGATACGGGGATTGGCATCCCGCAGGAGGAGCAGGCGCATGTATTTGAAAGGTTCTATCGCGTGGACCGCGCCAGGGCCCGGGATACAGGCGGCACAGGGCTGGGGCTTGCCATTGTCCAGCAGGTGGTACGCTTACATGGCGGAGAAATCATGCTGACCAGCACGGAAAAGAGCGGCAGCACCTTCACCATTACTATGCCTCAAGGGAGGCCGGAAGCATGAAAAAGAGAAAATGGGCAGCGGCGCTGCTGTGCATAGTATGGGCGGTATCGGCTGCAGCCGGGTGTTCTGTAATCAAAGAGGAAACCTCTCACTCCATCTACCAGCCGCAGATCAATCCGCTGGCAGGGCAAAATATTTCCGAGACAATCACAACAAACCTGTATTATGTCGTAGAAGGGGAAAACCAGCTGGCCAGCGTTTCCCAGACCATAGATGTCGCCAGCGGAGAGACCAAAGAGGAGGCTGTCCTGCGCATGCTTTTGCAAGGGCCGCCTCAAAATATGGGCCTTGCCTCTGCGCTGCCGGAGGGCACGGAGGTGGTGTCCGTAGCGCTGGACGGCCAAACGCTCAATGTCACAATGAACAACCGCTTTTTGATCAGCACGCCTGTGGTGATGTCAGACGGCACTGTCAGCGAATCCGTGGCGGAGCAAACAGCCATGAGAAATCGCTTGGCCTTATATGCCGTGGTCAATTCGCTGGCAGAATTGGACCCCTTTGTTCAGGTACAGATTTTGGTGGATAAGGACAAAACGGGGAAGGGGGCCCGGCCTACGCGCTTGGAGGTAGGGCTGACCGGCACAGGAGAAAATTCTGTTTTAGAGCCGTTAGGGAAAAACAATGATTTGCTGTTGACGCCGAAAACAGCAGTTCAGATCGTTATGGATGGAGCGATGAGCAATGACAAGCAGAGAGCTTCCAGGCTATTGTCCGGCGGCTTCGAGTTGACAAACGCCGAGGCTTTGCAGGCGAAAGCGGACGAAGCCAAGGGCAGCGTAGAGACGTATCAAATTGTGGATGTTTCGATTTCGGAGGATGGGCAGAGCGCCGCGGTATATATGGATGTGACGCAAACGATGAAAGACGGGCAGTCCCAAAAACTATATAACCAGGCCATTTCCGTAAAGCGGGATACAGGCATCTGGAAAGTGGAGGTGCAGAGCATTGAACCAATCCTGTTCCCGTAAAATAGCTTGGCTGCTGGCGCTGCTGGTGTGCTTTGCGTGCTTGGCAGGCTGTAAGGACAAAGAGCAGGAGGATGTGTTTCCGGATATTGCCCATTATACAGTGCCGGAGGAAAACTCTATGCGCGTAACGCTGTATTTTCCCACAGAGGAACCCTCGGCATTTAGCTCAGAGGTGCGGCAAATAGACCTACCCTCCGGGAAAATGCCGGGCTATGCTGTTATAGAGCAACTGATACGCGGCCCGCAGGGCAATTTGCTGCCCGCCTGCCCGGCGCATTACAGCCTAAACCACGTATGGATCATCGACAATGTAGCTTATATCGACCTGCATAATCATGGGGAAATGGAGGAAGGGGATCTTTCCCAGTTCCGTGCAGTGGCGGTGCGTACACTGAACCCGATTTTCAAGACGGATTATGTATTGCTGACGGTGGACGGTCATGTGCCGCCCGGGATACAAGACGGGCTGGAAAGAGCCAGCGAGGAAAAAGAGACAAACAAAATCCACCTTCTGACGTACTATCCGGATCTGGACGGAACGTATTTGGTGCCGAAGCCGCGTTCTTCTGATAAGCAGATGTCTCTTTGGGTCAGCGCTTTTTCATTGCTGGTAGCCGGCAATGAACCCGAGGGAACCAAGGCCTGCTTTGATGACCAGGTGAAGGTGATAAGCGGGCGCATGGAATCGGATACGCTTTATGTAGACCTTTATGTACCGGAATCGCATACTTCTTCTTCCCAATGCTATGCCGCGTATGCTCAAACGCTGCTGCACAACGCCAGCGGCCTAAAGCGCGTCGTCTTGAGCGCCAACGGCGTGCCCTTGCAGCAGGCGGAAGGTATGGCACAAAATCCCGGAGAGTTTACCAAGGAATCGTTGTCGGAGCTTTTGGGGGCGCATATCACAGCCTACTACGCCAATGAAAATGGGTTGCTGTCTGCTGTGCGCAGCGCAGTCCCTATGGAAAAGGCCAGCGATGCGCTGGCGCCTCTGTATGCGATGCTGGAGGGGGCAGAGGGAGAAAATGAGGGTCTCAGTTCCGTTTTTCCAGCAGATATACGGGAAGAAGACATTTTAGGCATCAATTATGACCATAATACCGCGATGTTGAACCTATCCGATCATTTTTATGAGGCGGTGAGCAATTTGCAGGATACGGCGGAGACACAGCTTGTCTATGGTATGGTCAATGCGCTGACGGATCACGGCGGCGTTAGCAGGGTGGTATTGCTGCAAAATGGCAAGACGAGGGATCTGATGAGCAAAACAGTGGTCATTGCCAAGCCGCTGCTGAGAAATCCAGGGATGATCTCTAAGTCATAAATAAAAAAGCAAGCAGCAGTCTACAATGAAAAGAGAGGAGGGGTCCAATATGCGGATGGTAGACCTAATCGTAAAAAAACGACAGGGCCAGGTGCTGAATGCGTCAGAGATTGCGTGGATGATACAGGCGTATACAAATGGCAAACTGCCGGATTATCAAATGTCTGCAATGATGATGGCAATTTGTTTTGCGGGGATGTGCCCCGAAGAAACGGCAGCGTTGACGGACGCAATGACACACAGCGGTACAGTGCTGGATGTATCCTCGGTAGGAGCATTGGTGGCAGATAAGCATTCAACCGGCGGTGTGGCGGATACGACAACGCTCGCCGTGGTGCCCATTGCAGCCAGCTGCGGGGTAGCCATGGGGAAAATGTCCGGCCGCGGCCTCGGGCATACGGGAGGCACCCTGGATAAGCTGGAGGCGATCCCGGGCTTTTCTGTGGAGGCATCGCCGCAGCGGTTTTTAGAGCTGCTGCGGGAAAACGGGCTGGCCATTGTAGGCCAGAATGAAGCACTGGCGCCTGCAGACAAAAAGCTATATGCGCTGAGGGATGTAACGGGTACGGTGGATTCTCTGCCGTTGATTGCGTCTTCTATCATGAGCAAGAAGCTGGCGGCTGGGGCGGATATTATTGTATTGGATGTCAAAGCGGGCAGCGGCGCTTTCATGAAAACGCCGGAAGAGGCGGTAGCGCTGGCCGAGACAATGGTGAATATTGGCCTCCATTTGGGGAAAAAGACCGCCGCGTTGATTACGGATATGAGCCAGCCTCTTGGTAGCTGTATCGGGAATGCGCTGGATGTCAGGGAAGCCATTGAAATTTTGCAGGGAAAGCATCAGAACAGCGATTTGTTTACAATTTGCAAGCGTTTATCCTCTCAGATCCTCTGTCTGGGCGGAAAGGCGGAAGGAGAAAAAGAGGCGGAACGCATGGTGCTGGAGGCAATTTCTTCCGGCAAAGCGCTGAAAAAGCTGGCAGTGATGATAGAGGCGCAGGGCGGGGATGCCCGTGTATGCCAAGATACCTCCAGGCTGCCCAGGGCGGAAAAAGTGATTCCTATTTTATCTCAGCAGTCAGGATATTTGGCAAAGATGGATACCCAAGGCATCGGTACCTGTGCGCAGCTGTTAGGAGCAGGCCGGGAAAAACTGGGCGATAAGATTGATCCTGCCGTGGGCATTGTAATGAAAAAAAGGATTGGTGATTTCGTGCGCACCGGGGATGTACTTGCAGAATTTCATGTCAACGGAGAAAAGGGGCTCCAGGAAGCTATGCCGCGCTTTTTGGCGGCGCTTACGTATACAGAGCAGCCTGCAAAGCGCCCCGCGCTGGTATATGGCCTGGTGGATGCGCAAGGCCTGCATACGGAGGATGAATAGAAGAGGGGGTAAAAAAAGATGGATGTAATTGCATACGGGATTCCAGTTATGGATTTACTCATCAATATCGATCACGGCTTGGCGCCGAATGAATCGATAGACATCAACCAGACTTCATGGCAATATGGCGGGAAGGTTTCGACGGGGCTGATTGCAACAAAACTGCTCTGCGATTGCGAATGCAGCATGGCGGGCACTACCGGCGGTATGTTTGGGCGCCTGATTCGCCGTGAATTTGAACGGCATGGCATTGACGTGTCTCATTTGCGTCACGAGGAAGAAACGGATTCACAATTCTGTGTATGCCTTTCGGTTTTATCGGACAGCACGCGGAATATTATGGTGAAACGCGCCACTGTACCCAATTACACGCCGGAGGAAATACGGAGGCAGGCTGCGTTTATTCAATCTGCTTCCTATGTGTTTTTAGCGGACTCTAAGCCATACAGCATAGAGGCAGCGAAGGTAGCGCATGAGGGAAACGGCAAGGTGGTGTACGATGCTGACCGTTATTATGAGCAAGGGATGCCGGAGATGCTGGCACAATGCGACTATCTCATTGCCAGTGAATTTGTGTACCGTCATCTTTTTGGGCAGAGTATGGAGTGGGAGAATAACTTAAGGCAGATGCGCGCCATGTGCCGTCCCGGGGCCGTTGTCGTTGTAACATTAGGGGGAAAAGGCTTGGTAGGGCTGGATGAAATGGGCTTTTTCCAGCTGCCGGCTTACCAGGTGGAGGTCGTGGATACCACGGGCGCTGGGGATGTATTCCATGGGGCTTTTTTAGCGGGCATGATTCAAGGCATGGATGTCCGACAGGCTTGCAGGTATGCCAGCGCTGCTGCCGCGATCAAGTGCACGAGAATCGGCGGCCGGGCCGGGATCCCAAGCGAGCGCGTTTGTAAGGATTTTATGGAAACAGGAAAGATAGACTATACAGAGATAGACAGGCGCGTAGCATATTATCGCAATCCACCGATGGGAAAGGATAAATAAAAGAGGAGCACTGCTCCTCTTTTTAGTATAATGAGTGTAAATCGATCAGCACTCCGACTCCGCCTCAGCACATTGCGGACACAGGCCGTCTAAGATGAGTTTATGGGCCGTTACCTTGCATCCCATATTTCTTGCGGTCTGGTCTACATGCTCCATATAGGGCACAGGCAAATCCACGACTGCACCACAGCGCATACAGCATAGATGATAGTGCGGCGCAGGATTGCGGTCAAATGCTTCCGGCCCATCCATGCGGCCCACCTTAGCGAGCTTGCCGAGCTTACATAAAATATCCAGATTACGGTATACCGTGCCTAGGCTAATATTGGGATCTTCTTTGCGCAGCATATCAAAGATGTATTCTGCGGTAGGGTGCGTGCCGCTGTTTTGCACAGCCTCAAGAACACGGCTGCGCTGTTTTGAATTTCGATAATGTACAGTAGACAATGCAAAACCTTCTTCTATCAGGAATTATTCTTATTAACCTTACTATATCGGAAAATTCGTCATTTAGCAAGAAATAATCTTTGTAAAAACTGGGAAAAATTGAAAAGACAAGCAAAGGAAACTTTTTACAATGCGCATTTTATGGTATATTATGGACAGGATTCGATAAAAAACCAAAGAGGTGTAGCAGATAGATGAGAAAAAAAACAAAGATTATTTGTACCATCGGCCCGGCCAGTGAATCGCCGGCTGTGCTGAAAAAGCTGGTAAAAGGCGGTGCGAATGTATTCCGCTTAAACTTCTCCCACGGAGATCATGCAGAGCATGAAAAGCGGATCAAGGATATTCAAGCGCTCCGCAAGGAAATGAATATGCCGATTGGCATTATGCTGGATACCAAAGGACCGGAGATCCGTATCAAGACCTTTGAAAAAACGCCGGTGGAATTATCCGAAGGGGATACCTTTACACTGACGACCCGTGACGTAGAAGGCACCAAAGAGATCGTATCCATCACTTATGAAGGGCTGCCGCAGGATGTACAGCCCGGTACCGTGATCTTGATTGACGATGGATTGGTCGCGATGGAGGTGCTGGAAGTGAAAGACGGCACGGACATTGTCTGCCAGGTGAAAAATGGCGGGCAGCTCAGCAACCGCAAGGGGGTCAATGTGCCCGGTGTGGATGTAAAGCTGCCATCCATTACAGAAAAGGATATTGAGGATATTTTATTCGGCATTGAGCAGGGCATTGACTTTATTGCGGCTTCTTTTATCCGCAGAGCGCAGGATGTGCTGGAGATTCGCCAGTTATTGCAGGAGCATGGCGGAGAGGGGATCCAGATCATCAGCAAGATCGAATGCCACCAGGCGATTGTAAACATTGAGGAAATTGCGAAAGCCTCGGATGCTGTTATGGTAGCACGCGGTGACTTGGGCGTTGAAGTGCCGCTGCAGCAGGTTCCGATTTTCCAAAAGGAAATTATACAGTTGTGCAAATCCATTGGACGCCCGGTCATCACGGCAACCCAGATGCTGGATAGCATGATCCGGAACCCAAGGCCTACCCGCGCAGAAGTCAATGACGTTGCCTCTTCGGTATACGATGGCTGTGATGCCGTGATGCTGTCCGGGGAAACGGCGGCAGGGAAGTATCCGGTGGAAGCGCTGAGTACGATGGCCTCCATCTGCCAGCATGTGGAAAACCATGCGCGTATCCTACCATCCTCCACCATGGAAAAAGAGGAATATAACATCACGGATGCTGTATCCCATGCCTGCTGTGAATGCGCGCGGGACGTTAATGCCAAAGCCATTGTAACCTCTACCTCCAGCGGTTATACGGCGAAAATGATTGCAAAGTTCCGTCCTGGATGCCGCATCATTGCAACAACGCCATCTGAGTCTGTGTACAATAAGCTCTCCTTAACCTGGGGCGTAACGCCTGTTGTCGCGCCGCAGAGCACATCGACAGACGAGATGCTTAAGCAGACGGTGGATACGGCCAAGCTGACCGGCTTGGTACATGATGGCGATGTGGTTGTTATTTCTGCGGGCGTACCGCTGGGCGTTTCGGGCACTACCAACCTATTGAAGGTTTCGATGGTCGGCGACGTGCTGGTGCGCGGCCGCGGCATTGGCAATGGAACGGTGCGTGGGCATGTATGCGTGGCGAAAACACTGGACGATTGTACATCGATGTCCTCTCGAGATATTTTGGTTGTCAAGGAAACGGATGACAGATACCTGCCGTATATGAAAATGGCGCGTGCTATCGTATGTGAAAATTCCAACGTCAGCAGCCATACGGCTGTATATGCCATCAAACAGGGCAAGCCCGCCATCATTGGCGCTTTGGGTATTACAGAGCAGCTTAAGTCCGGCGATGCCGTTTCGCTGGATATCAGCCGTGGGCGTGTATTCAGGCGCTCATAAAATAGAATACAATGCAAACCTGAAAACGGATGCACAAAAGGGTGGAAACACCCTTTTGTAATCTTAGGATGAGAGGAGTAAGCAGATGAAAATTCGCAAGGCAATCATTCCGGCAGCTGGAATGGGGACCCGGTTTTTGCCGGCAACCAAGGCACAGCCTAAAGAGATGCTGCCGATTGTAGATAAGCCGTCGATTCAGTATATCATTGAGGAAGCGGTGGAGGCCGGTATTGAGGATATTCTCATCATTACAGGGCGCAGCAAACGCGCGATAGAGGATCATTTTGACTATTCCCCTGAGCTGGAACGTGAGCTGGAGAAAAAAGGCAAGCTGGATGTCTTGGAAAATCTCCGAAAAATTTCAGATATGGTCAACATTCAGTACATCCGCCAAAAAGAGCCGCGCGGGCTGGGCCATGCGGTATATTGCGCTCATTCTTTCATCAATGAGGAACCGTTTGCGGTGCTTCTGGGCGATGATGTGGCGGTATGCGAAAAACCAGCCATTGGGCAGCTAATGGACGTATACGATGCCTACCATGCTTCTGTGCTTGGTGTATCCACAGTGCCAGAGGCACTGGTCAGCAGTTACGGGATCGTAGCGCCGGACTTGAGCTTTCAAAGCAGTGTGCCGGGGCTGTCTAAGGTATGCGGATTGGTAGAAAAGCCGCCGTTGGAGAAGGCACCGTCACGAACGGCTATTTTCGGAAGATATATCATTACCCCGGGGATTTTCGAGGTGCTGGCCCGCACGAAACCGGGGGCAGGCGGAGAGATCCAATTGACAGACGCTCTCAAAGAGCTGATGCAGACAGAGGATATGTATGCATTGGACTTTGAAGGGAAACGGTATGACATTGGTTCAAAAATCGGCTTTTTGAAAGCAACGGTGGACTTTGCTTTGAAGCGCGATGACTTGAAGGAGCCGTTTATGGCATTTCTAAAGGAAAAAGTACAGGCATGAAAATTATCAAAAATATTTGGCTTCTGCCTATGCAAGGCGAAGAGGATGCCATTCAGGACGCTGAGCTGCAAATCGAAGGGGACACGATTCTGTATGCCGGGCCGGCCAGCCGTGCGCCCAAGGCACAGGAATGCGATGAGATCATCGATGGCGGGGCACGGATTGCGATGCCTGGCTTTGTCAATACGCATGCGCACAATGCCATGGTATTGTTCCGCGGCGCTGCAGATGATTTGCCGCTTCATAGATGGCTGACAGAGCGTATTTTTCCCATGGAAGATGAGCTTGATGAGAACGCCGCCTATTGGGGCAATATGCTAGGCATTGCAGAGATGATACGCAGCGGCACGGTTTGCTACAACGATATGTACTTTTTTACTGAGCAGGAGATTGCCGCGGTAGAGAAAACAGGCATAAAAAGCGTTTTAACTCGATCGACGGCGTGCCAGGAGATGGACCAGAGCGCAATAGAGCAAAAGCTGAGCGTATATGATACCCTGATGGCCTATCAGGGCGCAGCAGATGGGCGCATTTCTGTTACGGTATCGCCGCATGCTGAATATACATGCAGCGCGCCTTATTTAAGAGCTTGCGGACAAAAGGCAGGGGCGCTGGGCATACCGCTGCATATCCATATTTCGGAAACAGCGTTAGAGCACGACGAGTGTATCCAGCGCCATGGCAAGAGCCCGATGGCGCTGCTGGAGTCCTTGGGCGTACTGGAGAATGAAGTGTATGCTGCGCATTGCGTCTATACCAGCCGGGCGGACCATGAAATCATGAAAGAGTACGGAGTAACAGCGCTGCATTGCCCGGATTCTAACCTTAAGCTGGCCAGCGGCATTGCGCCGGTAGCGCAGATGCTCAAAAGCGGGGTCAAGCTTGCCTTGGGAACGGATGGTGCTGCCAGCAATAATAACCTGAATATGATGGAAGAGATGCAGCGTATGGTGCTGATGCAAAAGGGAATCACGCGGGACGCCGTGAGCATGACGGCGAAGCAAGCGGCACACATTGCGACCAGAGCGGGCGCAGAGGCGCTGCATACCGGAGGCGGCGTATTGGCAGAGGGATATAAAGCAGATATAATCCTGGTGGATACGCAGGTGCCGCACATGCAGCCGATGTACAATGCCCTGCATAACCTCGTCTATGCGGCCCAGGCAGGGGATGTATGGATGAATATGGTCAATGGCCGTGTATTGTATCAAGCGGGGGAATATAAGACCCTGGACATTGAAAAGGTCATCGCTGAAGCGGCAAAAGCGGCTGAGAGATGGATGTAAGCGTATAAAAAAAGAGCTGGTTTACAGCTCTTTTTTATTTTGTCATTCCTGGGCGGGTGTACTGGCCTGAACGATATTGGCGTTATGCTCAGCATCCTGGATGGGCAGGCCCTCTGCCGTGCTCCCAGTAAAATACAGGCAAAATTGGCCGCCCAGCGTATTATCTGAAATGGTGGCGGCGCCATGCGGCATTCCGCAGAAAGAAGCGGCGAAATAACGATCGCCTATCTGTACGATACAGGCCCGCTTTTCATAGCTGGTCTGGCCGCCGAAAATTTTAAGAAGCTTTTGCCCTTCCTCCGCATTGGCGGGCTCAAATTCAAGATGATTGGTACCGCCGACACGCACGGCATTGAAATAGAGCTGGCTGGAAAAATCAATGACAAGAAACTGCTGATTGGCAGCGATCATCGGATTGACTTCAGACCAGGGGGTGGTCTCTCCATATTCCCGGGGCCGCACGGTAGAGGGCTTTTCTTCTGGTGTTTTTACCTCTACAATGGCGTTGCGCTGTACACCCGCAGAATACATGGCCTGGAGCGTTTCCTCCCCGATGAGCCCATCCTGCGTAAGGCTGTTCTTTTTTTGAAAAGATAAGATAGATTGCTGCGTCATGCTGACAAAATAGCCAGAGGCCTTATAGCGGAAATACCCCAGCGCACGCAAACGATCCTGTACGGCTCCGACCGTGGTGCCGCGCCCCCCCACGACAATGGGCAATTCATCCACCCAAGGAGAAGCTTCGGGGAGACTGCTTTCAGGGGAGGCAGAAGGCGTAGGGGCCGCAGAAGCTTGAGAAATGGATGAAGCGGAGGGGCTGACGGAGGGCTGACCGTTTTTGCCGCAGCTGCGAAACAAAAGAAAGCCCAATACAATCATGAACCCCGCTACAACGCATAGAAGGATTTTTGGAACCTTTCGCATGGACACCTCCTGTATAACAGCCTTATTATATCATTGATGGGAGGGCCAAGCAAATCGAGCAAAAATGAAAATATATGATATACTTGATTTATATAGGAGGCGGAAAAGATGATTTGCAACTGCCCAATATGCGGCACACTGATGGGCCAAAAAGAACAGGGCATAGAGAGCAAGTGTATTTGCCCTGCGTGCCAGCACACCTGCGATATTTGCCTGGGAAGCGGGCAGATGATGGAAAAGGGCGGGCCTGTACCGCTGGATATTCTACTAAAATATGAGAACGAATGAAAAAGCGGCCGGTTACGGCCGCTTTTCTTACCCCTGAAAGCTGGTTTTAAGCTGGTCTGCCTTTTCCTTGGCCTGCGTAATATCCTCTTGCTTTGCTTGCTTGACAGGATACCATCCCTGCTTATGCATAAAGTCAAAAATGGCGTATTGATCTTCCGCGGCTTCTACAAAAAGGTCCTGCAGCATGGTGCGGAGATTTGGGCAGGTCGTTTCTGCAATCAGGGTAGAGTAAGCGCTCATTCTC
>CAJLPK010000040.1 GCA_905208455.1 uncultured Bacillota bacterium
TGGGGGTTCTGCTGTTTTAGATAGCGGCCAACGCCCGTAATGGTGCCGCCGGTGCCGACGCCCGCCACAAACACATCCACCCGGCCTTCTGTATCCGTCCAGATCTCCGGCCCTGTTGTTTCGTAATGCACCGCGGGGTTGGCGGGATTGAGAAACTGGCCGGGTAAAAATGCACGGGGGAGCTCCTGTGCCAAGGCCTGTGCCTTTTCTATGGCGCCCTTCATGCCCTTAGCGCCTTCCGTCAAAACCAAGGCGGCGCCGTATGCCTTCATCAGCTTGCGGCGCTCTACGCTCATGGTCTCCGGCATGATGAGAATCGTCCGATAGCCGCGCGCCGCAGCCACAGCCGCTAGGCCAATGCCTGTATTGCCCGAGGTAGGCTCTATGATGACAGCGCCAGGGCCCAGCAGCCCTTTTCTCTCGGCTTCCTCTATCATGCGTTTTGCAATGCGGTCCTTGACAGACCCGGCGGGGTTAAAGTATTCCAGCTTTGCAACGATACGGGCATGCAGGCCGTACTCATTTTCCATATGTGTCAGCGCCAACAAGGGGGTATGCCCAATCAGCTGATCCATCGAAGTATATATTTTCCCCATATTGTTTCCTCCGTTCTTATTCATGCTTATGATGCAGCGGCGCCGGCTTTATATCGAGGCTGCTGTCATCGTGCAAGGCAGCTCATGGCTTATTTCCGACCTTTTTAGTAGGTTTATTGATATGATATTTCCATATTCCTAGTTTGTCAATAGGTTTTATTTGAAAATTAAACCGCCTAGTTATATCATGGGCGTATAGGAGGTGTTTTATACGGTGATGATTTCGGCCAAGGGGCGTACCTTAAGGGCTTATATGCCGCTTAAAGGAATCGCTCCATGGCAGTAGACCAGGGCTCTGCGGCAAAGGCGGCAGCTGACCATACCCCGGGTGCATACCGCGCAGGCGATATGCTGCGCCTAACCACGCGCGCCTTGACGCCTATGGCGTGTTTAGAGGAGGGAGCGCCGCCCTGCCCTTTGCAGGCGCAATGCCGTACGCTGCCGATGCGGAAAAATCTCTATGCCCCGCTCCGCTGCGCCGGCTTGCAGCCAAGCCATGTGATATAGTACAATCTATATATCTCAAAGAAAAAGGAGACGCTATGATGGATCAAACTGTATTGTCCTACGTGGAAGAAAAAACAAGAGCACTGATCGAATCGCCGACATGCAGCCAAGAAACCAAGGCGGCCGCGCAAAGCTGGCTTGCGGCCAAAGGCACTGAAGCGCAGGCCGCAGAGACCAAGCGGTATCTGGAAGAGCTGGAAGCAGACATCATGCCCATTGATACGCTGATCGGCTTTGCACAATCTGAAGAAGGGAAAGCCTACTTTGGAGAAGAGACAGCTGCCGGTATTGTGAGCCATGCGCAGGAAATCAAGGCGGACGGCGCCAAATACTGCGACTGCCCTGCCTGCGCCCTTGTTGCCGAGATCTTAGAGAAAAAGGCGGATATGCTGAAATAACAATGAAAAGCACCGGCTCCTGTCCCGGTGCTTTTCTATGTCTTGTCTTACGCTGTATGGGGCCTATATGACGCAAGGCCTGTTTGATGAGAAAAGCAAAAAGCCGGCTGCCTTTACAGGCTACCGGCTTTTTTGTGGTCTGGGTAAGAAGATTCGAACTTCCGGCCTCTTGAACCCCATTCAAGCGCGCTACCAAACTGCGCCATACCCAGACGGCATCCAATGATTTGGTGCAGAGATAATATTACCATCCAGCGGGCCGGTTGTCAACCGCTTTGCGCCGAATCCCTCAGTTGGCTTTCCGTCCCTTTTTTCAGGAAGCTCAGCTTTGTTTCCGAAACGATCATGGCCAGCAGGATGAGCAGGCCGCCCACCGCCATACGCCAGCTCATCGGCTCACCGAGAAGCACAATGCCGGATAGGCAGCCAAACAGCGCTTCGGTGCTCATCAGGAGCGCGGCATGGGAGGGCTGCACATGCTTGATGCCTACATTCATCATGGTAAGCGCCAAAAGGGTCGCAAAGATCCCCAAATACCCCATAGAAAGCACCGAACCCACAGACCACTGTACCGGGAACGGTTCAAACGCTGCGCCGCCTACCCAGGCGAACAGCGCGGCAAATAAAAATTGCAGCCACGTAACGCGCATTACATCATGGTTGTCTGTAAAAAAGCTGACCGCCACAATATGGATGCCGTAAAACACGCCGCCTACCAGGGTAAGAAGATCGCCGATGTTGATGGAAAAGTCCCCCTCCAGCGACAAAATCCCGATGCCTGCCAAGCACAGCACCGCAGCCGATACATTGAATTTATCCGGGCGGATACGGCGTACGCCCCACAGCATAAACGGTACCAGCACCACATATACAGCCGTCAAAAATGCGTTCTTTCCGGCCGTAGTATACTGCAGGCCGATGGTCTGCGTTAGATACGCAGCATACAGCAAGCCGCCCAGCACGAGGCCGGCGAGCCATTCCTTCTTGGAAAGCCTGCGAAGCCTTTTCCATAAAAACAGCCCCATAAACAAAGAAGCAATCGTAAAGCGAAAGGCCAGAATATAGCTGGGGGCAATGGCGCCCAAGGTATCCTTCATCACGGCAAAGGCGCTGCCCCAAACCACGCAGGCTGCCAGCATCATGAGTTCCGCCATCCATGTTTTCATACCATAACCCCCCATTCTTTATTGATACAATAACCGTATTATTATATCATAAAGATTATAGGTCTCCAAGCAAGCAGAAAAGAGGAAACGCGGATGCGTTTCCTCTTTCTTTCTGTCCGTATTCGGATTAGGCCTTCCTCTGTTTGCGCCGCAGGCACACGGCCCCCGCGCCCGCAGAGAGCGCCAGCAGCGCCGCATACAGCGCCCATTGGCTGCCGTCTCCCGTCTGAACAGCTTGGCCCGGCTGCGGCCCTGTCTGGCCGCCCATGGGTTGGCTGCCGGCCCCGTCCTGCGGAAGGGCTGTTTCCGGCAGGGGCTCTTCTACGAGATCACCATAGACCAAAGCAAAGGTGGAAAAGCGCTGTGTTTCAAAGGTGACAATGCCGCTTTCATAGCTTGCGGGCAGCTCATAGGCCTGCCCATCGTGCAAAGCCAGCACTTTATACACGCGCCCGGTGCGCTGCATCTGCGTCGGTACAGCGATGCTGAACCGCACAGGCGCCGACAGCTCGGACAGCTTGCCCAGCACTGTGGAATCAGCCCGGACGATTGCGCTGATGTCTACCACGCTGCCGGCCTCAAACCGATAGCTGCCCTGATTCAGCATCTCCAAAGCCTGCCGGAGCCAGGCAGCCTGTGCCCGGCCTTGCTTGAGCCGGTCGATGGATAGCTGCACGGTGACCTGCTTGCCTTCCTGCAAGGCCTTTTGGATGCTTGCTACAAGCTGGGCGTCGTTTCCATCGATCAACGCAATATTTTGTATGGTATCCGCCAGCGTTTGCTGCGCCTGCTGCCGATCCGTTTCCTGCATACCGACAATGACCTCTTTGTCATCCGGCTGCGTAACGACAGGCAGCGTTTCCTCTATTTTTTGCCAAACAGCCGTCAGCGTCATGTCTTTGGCTGTGTTTTGGATGACAGACGGAACATCGGCCCCGGTTTCATCCTGCCATCCCAAAAAGTCGTAACCTGCCCGATAGGGCGCTTCAAGGGCGATACTGTCCTCCACGGTAAATTCGATGGGGGCCCTGTCCACGTTGGCAAAGGTGACGGTATACCGATTGAGCGTCCAGTTTGCATACAAGGCTCCCGCCGTCATGACCGGCTGCGTCACATCTACGCGGTGCTCCGGCTGATAGGTGGGTTCTGAATACCAGCCTTCCAGCGTATAGCCCTCCCTTTGAGGCGCCAGGCCTTCCGGCAGAAGCTCCCCTTGGCCCACGGCCATATCGTAAGCAGGTCTTACGCCGTCATGAATGGTGACAGACACTACATTCCGGCTCCATACCGCATACAGGCGAATCTGTTTGCCCGGTTCTGTGGTCAGGTTGCGGATCTCTGCCTGGTCTGGGTACACAACGGGTCCCTCCGGCTCTGTTGCCCATCCGGTAAAGGTATGGTTGGCTTTGGTAAACTGGTTCTGCGGCAGCGCCTGGGTCTTGTCATATTCCATGGACAGGCTTGATGTGGCCTCCTCGGCATTGTCCGCTCCATTGCCATCCAGTATGACCGTATATTGAATGGGCGCAAAGTCTGCCGTCAGCGTCATATCCTGCATCACAGGATCGTCCTGCTGCCACAGCGTATCCGTTCCCTCCTGCTTCCAGCCGCGGAACGTATAGCCGGTTTTTTCCAACACGGGCAGCGTTAGCACATCGCCCTGGTTCAGTGTCTTTTGCTCCGTCTGTTCTCCGTTTTTCAACGTGACCGTTACAGTATTCTGCTGCCATACGGCATAGAGGTCCAGGACGGCGCCTTCGGTATCCGCCGCCTCTACGACATTGGCCCTGTCGATATAGGCGACTTCACCGCCCGCCTCTGTCGACCAGCCCGCAAAGGTATGGTACGGCTTGGTAAACGCATTTTGCGGGAGCAGCCCTTCCTGGTTGAATTTTAAGGTTAGGCCACTTTGCTGCATGGCGGTTTCGTTTTCTGCGCCATTGCCGTGAAATGCGATGGAATAGGAGATGGGCTCATACTTGGCATACAGGGTCGTTGCTTGGGAGACAGTGTCCTGTGCTTCCCACTTTCTGCCCTCCTCTGTATACCAGCCGTCAAAGGTATACCCTCTTTTTTGCGGCGTTTCCGGGAACTCGATGGCATCGCCATGCGCCACGGTCTGCGTTTGGCTTTCTATGCCGTTGACAAGGGTGACATTGTACGTCTGTTTTTCCCAAACAGCATAGAGTTCCAAGGCTTCTCCGTTGAGATGCTCCGGGTGCTGGATGAGCACAGAGGCCCCATCTTCATAGACAGCCTGCCCGCCGCTTGCCAAAGCCCAGCCGGCAAACCGGTAGTTCTCTTTTTCAAGCGAATGGGCCGGCAGCGTATAAGCCGTGCCGTATACGGCATCGTGTAAGGTGGTATCTCCGCCTGTGCCGCCGTTGGCATGCAGGTTGACGGTATACGCTTCGCCGGTATAATCGCGCTCCGTCCAGGTGGCGGTCAGGGGAATCGTTTTGTCCTTTTGAGATGTCAGATTGTTTACCTGCTGGCCGTCGGTCAGGATTTTGCCGTTTGGCATTTTCCAGCCTGCAAAGGTATGGTGTTCCTTGGTAAATGCGTTGGGGCGAAGCGCCTGTGCCTGGTCATAGGTAAAGATCTGCGGTTCCATCGTGCCGCTGCCGCCGCCCGGCTGAAACTGCACGGTATACTGGATAGGCTGATAGTCCGCGTACAGCGTCTGCCCCTCTAAGCGCAAGGTAGGCGTTTGGCTGGGATCCAGCGCCTGGGTGCGCTGAGGATCGGTATACCAAACGGTTTGGTAGCCGCTTCCCTTTCCTTTCGGAAAGGACTGCTCTGCCAAAAACTCCGTCCACTCGTACGTTTGGCCGTTGTTTGGCAGCTTTACGCTTTCCAAAAAATTATAGGAAGCGATGAAGCGAATCCCCACCGGATTTTGGCTAAGATCCAGCGTGGTAAGCAGGTTGTCTCCTGCGGAAAGGAAATCCAGGGCACGGAGGTTTGTCAAGTCCAGTGTGGTAAGCTGGTTGGCGAAAACGTCCAAATGCCGCAGGGTATCGTTGGCCTGCTGGTTCGGCAGGATCAGGCTGGTCAGCTCATTGTTGCCTGCGTAAAGCGCGCTGAGTTTTTTATTTTGCGAAACGTCCAGCGTGCTGAGGCGGTTGAGCTCGACATGCAGCGTTTTCAGGTTGGGAAAATGCTCGATGCCGGTTAGGTCTCTAATCCCTTCGTAGTTGAGATACAGATAGGTCACAGCGTCTGCCTCTTCTGTGCTAAGGGTGTTGTCATCATTTTTATCCATGTTTTCTTTGATATAGGTTCTGAATTTTTCGTCCGGGAAATGGGTGTCATTGATTTCAATGCCTTGCGGCGCGCTGCTCTGCGCAAGCGCCAAGGGTACGTTCCCTACGAGTAAGAAGCATCCCGCGAGAACCGCTGAAAAAAGTTGCTGCAGTTTGTGTTTCAAACTCATTCCTCCTTTGTTGATGGTGATATAATATCATATTTTTCATAGTAAATAAATAGGAAATTGTATGGCAGTTTTTGACTGGAAGCCATTGGCAGCTGCAAAAGAAAAAAGCCCGCGGCTGCGGGCAAAAAAAGCGTCTTAGTCCTCAAAATATTGGGCCAGGCGCGCGGCAAACGGCGCCAGCAGCCCTATGTCAAACAAGATCTGCAGCAAGCCATAGCGGTTGCGCAGCTCCTTGGCATAGAGTACGCCGTCTTCGATTTGCTGGGCAGAAATGCCCACCTCATGCGGGTTGACCGGCGCGCCGTATTGGGCAAGCATTTTGCGGATCTCTTCGCTTTTGGGCAGCCACGACCGGGCAAAGGCCTTCATCTCCGCAAAATGCGCCTCGATGGCGTCGATACGGCGCAGCACGCCCTCTGTGCTGTTCTTTCCAGTTTCCTGCTCCAGCGCCAGCACGCCCTCCGCTGCATCCGGATAGGCCCGGCGAATCTCCTTGGCCCATGCCTCATACGAGCGGGCCTGAGCCAGCCGCCGTGCAGCATCAAAATCTACCGGCGTTTCCCAAAGCCAATCGTACATCTTGGATACCGCTACGGTGCCGATGCCCACCTTGGTGCCGTGAAGCACGGCCTTTTTGCCCTCGTGCAGGAACATCATCTCCCAGTAATGCGAGATATGGTGCTCGCTCCCCGAGGCCGGCCGGGAATTTCCCACAAAGCTCATGGCAATCCCGGTCAGCACAAGCGCCTCCATGATCTTGCCCACGGTCTGCTCATCCCGGGCCGCGGCCTTCTCTATATTCTCCGCCACGGACTGCAGCGAGGTGCGCACCATCTGCACAATGCTCTCGCAATAATACTCGCCATTGATGATTTGCGCCATTTTCCAGTCCGTCAGGCAGGTATACTTGCCGAGAATATCTGCAATGCCTGCCAGAATCATGGGCATGGGCGCTTGGCTTAAAATTTTTGTATCGCCGATGATCGCATCCGCCACGCCGACTTCATAGGTGGTTTTCAGATTGCCGACGATCAACGGCGCCACAGAGGAAGCAAAGCCATCCATACTGGGGGCCGTCGCTACAATGCAGTATGGCAGCTTGGTCTTAAAGGCGGTAAATTTACACAAATCGTTGAGGGAACCTGTGCCCACGCCGATGAGAAGGTCGCAGGCAGGATCCAGCGCGATGAGCAGCCGCCCCAGCGCGTATTCATCCGGTACCAGCTCCTCGTCCGGGAATACATAGGAAGACACGCCAAGCCCCGCTGCCGCAAGCAGCGCTTCCAGCCGTTCTGCCGCCCTATGCGTGTGGACATCCGATACCACAAATACCTTTTTGGCGCCCAGCGACCTCGCCACATCCGGCGCTTTTTGCAGCGCGTCCGGCTCAATGACCACGTGCTTTAGCGAGGTACGGTGTGTTTTGCCGCAGCCGCAGGCAAACGAACGGTCCAAATACGCCTGGATGGAACATGTATCGGGTTGTATTTTCATCGCAAACTCATCTCCTATCTGTATCATAGACTGCGCTTGGCGCAGGGTCAAGCGTGCAGCAAACAAAAGCGCCGGGACTTTTTCAGCCTGGCGCTTTTGCTTTGTCTTTTGTTTATACGTTGGTCATCGCCGCATGCGCTTCCTTGAGGCGCTGGATGATGGGAATATGCTGCGGGCATTTCTTTTCGCAGGCCCCGCACTGCACGCAATGGTCGGCAGAGTTGCCGGAATCAATGCGGCGCTGGTAGCGTTCTTTGATGGTTTCATATCCGCCGTACATCGCGCCGTCGTTATACAGCTCAAATACGCTGGGGATATTCACGCCCTTAGGACAGGGCACACAGTACGAGCATCCGGTACACGGCACTTTGATGAGCTTTTTGTACGTTTCGCGCACGGTATCGATCATCTTGAGCTCATCCTCGCTCATGCTGTTGGGCTGGGCGTCCTCAAAGATACGGATGTTATCCTGCAGCTGTTCCATGGTGGACACACCGGACAGAATACAAGAAACTTCCGGGAAATTGTACATAAACCGAAGCGCCCATTCCACCGGGCTGCGCTTGTCCGGATAGCTGCGGTAGATTTCCTGGATGGGCTCCGGCGGATTGGCCAGCCCGCCGCCGCGCAGCGGTTCCATGATGACGATGGCCATGCCCTTGGAGGCCGCGTACTTCATGCCCTCCACCGTGGCCTGGTTGTTTACGTCCAGGATATTCATCTGAATCTGGCTCATATCCCAGGGATAATAGTCGATGACTTCTTTATAGGTCTCAAAATCATCATGGAACGAGCAGGCAATGGCTTTGATCTTGCCCTGTGCCTTGGCCTTTTCCATCATCGCGACCATATTGATTTTTTTCAGCTGGGCAAAGGATTCCTTGCCAAGGTTGTGCGCCAGCAACACATCGAGGTGGTCGGTTTGCAGCTTTTCCAGCATACCGTCCAAAATGCGGAAAAATTCCTCCTCGCTATTGACCTTGCCCGGCGGGATCTTGCTGACGACCTTGACCTTTTCGCGGTACCCGCCGGCCAGCGCCTCGCCCAAAAGCTTATCGCAGTCGCCGTCAAAGTACATCAGGGCAGAGTCAAAATAATTGACGCCGTGATCCGCCGCATAGCGAATCATTTTGATGGCCTCTTCCCGATGGATGGTCTTGTTGCCCTTTTCGTCTACACTGCTGGGCAGGCGCATACAGCCCATGCCAAAGGCCGATACCTTGTACCCCAGCTTACCGTATTCACGGTATTGCATGTTTGTGTCCCCCTTTTGTCTAAAATACCTCTTACCATGCTTCGGCCGCAAGCAGCAGCCGAGACACGGAAAAATTCGTTATTGGCCGGCGCCTGTGATCGCTTCATGCGCCTTTTGCAGGTTTTCCATGATATGGATATGCTGAGGACATTTCTTTTCACAGGCCCCGCATTTGACACATTCCAGCGGCGACGCATTGCTGCTCAGTACACGGCTGTAATTATCCTGTACGACGTTAGCAAAGTCATTGTACATGCTGCCATTGTTATATAGGTAGAAAATGCGCGGGATGTCCACCCCTTTCGGACATGGGATGCAGTATCCGCAGCCCGTGCAGGGCACCTTAATCAGCTTGTTGTACGCCTCGCGCACACGGCCGATCATGGCCAAATCCTCTTCACTCATAACATCCGGCTCTGCCTGTTCAAAGATGCGGATATTGTCCTTTAACTGCTCCATGGTAGATACGCCGGACAGCACACAGGAAACCTCCGGGAAATTGTACACAAAGCGCAAAGCCCATTCCACAGCGCTGCGTTTTTCCGGATATTCGTCGTAAATTTTTTGTACAGGGGCGGGCGCATTGGCCAACCCGCCGCCGCGCAGCGGCTCCATGATAACGATGGCCAGGCCCTTGGACGCCGCATACTTCATGCCCTCTACCGTGGCCTGGTAGTTTACGTCCAGGATATTCATCTGGATCTGCGCCATGGCCCAGGGGTAGGCATCCACCATTTCGCGGAACAGCTCCACATCGTCATGGAAGGAAAACGCAATGGCGTTGATTTTCCCGGCCGCCTTGGCTTTTTCCATCATGGCATACATATCCATTTCCTGAAACTTTTTCCAGGCTTCCCGGTTCATATCGTGCGCCAGCAGCACATCGAGATGGTCAGTTTGCAGCTTTTCCAGCATGCCGTCCAGGGTCTTGTTGAATTCCTCTTCGTTGTTGATAAAGCGCGGCGGGATCTTGCTGACGACCTTGACCTTTTCGCGGTACCCGCCGGCCAGCGCTTCGCCCAAAAGAGCGTCGCAGTCGCCGTCAAAATACATCAGGGCAGAGTCGAAATACGTGACCCCATGGTCGGCTGCATAGCGGATCATCTTGATGGCCTCTTCGCGCTGGATGATCTTGTTGCCATGCTCATCCTTCACGTGCGGGACACGCATGCAGCCCATGCCAAAGGCCGATACCTTGTACCCCTGCCTGCCATACTCGCGATACTGCATAAATTTTCCTCCTCTTACATAAAACTTTCTATTTCTATATTACAGCAAATAAATGTTTTTTACTACCCTTTTTGTTTGTGTCTTTCTGCCGGGGAGGTTGTCCCCTTTTGCGGCAGGCAAAAGGCGGCCGGGTACAAGGCCGCCTTTGCCGGTTCAGGAAGGTCAAAACAGGATACAGATTAGATTGCTGCGTCCTTCGTTGATAATGCGCTGGAGTGTCATCTGCATCTTGGCCTGCGCCTCTTCCGGCATGCGTGTCAGCTTGTTGGAAAGGCCTTCCTTGACCAGCTCATGCAGGGATTTCCCGAAGATATTTGTACTCCAGATCTGTGTCGGGTCGTTTTCAAATTCGCTGAGCAGATAATGCAACAGCTCCTCGCTCTGCCGTTCGCTGCCCACAATGGGCGATACCTCCGTCTCGATATCCACCCGCA
The DNA here is from genome assembly GCA_905208455.1 of uncultured Bacillota bacterium. Taxonomy (GTDB): domain Bacteria; phylum Bacillota; class Clostridia; order Christensenellales; family QAND01; genus UMGS1975. The sequence goes on from CAJLPK010000040.1 coordinate 10,517, forward strand.
TCAAATGCAGGCTGGGCGCGCTGGCCTTCAGGCGCACGCCAAACCGATTGCCCTGGCGGACGATTTCCGGCTCTTCCAGCGTCAATTCATCCATGGAGGGCTGCACGACGCCATAGCCTGTTTCGCGCACTGCCTGCATGGCGTCCGCCACGCGGTCGTATTCCTTTTTCGCCTCTACCAGCTCTTTGAGCAGCGCAATGAGATGATATTCCCCCTCGATGGGCGTGCCGCATTCATCGCCCAGCACCTGATAAAACAGCTTGGGCTGCGTAGACGCCTCGATTTCAGCCATGCCCTGCCCCAGCTGCAGCTGCACCAGGCGCGGCTGGTTCAGCGATTCACAATCCTCCAGGCACTGCATCATCTTGGGATAATCGCGTACACATTCGATTTGATCCGTGGCCTTTTCCACGCTTTCCATCACGCTTTGCACCAGCCAATGATCCTCTGAAAGCGCAAAGATCCATTCCGGCATGGCGATGCGGATCTCTCTCATCGGAAATTCAAACAAAATGCTGCGCAGCAAGGCTTCCATATCCCGGGCCGACATTTCCAGGATATTGCACAGGATGACAGGGACGCCGTATTTTTCCTGCAAGGCCTTTTGCAGCTGCTGGGTCTCAGGCAGCGCGGTATCCTTGCAGTTTACGATGACGACAAACGGCTTGCCCAGCGCCTTCAACTCGGACACCACCCGCTCCTCGCTGGAAACATAATTGGCGCGCGGGATGTCGGTGATGCTGCCGTCGGTGGTCACGACCACGCCGATGGTGCTGTGCTCGCTGATGACGCGCTTGGTGCCGATCTCCGCCGCCTCGGCAAAGGGAATGTCCTCCTCCGACCAGGGGGTGCGGACCATGCGCGGCCCGTCGTCATCCATTTGCCCGGTAGCGCCGTCGACCAGATACCCTACGCAGTCCACCAGCCGTACTTTGGCGGATACGGAATCCTCCAGGGTGCACTCCACCGCCTCATTGGGCACAAAGTTCGGCTGCATGGTCATAATGCCTCTCCCCGCGCCGGACTGCGGCATCTCATCCATGATGCGTTCCTTTTTATACGGGTTTTCTACATTTGGCAGCACCATCATATCCAAAAACTTTTTGATGAATGTGCTTTTGCCGGTGCGTACCGGCCCTACCACCCCGATGTAGATTTCGCCGCCGGTGCGCTGTGCAATATCGTTATAGAGATCAAACTGTTCCATCCGCTGTTATCCTCCCATCCACATATGTATCACAATATATGCGCAAAAATGGGCAAGCAGAACCGATGACACCCCGAAAAAACAGGGATTTTTTGTTTTTCTCCCTTTTATCGGGCCGTTGGGGCGAAAAAGCCCCCGTATAGCAATCAAAAACGGCCCGCCAAGGGGCCGCTTTGCCTTTTCCACATATTCTATTTTTCTTTTTCTCCCCCTATCAGCGATTTTGGCAGGCTTGCTACCATGGTATACAGGGGGTTGACCATCTGCCCCAGGTACATCTGCCCGGCCTGCGTGACGGCCTGGTACGCATCCAGCACATCCCAGCCAAAATCGGCGGCCATCCATTCGATCAGCGCCCGGTACGCCATGCGGGCCGCGCTTTCCAGCGGCTTAGCGGAGGCTATCGTCATCAGGTGCGTCGGGGTTTCGATGCGCGGGCCTTCCATGCGCTTTTGCGGCAGCACACGGCAGCGCAGCGTCACCTCGGCTGCCATTTCCAGCGCTGTGCCGCAAAATTCCCCGTCGCCCTGGCAGGCATGGGCATCGCCTGCATACAGCTTTGCGCCATCCGCATACACCGGCAGATAGACAGTATGCCCCGGACAAACGTCCCTGACATCCAGATTGCCGCCATGCGGGCCTGGCACAACAGAGGCAATGCGCTCATACCGCGGCGCCGTGCCCAGTGTGCCCAAAAAGGGCCGGTAAGCAAAGCGCAGGCGTTGGTTTTCCCGGCAGACAAACTCCTGTCCCTGCTGCACATAATGATAGTCTCGTTCCATAGGGGGCGCGCCCAAAAGCGGCGTGTCCTCCGTGGGCGACAGCGCGCCCACACCGTTTTCAATGCGGCTGACCGCTGTGCCGTCATACGGTCGGATCTCCAAAATATCGACAGCCAGGGCGTCCCCCGCCTTGGCGCCCTCCACATAGACAGGGCCTGTCAGCGGGTTAAAATATCCTTCTTCAGCATCCAACGCACTTTCGGTAAACAGCGTAAACACCTCGCCCTGCGCCACGCTGGCAAGGGGCGCAGCCAGCGCATCCATGGCATAGGTCTTTTGCTTTGGTATGATGATGGGCATTTTTTCTCCTTTCAGCAAAAAAGCGCACAGAGGCGCTTTGCTTTTTATTTGGAACCAAACCTGTTTTCCGTACCGTTTTTCAATCGCCGGATGTTGGCCTTATGCTGTACGAAGGCCGCCAGCACCAGCACCGAGCACAGCACCACCAAATAGGTATCCGTAAAATGCAGGGCAAGCACCAGCACCCAGATCAGCCCCAGGCATACCAGCGAGCCGAGAGAAAAATACCGGCTTACAACCAGCACCGCCACAAAACAGACCATGGCAATCAACGTGATATACGGCACGAACGCAAGCATAACGCCTACGGTGGTTGCAACGCCTTTGCCGCCCTTGAATTTTAGGTAAATCGGCCAATTATGGCCTGCTACGGCGCACAGCGCGCCGAAATATGCCCCCAAAGGCCCCATGATCCACTGCCCCAGATACACCGCGCCAAAGCCCTTTGCCATATCGAACAGCAGCACCAGCAGGCCGTATTTGATGCCGAAGGCGCGCGTCATATTGCTGGTGCCGGGGTTGCCGCTGCCGTATCGGCGCACATCCTTATGCAGCATACCGCGGCTGAAAAGCACGCTGAACGGCACCGCGCCCAACAGGTAACAAACGATACATCCCAATACATAGCTCATACGTTTTTGTCCTCCCTGCGGCGAATATACAGGCGGATGGGCGTGCCCTCAAACCCAAAGGTATGCCTGAGCTGGTTTTCCAAATACCGCTTATAGGAAAAATGCATCAGCTCCGGGTCGTTGACAAACAGCACGAATGTCGGCGGCTGCACGGCCACCTGCGTGGCATAGAGGATATTCAGCCGACGGCCCTTATCCGTCGGGGGCTGTACAGTGGCGGTGGCCTGGTTGACAGCCTCGTTCAATAGGCCCGTGGAAATGCGCAGCATGCTCTGCTCATACACATGGCCGATGAGCTGAAAGATCTTATCCACGCGCTGACCTGTTACTGCGGAAGTAAACAGCGTCGGCGCATAGGAAACGAATTGCAGCTCGCGGGCGATGTCCTTTTTGAATTGGTTCATGGTATGGGTATCTTTTTCGACCAGATCCCATTTATTGACAACGACGATGCACGCTTTCCCTTCCTCATGGGCAAAGCCTGCGATTTTGGTGTCCTGCTCTGTTACGCCCTTGGTCGCGTCGATGACAAGCAGCACGACATCCGCCCGCCGGATTGCTGCCAGCGCGCGCACCACGCCATAGCGCTCGATGCTGTTTTCCCCGATGGCGCGCTTTCTCCTAAGCCCGGCGGTATCAATGAGAATATAATCCTGCCCGTCACGGGTAAAGGGCGTATCAATGGCGTCGCGCGTGGTGCCCGGCATATCCTCCACGATGACGCGGGTGGTGCCCAGCATATAATTGACCAGCGAGCTTTTGCCCACATTGGGCTTACCGATGACGGCGATTTCCAGCGGCTTTTCGCCCTGCTCCTCCGGCTCCTGTACGGGCAGGTGCGAGACGATCTCATCCAGCACATCACCGATGCCGATGCCCAGGGTTGCGGAAATGGGGAATGGGTCGCCCATGCCCAGGGCATAG
>CAJLPK010000041.1 GCA_905208455.1 uncultured Bacillota bacterium
GACCGTGCCGCGCTCGCGGGTAACGAGCGTCAAAATGCGGTCATGATCGCGGTAATTCACGGCTTGCGCCACTACGGCAAATACGGTTTGTTGCATGTAGGTTCCTCGATGGGTTTGGTTTTTCTATACAGTAAATAATCCACTACGCGCCCGGTGCGGCAAAACTGCTGCCAGCGGGCAAGCTCGGCCTGCTTCAATCCTATGCACCTCCCCGGCCAAATAGGCTTTTGGTTAGCTTGCCCGGGAAGGGGCGGCGCGTCTATGGCAATGCCTTGCAGATTTGCCAATCGCTGGCAGATCCTGCGGCAGGAAACAACACATTCAAAAAGGCTGCAAAATGGGAAGAAAACAAAAAGGAAGGCTTATTCGTAGCCCAGGTCCTTGAGGGCGGAGGGGGAATTTCGCCAATTCTCCCGTACCTTGACAAAGAGCTGTAAAAATACCCTTGCCCCAAAAAAATCTTCCAGTTCCTCGCGTGCTTGGCTGCCAATGTGCTTTAGCATCGCGCCCCGATGGCCGATGACAATGCCCTTATGGCTCTGCCGTTCGCAATAGATCAGCGCGTGGATCTCCACCACGCCGTCCTCACGCTCCATGAATTTTTCCAGCTCTACCCCAATGCCATGGGGCACCTCGTCTCTGACGTTGTGCAGGAGCTTTTCACGGATGATTTCGCAGCAAAGGAACGATTCCGGCATATCCGAAGCAACGTCGGTCGGAAAATAAGCCGGGCCGGGCGGCAGCAGCGCCCGCAGCGTATGCAAAAGGTCCGCCAGCCCCGCGCCGGTCTTTGCCGATACCGGGCACACATGGCTTACGCCTGGGTAGGCGGCAAGCCGGGCCGACAGGGAGCGGATTTGTTCAGGCTGCGCTAAGTCTATCTTGTTGAGCGCAGCGATGACGGGCACGCCGCAGTGCGTGGCCCGAAACAGCGCTTCCTCGTCGCGGCTGCCCAAGCCTTTGGCGCCGTCCACAACGACCAGCACTGCTTCAATGTCCGTTAAGCTATGGCGCACCGCCCCTTCCATATAGCGCCCCAGCTTGTTTTTCGGCTTTTGGATGCCGGGCGTATCCAGCACAACGAGCTGGTACCCTGCCCCGTTGACCACGCCCATGATACGGTTGCGCGTGGTTTGTGGTTTATCGGAAACAATGGCGACCTTTTCCCCTACCATTGTATTGATCAAAGAGGATTTGCCCACATTGGGCCGGCCGATCACGGCCGCGAATCCTGAAACGAATTGGCTCATACAGAGTCTCCTATTGGTTTTATCTTAGCATAAACGGCGCAAAGATACAATGAATCAATCGCGGAAAATGCCCAAGCTGCTCAAAATTTTTTGTGCAATGCTCTGCATGTGCGCCTCGTCCTCCGGGGTCATATGGTCATAGCCCAAAAGGTGCAGCGCGCCATGCACGGCCAAAAAACAGACCTCCCGCATCAGGCTGTGGCCATAGGCCTCCGCCTGCTCCACCGCGCGGTGCATGGAAATGACGATATCCCCCATGAGGATGCGCCCGGTTTCCATATTCACCATCGGCGGCTGCGCCAAGGTGGTAAAATCGCCGGGCACGGCGCCCGCCCAATCCTGGTACGGAAAGCTGAGCACATCCGTTTCGCGGTCTATATTCCGGCTTTCGCGGTTCAGCCGGCGCATGGCGCGCGGGCCAACCAGCGAAATCTGCACCTCCAGCGGGGCCGTGACGCCCTTGGCGGTATAAAACACCGCCTGCACCGCCTGCGTCATATTGCCTCTCATCTGGGCATCAAACGGCACGGTACGCTGTAAATTATCGATCTGCACTTGCTTCATTGGCCATTGTCCTCCTCTATGCGGGCACGTTTGAGCTGTACGTCGGGGTACTGGATCCGATGATGGTACATGCCGCGCAGCACCGATTCAAACGCACGGGCAATGGTGTTGAGGTCCTGGAAGGTAAGATCCACCAGATCCAGCTGCCCGTCGTCATAGCGCTGCTGGATGATCTTCTCCATCGTGCGCTTATAATCGCCCGCAGCGCCGCCGGCGCGGGTGGCAGCCTCGGTGGCATCCGCCAGCATGATCAGCGCCGCCTCGCGGGTGGTGGGCTTGCCGCCGTTATGGCGGAAAAGCCCGGGGTCTATATCGGGATCGTTTTCCCTGGCTTTGTTGTAAAAATAATACATCAGCGTCGTGCCGTGGTGCTGAAGGGCGATGCGCGCGATCTCCGGCGCAATGCCGGCCTCCAGAATCATGCGTTCGCCGTCCGTGGTATGGTTGCGGATGATGCGCGCGCTTTCCAGCGGGGTCAGCTTATCGTGCGGGTTGGGCAGGTCCTGTACCTGGTTTTCCGCATAAAAGGCCGGGGCCTTTAGCTTGCCGACATCGTGATAGTAGGCCGCCGCCCGGGCCAGCAGCGGGTCCGCGCCCACCGCCTCCGCCGCCGCCTCTGCCAAATTGCCCACCATGATGGAATGATGGTAGGTGCCGGGCGCCTCCATCGAAAGCCGGTGCAGCAAGGGGTTGGTGGGATTGCAAAGCTCCATGAGCTTCATGGGCGTTAAAATCTTAAAGCCCTGCTCCCAAATGGGGGTAGAGCCCAGGCACACCATGGACGCCACCAGCGCCACGGCCATTGATACCAATACGGACTGCAAAATCGCCAAAAACGTATGGCCCATCAAAAGGCCCATGCAGATGTACACCGCGCCGCCCGAAGCGCCGGCTACCAGGCCGCAGCCCAAAATGCGCACGCGGCTTTTGCAGCGGTCCGCCAGCTTGGCGCAGGCCGTGCTGCCCGCCATGCCGCTGAGCAGCACGGCAAACGCCACCTGCGAGGTAGCGCCGCCGATGAGCGCCATCACGCCGACGAGCGCGCTGGTCAAATTGCCCAGCACCATGCCGGTATGGGCATTCATCACCATGCTCATCGTGATTGCAACAAAGCACACCGGCACATAGCCGGGGTTGGTGCGGACGACAAGCAGCGCGGCCAGCAGCACGAACACAATGCAGATGCCGCCCATCAAAAGCGTTTTGGTCTCAATATCCGGGTCTTTCTCTCGAATGAGGTACACGCCCATGACCGTGAGCAGCAGCACCACCAGCAGCGCGCCGATATACAGCGGCGCATTGAAGCCGCCGGCGACCATGCCCAGCGCTTGCAGCACGGCAAACTGGTCCTCCGTGACCTCCTCGCCCGCTTTTACGATGACCTGCCCTTTTTTGTATACCACCGGCGTCACGTCGTTTTCCGCCTTGTCGCGGGCGTCCTCGGTGGCGTCCTCATCATACAATAGGTTGGCGTTTAGGTATTTTTCAATGGGCTTCATCGCCATTTGCTTGCAGACGTCCGGTACGGCAAGCGCTTCGAGCTGCTTTTGCACCCCGTCGCGCGAAAGCGCTACGGCGTCTTCGCCCACACCGTTTTCAAACGCCGCGTCGGAGGATTCTATCGCCTGGTTTTTGGCCTCCTGCCATTGCGCGTCGGTCGCCAGCAGCAGCTGGTGCAGGGTCTCATTGTCCACCTGCTCCGGCATCAGCTGGTTCAGCTCCTGGTAAAATGCCTCTGTCAGCACCGTCTCAATGGTAGGGGCGGGGCCGATCTGGCCGGCCGCCTCCCACTGGGAGCTGACGGCGTCCAACTGTACAAAGGCATGGTTCCTTACCTGGTCGATTTCATCATAATATGCCTGGATCTGCTCCTGCATGGCCACGGTCTCCGCTCCGTCCTTGGAATATACGGGCGAAACGGCTTCACGGGCGCGTTTTTTCAGGGCTTCGGTGGCGGCGGTATCCTCCGCCTCGCGCGGGGCGGTGATGTTTTCCTCCGGTACGCTGCCGATCTCCAGGTCATAGCTTTTGGGCGTAATGGCAATGGCAACGATTCCAAACACGCAAAGGACAAGAATCGCCAGCGCGGCCTTTCGGCTCAGGCCTTTGCCCAGCCTGTCCCCCAATGTCATAACGACGCCTCCTTAAGTCTGTCCCGCTGCAAAAAAGCAAGCGGCTTGTTTTATACATTGTACGCCCATTTTGCAAACATTTATACAAAATCCGGGGCATTCCCTTTTTTTCTTAGATTATAGCAGAAGCGCATGGCAAAGTCACTGCTAACCAAGGCGCGAAAAAAGCCGGCCCCTGAAAGGGCCGGCACCATGCTGCCGTTTATTTTCTGTTTTTGGCGTGCTGCTCAGCCTGGCGCTCGTATTTTTCAAACGCCTTGATGATCTCCTTGACCAGCTTATGCCGCACCACGTCGCGGTTGGATAAGCGCACCACGCCGATCCCCTCGATGCCGGAAAGCATCTCCGCGCATTTTTTCAGCCCGGACCTTTGCCCGCCGGACAGGTCGATCTGCGTAATATCGCCGGTAAGCACCACCTTAGAGCCTTCGCCAAAGCGCGTCAGCACCATTTTCAGCGTTTCCAGCGTGGCGTTTTGCCCTTCATCCAGCACCAAAAATGCGTCGTTGAGCGTGCGTCCGCGCATGTACGCGATGGGCGCCACCTCGATGACGCCTTTTTCCAGGCTGCGGCTGAATTGCTCCTGCCCCAAAAAATCAAACAGCGCATCGTACAAGGGGCGCAGGTAGGGGTCTACCTTGCTTTGCAGATCGCCGGGCAGAAAGCCGAGCTTTTCCCCCGCCTCCACGGCCGGGCGGGTCAGGATGATGCGGCTGACCTCCTTGCGCTTGAGTGCCGCAACCGCCATGGCGATGGCCAGGTACGTTTTGCCGGTGCCGGCCGGGCCGATGCAGATGGTCACGGTATTGTCCCGGATGGCCTGGATATACTGCTTTTGCCCCAGCGTCTTGCATTTGACCGGCTTGCCCTGGTATGTTACGGCCACGGCATCGCGCGTGGCGGCCATGACCTCCTCGGTTTGGCCGCTGGCGGTCATCTCGATGGCCTGGCTGACGGCCCAGTCATTGATAGACTCGCCCTCGGCCGCCATTCTCTGCAGGGTCCTCAGCGTCTGGGCAGCAGCCCGGCGCGCTTCCAAAGCGCCGCGCACCTCCACCTGCTTATCGCGGGCGTTGATGGACACATCCAGCGCGCGTTCCATCAGGCTGACATTGGCATCGTACGGGCCAAAGACCGTCATCAATTCATCCAGGGTGGCAAACTCCACCAATTCTATCTCCTTTTTTTCCGTTTCCAAGCCACTGCTCCTCTGCATTTTTTCCGTGCTGTGCACGGCATGTTTGTTTTATTATATGCCCCAAAAACCCAACTTTCAAGCATGGCATGCAAGGGCGGGGCGCACAAAGGAAATTGAACAAACAAAGCAAGTGTGGTATACTTTTCATAATACCAAAAAACGGGCAGGCACAGCGGCCCCGGCCAAGGAGGCGAGCAGGTGAAGATCCAAGAATCCGCAGAAAACTATTTGGAAACGATCCTTATTTTAAGCAAACGCAAGGGAGCGGTTCGCTCTATCGACATTGCCAATGAGCTCGGGTTCACCAAGCCCAGCGTCAGCGTGGCCATGAAAAACCTGCGCGAAAACGGGTATGCCAAAACGGATGAGGACGGTATGATCACGCTCACGGACAAGGGCCGCGAAATTGCGGAGACCATCTATGAGCGGCACACGTTTTTGTCGGATTGGCTGTCGGCGCTGGGGGTAGAGGAAGCGACGGCCGTGGAGGATGCATGCCGCATCGAGCACGTCATCAGCGCAGAGAGCTTTGAGGCGCTCAAGCGCCATGTACAGCAGCATACCAAGCCGCAGCGATAACAACGCAGCAAAAGCCGGGCCAAGGCCCGGTTTTTTTGATGCAGCGGGCATACAGGCGCCTGCCCGCCGACCCGATACAGGCAGGCTGAAAAAGCGCTGCCTGGCATGTCCGCATACGGCGGCTTGGCACACCTGCCCTCTCCCGATGACGGCCTCATCGTCTCGATGCGCTTTCCTTCGGCGGCCCGCCGGGCGCACACAGCAAAACCGTCCGAGAGGGGCTAGGTATCTTGGCAGACAGGCCTTCCGATGTGCTTTACAGCCCTGTGCCCGGCGCACACAGCAAAAGCGCTGCTTAGTTCCCCCGCGGTATGCGGCCTGGCGCGGCGGCCCAGGCCGGAACAGTGCCGGCCGCCCCCTCCCCCGGGAAAAAGCGGCTTCCTTATGCAAAATCTATGCGATGGGCCCCGCACAGGCAGGGCATAAAAAAGAACGGGTGTGGGCCCGTTCTTTTTTTATACAATGGGGGAAAGCGAAGAGGCATTCAAGACATGTAGGGGATTCCCTTTCGGGAATTTTCGACGAAGGAATGGTTTGTTTTAAGCAAGCGCTTTCCCCAGAGACTGGCAATTTTCGTTGGCGTCGTCATCCGGCGCTTCGTTGCAGATAACGGGATCGGCCACCAGCACAGCGCTGTCGCCGCGGCAGACCTCTTCCCAATCGCGCATCCATTGGCCGTCGCCCCAGCCATAGGAGCCAAATAAGGCAATCTTTTTGCCGTTCAGCTTGGCCCTGCAATCCTGGAACATCGGGTCAAATTCGCTTTCTTCCAGTTGCTCGCTGCCCATGGAGGGACAGCCAAACGCTACGGCGTCATACGCATCCATCTGGTCTGCGCCAAACTCCGCAGAGGAAAACAGCGACACCTCCGCGCCGGCCTGCTTGGCCCCCTCGGCCACCTGCTGGGCCATTTGCTCGGTGTTGCCCGTACCGGACCAATAAACAACTGCTACTTTACTCATGATACACCCTACTTTCTTTAGGATAATATTTTAGACAGCTACGGTAAGCTGCCAAATAGAAGCTCCCTTTGCATGGCAGCGTGCATAAACATCGGCGCACTTTTTATACTTGGCAAACAGCGCCAGCGCCGCCTGCTCATCGCCATACACCTGCCAGTATCCGCTGAGCTTGCTGTGCCTGCCGGCATCGTGCAGAAAGCCCAGCACATCACAGGGCGGATAGCCCAAAAACAAGCCGATTTCGTGCGGGAACTGCGCGGACTGCGCAAGGCGGCGCTTTAAGCGCATCAGGCAGCTTTGCACCGACGTGCTGCGGTACCCGCAGGCGCGCAATATGCCGCGGCTGTCCTGTGCGGATAGGTCTTGCTGCAAGCGGTGCGGCCGGCAGACATATACCATCGCCCGCCCGCAGGATACCCCCAGCAGCCATACGCATACGCCCTTTTTGCACAGCTTTGTATGCACTGCCGCCACCTGCTCCCTCAGCGCATGATAGGAGACATAGCGCACGGTAAACAGGTTCGCGGTTTTCAGCCCGGCCAGCGTTGGCGCCGCATGGCGGGCCAGCAGCGCCTCAAGCATTTTGCGCCTGCCCTACATGGTCTTGCAGCAGGCGATGCAGCGCCGCGCTGGAGGCGGAATGAGTCCTCGCTACGGGGATGCGGTTCTTTTTCGCCTCGCCCACAGCGGAAATGACCATCTTATGCGACACGGTATTGGTGAAGAGGATCAGCAGATCCGGCACGCCCATTTTGCGCTTCAACGAACCGCTTTCCTTGCAAAACACCTTGGCCTTGCAGCCATAACATCGGCAAATCTCTTCATATTGGGCGGCCATACGCTCATTGCCGCCCACGATGACTACACTCACGATGCACCTCGCTCAACAATCTTTTGGTTAGTATATACTAACTATGGTGGAAAAAAGGAACGGGCACAGCCCGTATGGAATCATTTTTTGGTTAGTGTTTACTAACTGCTGATAGAATATCACAGGTTTCGGATACTGTCAATGGTTTCCAAAAAATATTTATAGGGGATGTTCCCCTCTTCCCGTCCTGCCGTGCCTTGTATGCACAGCAGCCTTCCTGCCCCGGGGGCGGTACGGCCCGCCCTGCTGCCCTACGTGCCGGCCGGTGTCTGCGAGGGCACAGGGGCCAGCGCGCCCGGCTCGCCAATCTGCCGCTCTACCTGCAGGATGGCATATACCGTCATCTGAGATCCATCCTCATTGAGGTTGGTCTGCAGGACGACATTGTTCGCCTGTTCCCCTTCGGATAGCTGGGCCTCGGCATTTTTTGCGGCGATTTCGGCGGCGGCCTGCTCCGCCTCGGCAAAGGCGCGCGGGGCGGTCTGCACCGCGACCGGCTGCCAGCGCTGCGTGATGACCCGCGCAGGCAGATACAGCCCGCTGAGCTGCGTTACCCGGGTTTCCAGCAGCATGGCGTCCCCCTCCGCAGGCGCACTTTCCAGCGGCACCTGCCAGCCAGCCAACTGCAAAACGCGGGTGGTGTAGGCGTCGCCCTGCGGGACGGGCTCTTCTGTGACCATAGGAACGGTATGGCTGCCCGTGATATTGACGGTGGCCATGACTTCGCCGCGGGCCTGTACGGCACGGTTCTCCCCTTCCTCACGGATGATATTGCCGGAGATGAGCACATCGCCCTTTTTCACCGTTTGCCCGGCCTGCACCTTGGCAACGCCCTCCAGCGCGGTCACGGAAAGGATGACGCCGTCCTCCTTGGCGACAATATCGCACGGCTCGCCGGGGGTAAACAGCTCGGGGGCAGGCACGGCAGGGATGACCTCCAGCTCCAGCGTCGTGCCGGTACGGTTGGCGACCAGGCCGGCGGCATCCGGCATTTGCAAAATCAACTGACGCTCTATTTCTTTGAGCTCCAGGGTATGCCACCATGTGCCCGGGCCGTAGCCGTTGTCGTCGATGAGCTGGCGGATCTCCTGGATGCGCTGCGGGTCGTCCACGCCCTTGATCTCTACCCGCCAAACAAACTGTACGGAAACCAGGCTGCCCACCACCAGCAGCGCCAGGCCGGCCATGAGGACGCGGCGCTGGAGCAAGTGATGCACAAAGCCGGGCAAGCCATGCTCACTGCGCCAGGCCGCCTGGCAGGATAGCTCTGCCGCGGCTTTTCTGCACAAGCGCTTTTGCTGCATGGGCACGCGGCAGGTGATGGTCAGCCGGTCTACCCGGCGGATATGCCAGAGCGTGACGCCTGCGCGTTCCAACTGGGTCAGGGCGCGTTCCAGGCCCATGCCTTTGAGCTCCACCTCGCCATAGCCGAGGAAAAGCTGCCAAAGATTACGCATCGGGCTGTTCCCCTCCTTCCAGCGCAATGGCCAGGACGCGTCCGCCGATGCGCACGGCGCCGCTGGCCATACAGTCTAATGTCAGGCGTGTGCCGGTGATGGTCAAAAGCCCCTCTCCGGTTTGAAATTGGATGCGCTTTGTCGTATAGGCAAGCAGGCCGCCGTGGTTTTCCACAAACACCGGGCCGCTGCCCACCAGCGTTACGCGGGGCTGTCCGACCCGAAGCTCTATGGGCAGATCCATCCAATGCGGTTTTCGGTTTGGTTTGGCTTGCTTTTTGGTACGTGCCACCCGGCACCACCTCCCCTTTGAGGGCATGAACCAAGGCGGCATTTCATACCTGGCGGCGCAGTCGCCGCAGGCGTTTCCGGCCAAGGCTTTGGGGCAAAGTCGCACCACGGCGCCCCGGGGATGGGCCGGGGGGCTGTTCTTCCCATATTTTGCTATGGCGGCGAAGCCGCCGCAGGCTTTTCCGGCCGGGGGCTGGCGCGGGGCCTATCGTCGTGGCGCGGGGGCGTCCTTGGCCCTGCCGCCCGGCGTTTGGCGGGGGCGGCGTTTTTTGCAGGCAAACAAAAAAGGCCCCAAAGGGGGCCTTTTTTCAGCCAAAAGCTTCGGCTTAGTGCTTGTAGATGTTGTAGAACGCGGATTTGCCCGGGAACACAGCCACATCGCCCAGCTCTTCCTCGATGCGGATCAGCTGGTTGTACTTGGCAATACGGTCCGTTCTGGACATAGAGCCGGTCTTGATCTGGCCTGCGTTGAACGCCACGGCGATGTCTGCGATGGTGGTGTCCTCGGTTTCGCCGGAGCGATGGGAAACAACCGCCGTGTAGCCGTGCTTTTTGGCCAGCTCCATCGCGTCGAAGGTTTCGGTCAGGGTGCCGATCTGGTTGACCTTGATGAGGATGGCGTTGGCGGTATCCTTGTCGATGCCCTCCTGGAGGATCTCAGGATTGGTAACAAACAGGTCGTCGCCCACGAGCTGGATCTTCTTGCCGAGGTGCTCGGTCAGCTTCTTCCAGCCGTCCCAATCGCGTTCGCCCAGGCCGTCCTCGATGGAGATGATGGGGTATTTTTCCACCAGCTCATCGAACCAGGCGATCATCTCGTCGGTGGTCTTGTTGCCCTGGCCGGATTTCTTCAATTCATACATGCCGGTTTCCGCATTGTAGAATTCGCTGGCAGCGACGTCCATCGCAATGCAGATCTCTTCGCCCGGCTTGTAGCCTGCCGCCTCAATGGCTTCCATGATGCACTTGAGCGGCGCTTCGTTGTCTTCCAGGTTAGGCGCAAAGCCGCCCTCGTCGCCCACAGCGGTGACCTGGCCTTTTTTCTTCAAAACGCTCTTCAAGGCATGGAAGGTCTCCGCGCCCATGCGGATGGCTTCCTTCACGCTCTTGGCGCCGACCGGCATGATCATGAATTCCTGGAAATCCACAGAGGAATCCGCGTGGCTGCCGCCGTTCAATACGTTCATCATCGGCACCGGCAGAGTCTTGGCATTGATGCCGCCCAGATAGCGGTACAGCGGCAGGCCGTATACGTCCGCAGCCGCATGAGCCACAGCCAGAGAAATGCCCAGGATGGCGTTGGCGCCGTACTTGGACTTGTCCTTGGTGCCGTCCGCTTCGATCAAGGCCTTGTCAATGGCGGCCTGGCAGGTCACGTCCATGCCCTTGACGACGTCCGCCAGCACGTTGTTCACGTTGTCCACGGCCTTTTGCACGCCCTTGCCGAGGTAACGGGATTTATCGCCGTCGCGCAGCTCCAGCGCTTCGCGTTCGCCGGTGGAGGCGCCGCTGGGCACCATGGCGCGGCCGAAATAACCGCTGGCAGTGGTAACCTCTACTTCAATGGTGGGGTTGCCCCTGGAGTCTAAAATTTCTCTTGCATGTACATCCACGATCTGTGACATATGAAAAGTCCTCCTTATTTAATGTCTCAATTTTACCAATGTAAAGTATACCACATATTGCAAAAAAGAAAAGTTACAAAGCATAGAAAAATCGCAAAAATTCCTGAAAAAGCCGGCTCAGCGGGCGTTGCCCGGTCCGCACCCGGCGGTTTTGTGCTATGATAGTATTCCCAAATCCGTCTTTTGGGCCAGGTCTGGGCCAAAGCGGCGGAAAAAACAGGAGGGCGGAGGCGCTTACTATGCACAAAACACCTTGTATCCGGACAGAGCAACCGGCCGACTACCAGCAGGTGGAGGCTCTGACGCGGGCGGCCTTTTACAATCTCTATATCCCGGGCTGTGTAGAGCATTATCTGGTGCACATCATGCGCGGGCATGCGGATTTTATCCCAGAGCTCGCCTTTGTTTTGGAGCTGGACGGCCGCATCATCGGCAATATCATGTATACCCGTGCCACGCTGGCCGGGCAGGACGGCTGCCAAAAACGCATTGTCACCTTTGGGCCGGTCTGCATTGCGCCGGCATATCAGCGGCAGGGGCACGGCGCCCGGCTGATCCGCCACTCGCTCCGGCAGGCGCGGGCCCTGGGCTATGAGGCGGCGGTGATCTTTGGCAGCCCCGCCAACTATGTGGGGCTTGGGTTCAAAAGCTGCAAAAAATACAACGTATGCACCGAGGACGGGCGGTTCCCCGCCGCGATGCTGGTCTATGAGCTGGCGCCCTGTGCGCTGGGCGGGCAGGCCTGGGTATACCGCGGCAGCCCCGTGATGGAGATTTCGGAGGAGGACGCGCAGCGGTACGACGATGCCCTGCCCCCGATGGAGAAAAAGCACATGCCCAGCCAGGAGGAATTTTATATCCTGAGCCAGGCAACTCTGGATTGAGATGCGCGGGCGTTCGCCGCGCAGCCAAATAGGAGGAGAATACGCTATGCCGATACGCATACAAACGGACAGATTGCTGCTGCGGGAGATGACGCAGGCGGATTTCCCGGCGCTGTGCCAAATGCTGTACGACCCGGTCGTGATGAAGGCCTATGAAGGCGCGTTTACCCAAGCGGAGGCGCAGGATTGGCTGGACCGCCAGCTTGCGCGTTACCGGCAATACGGGCTGGGGCTTTGGGCCGTCGTGCTGCGCGAAACCGGGCAGATGATCGGCCAGTGCGGGCTGACCTGGCAGGAGGCGGACGGCCGTACCGTGCTGGAGGTCGGCTACCTATTCAGCCGGGCCTACTGGCGCCAGGGCTATGCGACCGAGGCGGCCCGTGCATGCCGTGATTATGCCTTTGATACGCTGGGCGCTGAAACGGTCTATTCCATCATCCGCGATACCAATGCCGCCAGCCGCGCCGTGGCCCTGCGCAACGGCATGCACCGTGTCGGCGGCTTTGTAAAGCACTACCGCGGCGTGGAAATGCCGCATGATATTTTTGCGGTACATGTTTCGGAGCGCTGAGGCCGGGGCGCAGAAGCTGCCCCAGGCAGCAAAGGGCGCAGGAGTAAAGCGTGAGCGTTGGCTCTCTCTGCCTGCGCAGGCGGGGGTCGCGCCCGATGGCCGGGAAGAACACGGAAGGCCTTTCCCTGAGGCCCCCCAGGAGGACGGCCCTTTGCGGCAGACGCTGGCAGCCGAAAGCCCTCCGGCAGGAGGCGCGCGCCGGGCTGCATCTCAAAAGGGCCTCCAGGGCCAAAAACCGTCGCTTTGATAGAGCAGGCCAAAAGAGCTTCTGGCCTGCCGGGGGCAGGGCATAACGCCCCCGTCCGTTTGATGGGGCCCATGGAAACGGCAAGGGAACAAATCGGATTTTTGAGAAAGAGCCGCAGCGGCCGGGGCTGTACGTCTCGCTGCGCACGCAGCTTTGGCAGGCGCAGCCTGTAATGGGCATCCGCGTCCGTAAAACACAGACTCATTGCTCACCCCGCAAGCCTTTACCATGGGCTCTCTGCCCCTGTACAGGGGCAAGGGAGGGCTCCAGGCATATCCTTGTCCTTCGGCCTTGGCTATGAAAAACATCCTCTTTGCATCGTACAGGCCGCAGGGCCCTCTACGGCTGCCGGACGCACCATGGCTCTCTGCTGAAGAGCTTGATGAGGCTTTGCCGGGCGGGCCGGTGCGTATGCGTTTTCCCGGGCGAAGCAACGCTCGTTTTTCGTTAAAAAAAAGCAGAGGGATCTTCCCTCTGCTTTTTTATGCGCCTTGTTTACCGCTGCGCTTTTTTCTTCTGCGCTACCATCAGCACCACAGCGCCGCCCAGCGCTGCAGCCAGCATCAGGCCTGCCCACGGCAGCAGATTGGTGCTGTCGCCGGTTTCCGGGGAAGCCGGGGCCGCTTCGGCTTGCGCCTCGCCTGCCGGCGTCTGTGTCGGCTGGGCCGTTTCGCCCGCAGCCGCTACGATGGTATCTTCCTTGGAGATTTCCCGGGTCAGCGCTTCGTCGGCAAAGTATTTGCCGCAAGCGTCGCAATACCAGTATTCAATGTTGCCTTCTTCGGTGGCAGTGGCCGCCTTGGCCTCTACCTTTTCCGCCTTATGGGCCGCCTTTACAACGGTCTCTTCCAGCGTGATTTCACTGGTCAGCGCTTGATCGCGGAAGATTTTTCCGCAATCATCCGCGGTGCACTGCCAATAGGCGATATTGCCGTCCTCGGTGCAGGTAGCCGCTTTGGCGGGCACTGCCTTTGTCACGGCATGGTCACACGGATAGCCGCCGTCATACGAGGCCTGCTTATAATAGGTCTTGTCCGCCGTTTTTACCTCTACATAGAACGTGGCGGGCTGCCATTTTTCAAACGCCTCGCCCTTTTTCACCGTCCAGTCCAAATCCTTGCCCTCCGGCAGCGGGGTGCCGTTGTTTTCTTTGTAGAACGGCGCGCTGCTCAGGTTTCCGGCGGTGATATAGCCATTGTCCTTCTGCCAGGCCACCTGCCCAGCATCGGCGGTATACTCCACGATGCTGCGGCCCCATTTGTCCTTCATGCCGACGCGGATGGCGGTAATGGCATCGGTACCAAAATCCTCGCTGTACTTCCAGCCCAGATTGAACCAGCCGGGATGCGCCTCGCCCCACGGGCCGCAGTCTGTGATGGAAATATCCGCTTCAGGCGCTGCAAACACAGCCGCCGGCAGCATGGCCATTGCCAGCACACAGCACAGCAATACGCTCCAAACCCTTTTCTTCATCAAGAAAAGCCTCCTTTGATAATATCCCGTTTACTCAAAGAAGGCTTTGCAGGCATACTGATTTTGTCTCCTCTGAGCTTACGATGCGAAAAATCCTCAGAGGTCTGTTTCCTCATGAGGTCTGTTTCCTCATGAGGTCTGTTTCCTCATGAGGTCTGTTTCCTCATGAGGTCTGTTTCCT
>CAJLPK010000042.1 GCA_905208455.1 uncultured Bacillota bacterium
TGGGTCCCAGGTATGGGTATGCAGGTTGTACAGCATGGTACGGGAGGCGTTGGTGTGGTCGGTGGCGTGCGTTTTGCCGCCGGTTAAGTTCCACAAAAGCCAGGTGTCCACCGTGCCGCACAAAAGGCGGCCGTCCTTGGCCATCTGGCGCGCATCCGGCACGTGGTCCAAAATCCATTGCAGCTTGCTGGCGGAAAAATATGCGTCCAGCGGCAGGCCGGTCTTTTGGGCGATCATCGGGCCCAGGCCGTCCTCCTGCAGCCGCTTCATGGCGTCGGCCGTACGGCGGCATTGCCACACGATGGCGTTGTAGATGGGGCGCCCGGTCTCGCTGTCCCAGACGATGACGGTCTCGCGCTGGTTGGTGATGCCGAGGACCGAAACATCCTGCGCGCGCATCTGGGCGGCCGCCAGCGCCTGCCGAAGGGTGGAGAGCTGGCTCATGAGGATCTCGCTGGGGTCATGCTCCACCCAGCCCGGCTGGGGGAAAAGCTGGGTATAGGTGCGGTTTTGCTGGCTGATGGGAATGCCATGGGTATCAAAAATCACGGTACGGGAGCTGGTGGTCCCTTGGTCTAACGCAACGATCGCCATAGGATTGCCTCGCTTTGCTTTGGAATAAAGCCCCTTTGGGTGCTTTGCTTTTATTGTACGACGCTTTGCCTGTGCCGTAAACCCAAAAATGTAACTGCGGCAAGGGGATCGGATGAAATGGTAACAATAGGAAACAAACAAGAGGGAAAGTTAACAGAGCGTCGCTTGTATTCGGCAAGGGGAATTGATATAATCTAACCCAATCAAACGGGCCTTGGAAAAGGAAAGGAGTATGGATATGATCTCCATCGAACATGTGAGCAAAAGCTATGCCAAAAGCTCTGTAAAGGCGGTAGACGATATCAACCTGCATGTAAAGCGCGGGGAGGTATTCGGCTTTATCGGCCCCAACGGCGCGGGCAAAACGACGACCATCAAAATGCTGACCGGCATTTTGCAGCCCGACCAAGGGCAGGTCAAAATCAACGGCTATGATATACAGTCCCGGCCGGTAGAGGCCAAGCGCTGCTTTGGCTACGCGCCGGATTCCCATCAGGTGTACGATAGGCTAACGGGCCTGGAATACCTGAATTTCATCGGGGATATGTACGGCATTTCTAAGGAAAAGCGGCAGGCGCAAATTGAAAAATATCTGACGATGTTCGATTTGACAAAGGCGGCGGGCTCGCAGATCAAAAGCTATTCCCACGGCATGCGCCAAAAGCTGGCGGTGACGGGGGCGCTGCTGCCCGACCCGCAGCTGTGGATCATGGATGAGCCGATGGTGGGGCTGGACCCCAAGAGCGCGCACCTGCTAAAGCAGGAGATGCGGGCGCACTGTGAACGGGGCAATACGGTGTTTTTCTCTACCCACGTGCTGGAGGTGGCGGAAAAGCTGTGCGACAGGATCGCCATCATCAACCGCGGCAGGCTCATTGCGGTGGGGACGCTGGAGGAGCTGCGAAACGGCAAGGACGAATCGCTGGAAACGCTGTTCCTGGAGTTGACGGATACGGAAGGAGCGCCGGCGGTATGAAGCAGTTTTGGCGGCTGACGGCGCTGCAGTTAAAGCTGACGTTTGGCATTGCCACGCTCAGGGCGCAGCTAAAGGGCAGCGCAAAGGAAAAGAGAAAGGCGATTGCGTCGCTTTTGGTACTCCTGCTGGTGGGCGGCGGCCTGCTGGCTGGCTACATGCTGCTGCTGAACTGGCTGTTTGATGTCGTGATGCTCAATGTCATCCATGACACGCTGCTGGCCATCAGCATCATGGCGGGCATGCTGGTGGTGTTTATCTTTGGCATCCCGTATGCATTTTCCCTCTATTATGCGAAGGATACGGCATTTTTGGCGTCGCTGCCCATCAAGCAGAGCACGGTATTTGCCAGCAAATTTACCGCGTCGCTCATTGGCGAGGTGGCCAGCTATGCGCTGTTTGTGGTGCCGGCCGCAGTGATCTACGCCCTGCATGCGCCGGTAACGATCCAATATGTATTGTCCGCCGTGGTCATCGTGCTGCTGGGTGCGATGATCCCGTTTGCGCTGGTAAACCTGGTGGTGGCGCTTTTGATGCATGTCAGCGTGTTTACCAAGCACAGGGACAAATTTGCCACCGCGGCAGGCATTGTGTTTCTGCTTGTCTATATCATCGGGGTGCAGATGCTGAGCAGCGCCATGCAGAATGTATCTCCGGAGCAGATCATGGCCTTTTTGTCCGGCGGCATGCTGGATGCTGTGACAAGCATTTTCCCGCCTGCCAAATGGGCCTCCGGCGCGCTGGTCTACGGCGGCGGCACAGGGCTGGCCAACCTGCTGCTGTTTGCAGCGGTGTGCGCGGCCTGCTTTGTACTGTGCTATTTGGTGGCCGGGCATCTGTATCAGCGCGGCGCAGCAGCCCAGGAGGAAACGGCGGTGCGCAGCAAAAAAGTGGACATCAAAGCCGCCGGCAAAAAGGAAGGCAGCCCGCTGTGGGCGATATTCCGCAAGGAATGGAAGGGCGTGCTGCGCTCTCCCACCTATGTGATGAACGGGTTGATTTCCGTCATCATGGCGCCGCTGATGGTGGTCATGATGATGATCGCCATCCCGATGCAGGATGTGGCGTCGGAGGTCGGGATGAGCGGCGCTTCCACCGCCGAATTGCTTTCCAGCCTGCCGCAGGATGTGACGATGGTTCTCATGCTGATTGTGGTAGCGCTCGGGTATTTCTTTGCGGCGATGAATATCTGCGGGATGACGGTATATTCCCGGGAAGGGGAATCAAGCTGGCTGATGATGGTGCTGCCCGTTACGGCGGCGGCGCAGCTGCGCGGCAAGATCCTGTTTTCCATGAGCGTCACAGTGCTGGCGGCGCTGCTGATGAGCGTGGCCTTCTTCTTTGCCTGGCATGCGGCATGGTGGGTCTGTGTGCTGATGTTCATCGGCATTTCGCTGTTGAGCACGCCGGTCGTGCTGCTGGGCATCTACATCGACATGGCAAGGCCGCGCCTGCATTGGGACAGCGAACGCCGCGCCATGAAGAGCAATACCAACACCATCTACGGCATGCTGCTGGAGCTGGTTTACCTGGCGGTGATGATCGGCCTGGTCTTTCTCATCAACGACCTGACGGTGTTTGTCATTGCAGCGATGGGCCTCTCGCTGGTGCTGTCTGTTGTGATCTATGCAGTGATGATGAAAGCGGCGCCGCGGCTGCAGGCACGGATGATGGAGCTGTAAAGGAAAATATGCCTTGGGAAAAAGGCGCCCTGCAAGGGGCGCTTTTTTTGCGGATTCATAGGACAAAGGGAAAGCGCCATAGGATGTAGGGCGGCCCGGGGCAAGGCCGAGCGCCAAAGGATTTTAATGCTGGTGACACAAAATTGACAGAAATTTGCAGGGCGCCGGCTTTACTTTTGCCATGGGCTCTAGTAGAATAAAAAACAAAATACCCGGTGGGCGCGCCGCGATCCATAAGAAAGAGGGACATTGCAATGATCCGCATTGTGGCAGATACCACCTGCGATTACCCGCAGGAGCTGCAGATAGAAGAAAAAATCGCCATCATCCCGCTGAAAGTAACCATCAACGGCATGAATTATGATGATAAGATCGAACTTTCCAACCAACAGTTTTTCCAGCTGCTGCCGCAAAGCGAGCAGCTGCCGGTGACAGCCGCTCCCTCGCCGGAGCAGTACCGGCGCGTATTTGAAGCGTATTGCCAGGCGGGCGACTCGGTGCTGTGCTTTACCTGCTCTTCCAAGCTCAGCGCGTCGTATCAAAGCGCGCTCATCGCCAAGGATATGGTGGAAGGGAAGATCGATGTCATTGATACGCGGACAGCGGCGCTGGGCAGCGGGATGCCGGTGATGGATGCGCTGGAGATGATTCAGGCAGGGAAAACGCACGAGGAGATTGCGGCCGCCTGCCGCAGCAGGGTATCGCGTCTGAGCACGCTGATTTTGCTGGATACCGTAGAATATTTGAAAAAGGGCGGGCGCATCAGCCCGCTGGCCGCCAGAATGGCGGGCGTATTGAACATAAAGCCTATCATCCATGTGATGAAGGACGGCTCCAATGAAGTGATCCATAAGGCGCGCAGCTTTCAAAAGGGCATGCAGTGGATCCGGGATTATGTCACGGAAAACTGCGGGCGGCCGATCAGCGAGCAGAGCATCGGCATCGGCTATTCCTCCGACATCCGCCCGGCGCAGCGGTTCATCGCGCTGCTGCAGGCCAAGGTAAAGCCCAAGCGCATCGACATCGCGCAGATCGGCTGCGTGGTAGGGACTCATATTGGCCCGGGGGCCTTCGGCATTTTCTGGGAAGATGTACGCTAACAGCCTGGTCGAAAGCGGGCCGCAGTTTTCCTTGTATGTGGTGGTCAGCCGGACGCATACGCGCATCGGCAAGATGATCCGCAGGGTGACAAAAAGCCCGTTCAGCCATAGCTCCCTCAGCTTGACGGCGGATCTGACGCAGATGTATTCCTTTGCGCGTTACCGGCTGCAAAGCCCGCTGAAGGGCGGGTTCGTGCAGGAAACGTCGGACCGCCTTACCCTGCAGGGCGAGGAAGAGACGTATGTGCACATATACCGCATCCCGGTTTCCTTAGCGCAGTACCGGGCCGTGGCGGACAGGATCTGGCGTATGCAGGCTGATGAGGAGGAATATGTTTACAATGCTTTTGCACCGCTTCTTGCGCCGTTTGGGCGGGAGGTAAGCGCGTATAAGGCGGAGATCTGTTCTCAGTTTGTGGCGCAGTGCCTGCGTACGGCAGGCGTATTGCCCAAGGGTCTGTGCGTGAAAAGCGTGGTGCTGCCAAGGGATTTTGCCGACGCGTTTGCAGAGTACCTGTATTACCAGGGCCCGCTGGAGCAATACCGGCCCGCCTGGGCAGCGCGGCCGACGGCCGATGATTACTTTTTGCGCCTGGGCTGGCGCAGGCGGACAACGGAAGCATGCAAAAGCATGGCGGTGCTGATGCACCGCGTTTACCGCGCGCATCGATACAAGGCATAAAAAAAGGACGTACACCGTACGTCCTTTTTTGGTTGGCTTAGTTGATTTTGGTCATCACCTGCTGCGTGCCGTCGTCGCCGGTGATGGTGAGCACCTTATTGTCCTTATCATAGGAATAGGATGCGTCACGGGCGATGATTTCGCCGCCGGGCGCTTGGGTCTCAAAGTGCAGGCGCTTGGCTTCCTCGTCGATGGTATAGGTGGAGCCAGTGGCAATGGTATCGCCGGCGGTTTCAATGGCGAGCATATTGCCTTTTTGGAATTCATACACCACGTTGGCATCCAGGCTGTCCTGGTACCGGCCGACCAATTCGTTGCCGCCGCCGCAGCCTACGCACAGCGCCAGGGTAAACAGCACAGTAAAGCCCAAGAAAAATTTCTTCACAGATCTCATCGGTATCCTCCCATCATGATTCACAGTTTATTGTACACGGGTCAAGGTGACCACCGCGCCGTTTACATCGGTACACGTCAGCGTATCGCCCTCCAAGACGTAGGAGACGACGGTTTCAAAGCCGTCATACTCGATGGTAAGCTGCGCTGACGCCTCCTCTGCGGTATAGGTGCCCTCGATGGGCGGGCGGCTTTCCGTTGTCAGCGACAAGGTGCCGTCTGCACGAAACTCATAGGTAATCGGCGCTGCCTCGTGCTGCCAGGTCCCCACCAGGGTAGGCGCCCCGCTGCAGGCACAGGCCAACGCCAGGCAGAGGAGCAAGCACAGGCAAACCGCTGCTTTTTTCATGGATATGCGATCCTCCTAACCCGATTTTGCCCAATCTTTTACTATTATACAGAGGCAAAATGGGTTTGTAAAGAAAGGAAAGCGCCTTAGAGAACCCCCTCATGATACAGGGCGTGGAGGATGCCGTCGTTTTCCAACGAATCGGTGATATACGAGGCCCGGGCCTTCAGCGCGTCTACGGCATTGCCCATGGCGATGCCGTGCCCCGCCTCGCGGAACATGGCCTCATCATTGCAGCCGTCGCCAAAAGCGTAGGCGTCCGCTTTCTCTATGCCGAAATGCGAAAGCAGGTATCGTATGGCGCTGCCCTTGTCCCACTCGGCGGTAGAGCAGTCGCAAGACCCGCTGCCGCCGTGGTCGTTGATGACCAAGCGCCCTTCAAAGGCACGGCACAAGGCGCTGCGCTGTGCCGTATCGGCATAGTATAAGTCAAAGGCGTAAACGCTGCCCTGAGCGGGAGGATAAGGGCGGATGCGGGCCGGGCTGTATTCCGCCTGTACAGAGCAAAGCTGGGCGCGGCTGAGGTGGTAGGCATAGGCGGCGTGCTCGGAAAGAAACAGGGCGCCGGCAGAGAGCGCGTCGATGGCCCGGCAATAGGAAGCCAGCGCGCTGCCGGACAGCGGCAGCGCATGCAGCCTGCGCCCCTGGCAGGAAAGGTACCGCCCGTTGCAGGCGATGCAGCCGCTGACAAGCGAACCGAACAGCGCTTCAGCGTAAAACACAGGACGCCCGGTACAAAGAAAAGTAAGGTGCCCGGCCTGTTTTAGCAGGCGAAGCGCCTCGAGGTTGCCGGGCGGAACCTGCCCGTGCCTTGCCAAGGTGCCGTCTATATCGAAAAAGAAGATTTTTTGCATGGGAAAAGCCTTCCGCGGGAAAAGCGGCCTGCCGGGGCATGATTCGCATTACGGCCTGCCCCCGGCGGCCCGGTGGAAAAGAGAACAAAAGGCCCGCGTTCGACGGGCCTTTGCCGCTGCGTTACAGGCGCACGGTGCCTTTTTTCAGGATGATGTTGGCAAACAGCGAGGTTTCGCTGGTCGCTACGATGGCATAGGCGTGCTTGGCGCGTTCGTAAAAATCAAACCGCTCCATATATTCAAAATCGTTGTATGGTTCTCCGCTTTCGTCCAAAATCCGGCGGTATTCCGCCCAAATCGGCGGCGTTTGGTCAAACTTGCCGGGCACCACCTTCATCAGCGTGGCGGGATGGTCCACAAAATCATCCAAGGGCAAAAGCTGCAGCACGGCCTTCAATACCTCCGGTACGCCATGCCCGTCGCAGCGGATGAGGCGGCTGGTGGAGGAGTCGGCGGGGAAATTGCCATCGGCAATGATGATTTCATCCCCATGCCCCATATTGGCCAGCACGTACAAAAGGTCAGGGGAAAGAATGGGGGGAATGTTTTTCAGCATACGAATACCTTCTTTCTTGCAGGGGATGCCCCTGTTGTTTTTTTCATTATACCATGGGTAGAGGACAGGCCCAACAAAATGTTTTTTGAGTAAAGGCCGTAGCCGGCGGACATACTAGCATGTAGAAATTGTCAATGTCAGGAGCGGTTGCATGTTATCCTATCTGAAAAAAATATTGTCGTATGATCCGCCGGAGCCGTTTGTGCTGGGGGAAAGCCCGGAAGAGCAGCACGAAGCGCCGCAGGAATCCCACCGACGCGCCAAGGACCAAAAGGCGCAGTACCCGCCCTTTACGCTTTCCAAAAAGCTGGAGGATATGCAGGCGCAGATCCGCCGCATTTTCGGCAATGGGCAGAACGACGACCTAATCCTGCGCATTTTCAAGGCGGGAGAAAAACGGGTGTTTTTAGCGCTGATGGACGGGCTGACCAATAAGGATATGACGGGGGAGATCGTCATGCGGCCCTTGATGACCAGCGGGTGCACCTCTTTGACGCAGGCGCTGGAGGAGGTCGTGCCGCTCAACGGCGTCAAGGAGGAGACAGACCCCTCCGTGGTGGTGGACGGCATTGTCAACGGGCTGATTTTTTTCATCGTGGAGGGAGAAAAGAAATTTGCCATGCTGGATGTGCGCATGACAGAGCGCCGCAGCGTATCCACCCCGCAGAATGAAAAGGTCGTGCATGGCCCGCACCAGGGATTTGTGGAGGATATCCGCGCCAATGTCAACCTGGTGCGCAACATCGCGCGCACCCCGGACCTTTGCACCAAATTCATTCCCATCGGCGGAGACAACGGCCTGCGCGGCGCGCTGCTGTACCGCGAGGGCATGGTGGACCCAAAGCTATTGGCCAAGGTCAAGCAAAAGCTGCTGGAGGCGCAAAAGCAAAAAGGCTTTGTATTAGGCGAATACTCGGTAGCGCGCATTTTTGAGAGAAGAAAATACAGCCTGTTTCCCCAAGCGCTGCAAACCGAGCGGCCGGACCGGACAGCGGCGTTTGTCATGCAGGGGCACATCGCGCTGATCTGTGACGGCGCGCCGTATGCGCTGGTGGTGCCCATCACGTTTTTCGGCCTGATGCATACCAGCGAGGATCATTACCTGCGCCCTGCCGTGGCGACCACAGAGCGCCTTGTGCGTGTGCTGGCGATGATGATTACCGTCTTGCTGCCGGGGCTGTATATCGCCTTGGTCACCTTTCATCAGGAGGTGCTGCCCACAGCGTTTATGATCTCTACCTTAACGCTGCGGAAAATGGTAGGGCTGCCGGTGGTAGCGGAAATTGTGCTGACGACGGTTCTGTTTGAACTGGTGCGCGAAGCCTCCATCCGTGTGCAGGGCGGCATCAACCAGCAGCTGGGCATTGTAGGCGGCATTGTGCTGGGCGAGGCGCTTGTGATGAGCAATGTGGTCAGCCCTGTGGTGCTCATTGTCATTGCGCTGACGGTGCTGAGCAGCTTTGCCATCCCCGATTACGGGCTGCAGATGGCGCTGTATATCCTGCGCTTTGCGTTTCTGGCGCTGGGCGCGGTAGCGGGGCTGATCGGCATTGCAGCAGGATGGGCGGTGCTGATGGCGTATCTTTGCACGCTGGATTCCTTCGGCGTCCCCTTCTTTGCCGCCTTTGCGCCGGCGACCAGGCATGCGACCGATCTGATCTTCAAGGGAAGGAAAAAACAGCAGGATGCGCCGGATGCTGTGAATATGGGGCAGCGGCGATGAAAGGAAGGATTGGTGCAAAAGAGATATGGGCCAGCGTGCTGGTGAGCCTGATCGGGCGGCTGGTGTTTTTGGACCCCGTGACATTTGTAAGCCAGCCGGGACAGAGCGCCTGGATGATGCCGCTGATTGCGCTGCCCGTGGGCCTGTTGATGCTGCTTTTGGCGAAAAAGCTCAGCGTGTACGGCGGGCCGACTGCCTGTATACAGCGCATATTTGGAAAGGGCCTGGGCCGTGCCGTCATCGTGCTGTGGGGCGTTTGGCTGACAATGCTGATGGCTATCTCAGTGGGAAAGATGATCTCGGTTACACGGTATTATTTTTTCCCGCTGACGGATATTTCCCAAACGGCGCTGCTGTACGTGGCGCCAATGTGCCTGATCGCCTTTGGCGGCGCGGTTTGCATCGCGCGCTCGGCGCGGCTGGTCTGGGGCATCCCCTTCATCGCGCTGCTGGTGCTGGTGGGGGCCAATTTGCCGAATATGGATTGGAGCAACGTAAGCCCCGTGCTGGGTGCGGGCCTGGGGAGCACGGTACGGGCGGGGCTGATGCTGTCCACCGCGTTTTGGACGGTGCTGTGCGTGTGGTTTTGGAGCCAGGAAACGCAGATGCAAAGGCCCACCGTGAGAGCCAGCCTCTGGGCGCTGGTATTCAGCTCTGTGCTGCTCAGCGCCATCATGCTGTGCATGACGGCATCCATGGGCACCAGCGCGTACCAAAACACGGTATCGCCGCTGTATACCATTGCCTCCAACATAGACCTGGGGCGTTTTTTGCAAAGGCTGGGCCCGCTGTTTTTCTTCTGCTGGTCTATCAGCACCTTTGTATCCGGCGCCTTTGCCCTGCAGATCGCTTCGCAGGGCATTGGGCAGGTGATAGGGGCCAGGGACCAGCGCCCCATCATCGCGGGGCTGTCCGCCCTGATTTTGATTGTGTCGATACTCATGATCCATGGAGCGCTGGCGATGACAGCCAATTACCTGGTGGCGTTCAGCGCCGTGATAACGCCGGGGCTGCTGGCCATTCTATGGCTGGTGGCTAAAATTCGGAGGTTGGAGCCATGAAAAAAGGGATCGCATTGTTGCTTTGCCTGCTGTTGGCGGCAGGCATGCTGACCGGCTGTGCGGATGCCAAGGAAATTGATGATACGTCCTTTATTCTTTCCCTAGGCGTGGACAAGGGCACGGAAAAGACCTATGAGATCTCCTTTCAGCTTCCGGTGCTGGCAGAGGAGGATTCGCCCGCCTTCCGCACCATCGTATGCCAGGCGGAGGGGCTGTCGGATGCGGTGGCCCTGCTCAACGCAAACACACCGTACCGCGTGGATTTTACCCATCTGAATTTTTTGGTGATCGGGCGCGAACTGGCGGAAGAGGGCGTCAGCCAGATCATAGACCCTATGATGCGCATGCCGCAGGTGCGCAAGGGGGCCATGGTCATCGTGGCGCAGGATACGGCGAAAAAGTTTGTGCAGTCCCTGCAAAGCGACGAGGACCTAAACTTGATGCAGCTGCAGCAAAGCATCATCAGCGAGGCGGGCGACAGCGGGATCTTCCCGAATTATACGCTGGATATGTTTTACGATTCGCTGTATGAGCAGCGCGGCGCTGCCGTTGTGGCGCTGGGCATGCAGAGCGAGGAGGCCAAGCAGCCCAACAGCGGCTCCGCCATTTCCGAGCTGCCCGGCTATACCATGGTGGACAGCAGCATCAAAAGCGAGCTGATCGGATCCGCCGTGTTTTATGATGACCGGATGGTGGGCACGCTGACAGGGGAGCAGACCCGTGTATGGTGCATGGCGACCGGGCAGTTCGGGCATGGGGAGATCAGCCTGCCCAACCCCTTTGGGGAAGGGATGCTGACGCTGGAATTAAAGCAGGCAGGCCCTGTAAAGACAACGGTAAACACCGAGGGCGAAATCCCCAGCGCGCAAATCGAAGTGCCGCTGAACGCCTTTTTGGTGGCGTATGCAGGCACGGAAAATTATGAGACGCTGGCCAAAAAAGAGGAGATTGCGGCCTATGTGCAGCAGCGCCTGCAGGAGGATCTCACAGAGCTCAGCGCAGCGTTTGAAGCATGGGGCGTAGATGGATACAGCGTGGGAAGGGCAGCTGCGAAAAACTTCAAAACACAGCAGGCATGGACGGCATATCAATGGCCGGAAAAAAGAAAACAATTACAGGTGACGGTAACGCCCAGCGTATACGTAGCGCTGTACCGTCCGGCGTTAGGAGAGGAACGATGATCGCGGTTTTGGTCAGCTTAGGAATGATCGGGTATTGCGGCGGGTACGCAGTTAGGCAATTTCGGATGAAAAATCCCGGGGCAGGATGGATACTTACGGCCTTGTGCCTGGCGGATGCAGCGCTGCTGGCCTGGATGATCATGCTGTGAGCGTGGAAAGAGCGGAGGAACCCCTCCGCTTTTTTGCTTATGGACAAAATGCGCCGCTTATTTTTGCCAGCCGGCAAATAGGAGCAAACAGCCCGGGGAAAGGACCGGGCGGCAAGGAGGCTTCGACAGATTTCCCCGGCAATGGACAAACGGATGCTATGAAAAGTTTTAGTGAAATGCAAGATTTCGGTGCGCGGCGGTTAATAAAACGGGGGATTTATGTTACAATGGAAAAGCATAAAAGAGAAAGGGGCGTTTGGAGATGAGCGATAAAGACATAAACAAGGAGAGCAGCTCCCAGGTGATAGAGCATACCGAAACTTCAAAGCAAACCGAACAGATGCGGAAAAAACTGGATGAAATGGGCGCGGCCCTTTTGAAAGAGGGAAAGCCGCTCAACGATCCTGCGCTGTTTAAGCAGGCCAACCTTGTCAAAGCCTCGTTAGACGAGGGCAAGCTGGGCGCCGTAGAGCGGGCCGTACAGGAGGAAGAACAGGACTAACCAAGAATTGCCCTAGGCAGAGGAGATGACAACGTGCAGACTTTTTTTGACGGCATATTGGCCAGCATATCCCGGTTTGATTTGATCGATGCGCTGGACATCCTGCTCGTGGCTGTCATGATCTACTACCTATTAAAGCTGGCCAGCCGCAGCAGGGCGATGCAGGTTTTGAAGGGCATCGGCCTGGTTTTCGTTGCATCGAGGCTGACAGAGCTGTTTCGGCTTCAGGCTGTCACTTGGATATTCAACTATTTGATCAATGCAGGCGCGCTGGTGCTCATTGTGCTGTTTCAGCCGGAAATACGCCGGGGGCTGGAGCAGATCGGGCGCGGCAAGTTTTTGGATTCCCTTCAGACCCACGAGGGGATGGAGACCAGCGGAGAGCTGATCCGCGCCATGCTGAATATGAGCAAGCAGCATGTAGGCGCCCTGATTGCCATTCAGCGGAAGGTAGCGCTGGGGGATATCATTGAGACAGGCACACAGATCAACGGGCGCGTATCTGCGCCGCTGATCGAAACGATTTTTAAGACGGGGACGGCGCTGCATGACGGCGCGATGATCATAGAGGGCGATACCATCCTGGCGGCCAGCTGCTTTCTGCCGCTGACCAGCCGGCAGGACCTGCCGCAGGAGCTGGGGACCCGCCACAGGGCCGGCATCGGCCTGTCTGAAATATCCGATGCGGTGGTGTTCATCGTTTCGGAGGAAACGGGGCAGATCTCCGCAGTGGTAGAGGGGCGGCTGATCCGCAACCTTTCCGCAGGCGGCATCCGCCGGCTGCTGTTCGGCGGAGAGGAGGCCAAGGACGGCACGGAAAGAAACCGCATTTTTGCTAAGATGAAACATCGGAGGAAAAAACCGCAATGAACTCCGTGATACAAAAATTAAAACACAATACCTGGCTGAAGATCATTGCGCTGTTCTTTGCTGTTTTGCTGTGGAGCTATGTGATTTCCGCCACAGACCCGACCCGCCTGCGCAATGTCAAGGATATTGCCATCCAGGCCAATGGCTATGAGCAGCTGGAGGCTTCCGGCCTGGTGGTACGCGGCGATTTCAACGATGTATTCGGCAAGGCGACGGTCGGCGTGGAGGCGCGCGTTAGCGAAATGGGCCAGTTGACCAACCAAACCGTGACGGTTACGGCGGATCTGACGAAAATCAAGGCCAAGGGCACATACGACATCCATCTGACCGCGACGACCCCAACGGGCGAGGTGGCGCGCATAGAGCCGTCTACCATCCAGGTGGAGGTGGATGAATTGATTTCCAATACCGTGCCTGTTTCGGTGGAATACCAGGGCGAGCTGGCGGCAGACCTTTACCACGAGGAGCCGGAGCTCAGCCAGAAAACCATTCAGATCACAGGGGCCAAGACCGATGTGGAGCGGGTCAGCAAAGGCGTATGCGTGATGGATCTGTCCAAGGTCACTGAATCGGTAGAGCAGTCGTATACCGTAGAGCTGCGCGACGCGGACGGCAGCGCAGTCACGGACGGCACCTTTGTCGGCGAGCTGCCTTCCATCATGGTGAATATGGAGATTAAATCGCAAAAGACCGTGCCCATTGATGTATCGGCCAGCGCCTGCTTTGAGGACGCAGGGGATATTGCAGACGGCAAACAGATCCAGGCCGTATACAGTACGCCCTCCCAGGTGACGCTGGTGGGGGATAAGGCTGTGCTGGAGGATGTTACCAAGGTGACCATCAAAAAGATACGGCTCCGCGGCATCAGCCAAACGACGAGCTTTGATGTGGAGCTGTCGCTGCCAAGCGGCGTGACGCTCATCACCACGGACAAAATACAGCTGACCGTAGAGCTCATCGACGTGCCGGGAGGATAAGCGCTAAGCACAATGCACAGGACACAAAGAGCCGGGAGACCGGCTCTTTTTACAGGAGGCGGCCATGCAGAAACGATACATGGTACAGGTAAAATGGGAGTTGGAGCAAACAAAAGAGGCGCTCATGCCTTTGGCAGCCAAGGCGATGGGGCTTGCCCCCGGGCAAATCGAGTCAGTGGAGATCACAAAGCAAAGCATAGACGCACGCAAGGGCGGCGTTTGCTTCCAAGCGGCGCTGGCGGTTTCTGTGCGCAAAGGCGTAAGGGCCAAACCGGATTGGAAGCCGGTCGAGGAGAAAAAGGCCAGCCCGCTTGTGCCGGGTACAAAACGGATGCAGGCTCGCCCTGTCGTCATCGGGGCCGGGCCCTGCGGGCTGTTTGCGGCGCTGATGCTGGCAAGGCAGGGGTATGCGCCGGTGGTGCTGGAGCGTGGCAGCGCTTTGGAGCGGCGCCGGAGCACCGTGCAGGCGTTTTTTGACGGCGGTGCATTCGATCCGCAGTGCAACGTATTGTTTGGGGACG
>CAJLPK010000043.1 GCA_905208455.1 uncultured Bacillota bacterium
CAAAGCAGCAGTGTCCTCTACGACCAAAGGGCGGACGGCCTATAACGCCAGCAAGGCGGGCGGCCTGGGCTTCACAAAGGCATTGGCCGGAGAGGTCATCGGGGATGGGATCCGCGTCAATGGTGTGCTGCCGGGATTTGTGAGAAACAGCCGTACAGATAAGATGTTTGAAACGGATTTTGAGGCGATGGAGATCAGAAGAAAGCGCCTGCCGACACAGCAATTCGGTATGCCGGAAGACATCGGCGTAATGGTCGCCATGCTTGCCAGCGAAAAATGCAAGCTGGCTATCGGCAGCATCGTGGATATGACAGGCGGATTGTTGCTGTAGAGAAGGACGGAGTAAAAGCTATGGGGCGTATATGCATCCCATGGCTTTTTCTTTTTGGAAAATGGCAGGAAAATGACAATCTAATGGTTGTATAAGAAAACACAGGCTTTAGTGGAAAATTCAAAACGAGCATGTTACAATATATTTTCAGGAGGTGCGCCGTGTTTGGGTATATATCGCCGATAGAATCGGAGATGGAAACAGAGGATCAGGCCACCTTCCGAGCCTTCTATTGCGGGACATGTAAACAAATGGGCTGGCCGGCGCGCATGGCGCTAAGCTATGAATGTGCTTTTTTGGCGACAGTCCAGTCCGGATGCGGGCCGGCACAAGCTGTTTGTACAAGACGCTGCCCGGTAAAGCCGTATAAGAAGGTAAAAATGATTTTATCTGAAGAGACGCGCTATGCGGCTGATGTCAATACGCTTTTGGCCTATTATGATTTATGCGATAAGATCAACGACGGCGCCGGGCGGATGATCCGCGTCATGAGACATGCGTTTAAGCCAAAAGTGAGAAGGATTCGTAAAAAAATGCCGCAGATTGATGATACGATCCGGCATCAATTGTCATTGCTGGATGCGTTGCAGAAGGCAAACAGCGAGGATGTAGATGCGACTGCAGATACCTTTGCCGTGCTGCTGCAGACGGTAGCAGCGCCCGGCGCGGATAAAAAGGGGCCGCTGGGCCGATTTTTCTATAATATCGGCCGTTGGATCTATCTTCAAGATGCAATGAATGATTTTGAACAGGATATCTATGACAAGCAGTATAATGTTTTGGTAAACCGATACCATGGCCTAGCAGAGGCGCAGGAAGCAATGGAGTTTTCGCTTTGGCATACTTTGGGCGAGGCGGATCTCTGTATCGAGCAGCTGAATCCTGGCAGGCAGTCTGCGGGCATTATAGAGCATATGTTAGTTTGTGCGCTGCCGGAGAAAACACAGGCAGCCTTGGATAGAGGAGGAGAAAGCGCTGAACCCGTATGATGTACTGGGCGTAAAACCAGGGGCCAGTGAAGAGGAAATCAAAAAGGCATATCGGAGCTTAGTAAAAAAATGGCATCCGGATCAATACCAAAATACGCCAAAGCACGATGAAGCGGTGGAAAAGATGAAGGAAATCAACGCCGCGTATGATATGCTTACAGGGAAGAATGTAACGCCGAACTTTGGCCAGCAGGGCGGAGCCGGCTATGGGGGTGCTTATGGCCAGCAGGGCTATGCTGGACAGGGACAGAATGCGACCAAGGAACAGATTTTCCAGTATGTGCGCATGCTGCTGCAAATGGGAGATTGGCGGCGTGCAGAAATGTTTTTGACGCAGGTGCAGGAGCGCACGGCGGAATGGCATTTTCTGATGGGGATGATCTTTTGGCAGAGCGGGCGGTATGATAGCGCACGCATCCATTTGACGCAGGCTGTGCAAATGGATCCTTCCAATGCAGAGTATCGGCAAAACAAAGAGCAATTTGAAAAAAGAGGCACGCAATTCCGCGGCGGGCGGCGAAGAGCTGTGACAAACCAGGATATTTTTTGCTGCAGCACGCTGTGCGCACTCAGCTCGGTATCCATGTGCCGGGGCGGCGGGTTGCCGTGTATGTTTTTTCCGTTCTATTGTTAGGCTGAGGGGGAGAGGAGTCTC
This sequence comes from uncultured Bacillota bacterium, assembly GCA_905208455.1. Lineage (GTDB taxonomy): Bacteria > Bacillota > Clostridia > Christensenellales > QAND01 > UMGS1975. The sequence goes on from CAJLPK010000043.1 coordinate 1,976, forward strand.
GTATCTGTATGGGCGTTAAGAAAAGACAGGCAAAGGGCAGTCGTTATACCGCGCTTGCTTGCATGTTTGGTATGATGATTTGCTTATTTTTATATGTTTCGGTTCTGATGCCGCGCTTTATGACGATTGTTATGCTGTTTTTGGCCAGCTCTCTGTTGGGGTGCATTGTCGTTGAGGGGGAATTTGGCAAGGCATTTTGGGTGTATGTAGCAACAAGCATATTTGGGTTGTTTATGGTGGGGGGCATCTATGGAATGATGCCATACTTCCTGTTTTGCGGGTGGTATCCCATCTTAAAGTTTGCTTTGGAGGAATCCAGAGACAAAATCATGGTATTTGCCATCAAGATGATGCTGTTCAATTTGCTGCTGGCATTGGCGATCTTTTTAGCGCCGCAGCCCGTATTTACCCCTTATGCTACGAATTTACCGGCTTGGCTGATGGCGATCATTCTCAATGCTTTCTTTTTGCTCTATGATGTATGGAGTTCTTTGGTGGCATTGGTATATGCCAATCATATCAGAGGACACTTATTGTAGAGAAATAAAAAGCGCCGTATAGAGGCGCTTTTTTTGTTATATGCTTGACAAGAAACAGTATAAATAATAATATCAGCATAAATAAATATATTATCATTGAGGGGAAGGAAGCATCGTGGAGAACAATTCGGAAAGCAGGGGATACGAGCAGGAAGCCGTACAGCATCATGAGGGGAGGCAGGCTGTATCGGAAACGGTAGAGCCCGTACGCAAAATGAGCCAAATGCGGCAGCTGGTCATGGATTACGGAATGAGCCAGCAGGCCGCGCAGTTTTTCAAGACGTTTGCGGACGGTACGAGGCTCCGGCTTTTGCAGGCACTGAGCGTACGGGAGATGTGTGTCACGGACCTGTGCCATTTATTAGAAATGTCTCAGCCGGCAGTGTCCAATCATTTGCGCGTATTGAATAACCAGCATATCGTAAAATCCAGGCGCAGCGGGAAAAATATTTTTTATTCGCTGGATGGGTGGCATATCAATGCGATCATTGGGATGGCGATGGAGTATCTATCGATGAACGGAGCGCAGCTCTGGTGAACACGGAGCCGTTTGCATATTCATGCCCCCTCGCCTATAATAGGGCATAACTACCGGAAAGGAGCGTGTTGGCATTTGACCGATACAGTCATAAGCATTGTGACCGACATATCCAGGTTCTGGTTTTTGTTGATTACACTTTATATTCTGATACGATTGATCGACAATTCCCTATCGGAATATTCTTTCCGCAAGGAGATGCTCAACTACGGGCCGGGACAGATCTTCGGGGAACTGGTCATACAGCAAAAGACAACGAAAAATCGATTGAAGCCGCCCACGCAGCGGTATGGTTTGAAGTGGGAGAACACCATTGGAAGCCATCGGCTCTGTGATGTGTGCGTAGAGGATGAGGCCGTGGCAAAGCGCCATGCTGTTTTGTATATGGCCAGAGGCCAAGCATATATTTCGCCTTTGGGGCACGCGGAGGTCATGATCAACGGAAAGCCAGCGGAAAAAGGGGAAGAGGTTTATGATGGCGACGTACTGACGCTTGGCAATACAAGCTTAAGACTAAACCTTTACACAGAGGAGGCGTAGGATGTCTAGAAGCCGTAAACGCAGACCCAGCCTGACAGGCGTGGTCTTTATGATGATACTGTTTGATATCAGCGCCTTTGCCATCTTGATCATGAACAGCGAAACGTTTGATCCGCTTTCCCTGGTTGCCATGGCGGCTACGGTGCTGCTGCTGATCTTTCAGTATTTTATACTGTCGGTATTTTTCCCGAATTGTGACCGTACGGTACTGGTCATCGCCAACTTTTTGGTGTCCGTAGGGCTGATCATCCAGTTCCGGATTTCTCCCAGCGTAGCGATGAAACAGCTGGTCTGGATCGGCGTTGGTATGGTCTGTATGATTGTGACGACCTTGGCCATTCGCCGGTCAAAAATTTGGCCGACGCTATGGAAGATTCTCATTGTGCTCAGCGGACTGTTTTTGGCATCCGCCGTGGTGCTGGGCTCTGAAAAGTTTGGCGCCAGCAACTGGATCAACCTGGGCCCCTTTTCGTTCCAGCCGTCGGAATTTGTTAAGATCATGCTGATCTTTGTGCTGGCAGCCTTGCTGGGACGCGAGAGGAACATGAAAACCATGATCCTGGCGGCCTGCTATGTAGGCGCGTGTTTATTGCTGCTGCTTTTGCAAAAGGATCTGGGCGCGGCGCTGCTGTATGCGGGAACCGCTATCATCATGCTGTACATCGCCACGGGCAGCAAGCTGCTGGTGGCGGGCTCGGCTGCGGTCGGAGCCGGCGGCGCTTTTGCGGCCTACAAGATGTTTTCGCATGTGCGGGTGCGCGTCGCATTATGGGAAAATCCTTGGGCGATGTACGAAAAGCAGGGGTATCAGGTCGTACAGGGACTCATTGCCATTGCAAGCGGCGGTTTGTTCGGCCTGGGACTGATGCAGGGCGCGCCGAAATCCATCCCGGCAGCGCATACGGATTATATTTTTGCTGTCATCTGTTCGGAATTTGGCATCCTGTTTGGGCTGGCGCTGCTGGCGTTTTATCTGATTTTTATTATCCGAGGGGCGATCATCGCCATGGACTGCCGCAACAGCTTTGATGCTTTGGTGGCCATTGGCTGTGTATCCATGCTGGCGCTGCAAAGCTTTATCATCATAGGGGGCGTGACGAAATTCATCCCGCTGACAGGCATTACCATGCCGTTTGTCTCCTATGGCGGCAGCAGCATATTATCCTGCTTTTTCATACTGGGGATCCTGGAAGGGCTTGCTGTAAAAAATGGAGATGCGGACGAGGTAGAGTTTGCTGAATGGAACGAACAGCAGGAGGCCTGGGAGGATGGCTACGATGAGGATGATTACGATTACGACTACGACGGCTATGAAAACGATTATGGCTATGATGATGTATATGAAGAAGAATCGTATTATGAGGAGCGTTCCTATACCAGCAGGCGCAGTAGGCAGACAGAGCCGGAGCCGATGACAAGACGAGAGGCCAAACGCCAAGCCAAGCAGGCCAAGGCACAGGCAAAAGAGGAATATAAGCAGGCGAAGCAAAGAGCCAAGGAGCAAGTGAAACGAAGAAATCGGAGGACGGGCAGATGAAGGAGTTAAGAGGACATATTCGGTCCGTACTCATCGGATTCATTGTACTGTTTCTCGTCTTAGGCGCATACATCGGATACACCGTTACGACAAACGGCACCCGATGGTTTGTATCCTCCTATAACCCTGTATTAAAGCAGCAGAAGGAGAATGTAAAGGCGGGCTCTATCTTGGATCGCAATTATGTGGTATTGGCGGAAAGCGATGATGACGGCGACCGCATATACAATAAGGATGCGACGGTGCGGAAAGCGATGAGCCATACGGTAGGCGATCCCTACGGCATAGCGTCGGCAGGGATCGAATCCTTCCATGCCAAATACCTGTTAGGATTTTCCGGCAACATCTTTGAGCGCATCTACCAATCCATTACAATGGATAAGCGCATAGGAGACAACGTTGTCTGTACCGTAGACAGCAAGCTGGCTGCATATATCTATGATAAAATGGGAGACAGAAGCGGCGCAGTCGTGGTGATGAATTATAAAACCGGGGAAATTTTGGCTTCGGTATCTACGCCGGGCTTTGACCCCAAAACCATCAAAGAGCCCTCGGAGGACGATACGGGGAGCCAGCTGGTGAACCGGGCGACCATGGGCAAATATACGCCTGGCTCTGTCTTTAAGCTGGTTACGGCGGCGGCTGTGCTGGAATACAAGCCGGAGCTTGCCGATAAAACCTATACCTGTACCGGCGAGGTGGATTATGGCGAAGATGGAAAGGTGACCTGTTCCGGCGGAGCGGTACACGGAGAACTGGACCTGAACGGGGCCGTGACAAAATCGTGCAACTGTGTGTTTGCGCAGATCGCAGAGGACCTGGGACAAAGCAACCTGAAGAAGATGGCGGAGAAGCTGGGCTATAATGAGGATTTCCTCTTTGATGACCTGATGATCTACCAATCCAGCTATGACCTAAGCGATGCCAGGGACATTGACTATGCATGGTCCTCTGTGGGGCAGTATAAGGACACGGCCAGCCCCATGCATGTTTGCATGATTACGTCTGCCATCGCCAACGACGGCGTGATGATGGAGCCTAAGCTTATCAAGAGCGTAATGAACTACCGCAATTTTGAGTATATCAAGATGACCAGCAACACCTACCGCCGCTGTATGAGCCAGCAAACGGCTGAGCAGCTGCAGGAAATGATGGTCAACGTCGTAAAAAACGGAACGGGGAAATCCGCAGCCGTCAAGGGCGTGACGGTCGCCGGCAAGACGGGTACGGCGGAGGTATCGGACAATAAGGAGACAAAACCGCACGCTTGGTTTACCGGCTTTATCCAGGATGAGGAGTATCCTTATGCCATTGTTGTTATGATCGAAAATGCGGGCGGCGGCGGAAGCCAGGCAGCGCCCATTGCGGCCTCTGTATTGAAGAAAACCATGGAGTTGATCAAATAGGATGAATGACAGGATCGAGGCGATCTTAAAAACATTGCCGGATCATCCCGGCGTATACCTGATGAAAAATAAAGAGGGGGAGATCATTTACGTCGGTAAGGCCATCTCGCTGAAAAATAGGGTGCGCCAATACTTCCATTCCCACAGAAACCACAGCAGCAAGGTCATCGCCATGGTGCGTAAGATCGAGGATATCCAATATATCCTGGTGGACAGCGAGATGGAAGCGCTGATACTGGAATGTAACCTGATTAAAAAATACCGGCCGCATTACAATATTTTGATGAAGGATGATAAGCAGTATCCCTACATGCGCATCGACTTTTCCGATCCATTTGCACGGGTAGAGGTCGTACGTAAGGTGGAAAACGACGGCGCTAAGTATTATGGCCCTTTTCTAAGCGCAGGCGCGCTTACCGATGTATTGGATGCGGTGGCGAAAAACTTTCCGCTGCGCACTTGCAAAAAGGATATAGAAAAGGCAAGAGCCAGGCACGAGCGCCCTTGCCTGAATTACCAGATCGGCCGGTGCTCTGCGCCGTGCGCGGGCAAGATCTCCGAGGAGGAATACGGGGTGCTGCTGGAGCAGGTAAGTTCTTTTTTGCAGGGAAAGTATGAGACACTGCTCAAGGAATTGAAAGCGGAGATGGAGAAATGCGCAGAGCGTATGGAATATGAAAAGGCCGCCATTTGGCGGGACCGCATCCGCAATGTGGAACGCGTGATCCAGCGGCAGAAGGCAGCAGAGACAAATCTTTCCGAGAGGGATGTGCTTGCGATCAAACGCTTGGACGGCGATGCCATGGTACAGTGCTTTGGCGTGCGTGACGGAAAGCTCTCCCAGAGCCGACAATTTCTATGGGAGGATGTGGACCAGGAGACAGACGCGGAAATTCTATTGGCATTTGTCAAACAATATTATGAAAGGCAAACGCATATCCCCAAAGAGATTTTGCTGCCGTTTGCTTTGGAAGAACAGGAGCTCGTGCAGCAGTATCTGTCCGGCCTAAGGGGGCACAAGGTACAGCTTTTGGTGCCGCAGCGCGGGGAGAAAAGGCATTTGGTGGAATTGGCAGAGCAAAATGCCATCGAAGGGCTGGAAAAGCGAAAGCTGCGCCGTGAGCATCAATATATGCGCCACGAAGGCGCTGTAAAGCTGCTGGCGGAGGAGCTGGGGCTTTCCCGCATGCCGCACCGCATGGAGTGCTTTGATATTTCGCACACCCAGGGCGTGGATAACGTGGCCAGCATGGTGGTATGCATCGACGGCAAGCCGGCCCGCAAGGAGTACCGGCGCTTTAAGACAAAAACCGTGGAAGGGGCGGACGACTTCAAGAGCATGAACGAGGTGGTAAAGCGCCGCTTACTGCGCTCTATGGAGCCGGATGAGGCCTCGCAGAAGGCGTTTGGCCACCTGCCGGACCTGATGGTCATCGACGGCGGCAGGGGGCAGCTGAATGCTGCGCTGCGCGCCATGGACGAGGTAGGCTTGCATATCCCCACCATTGGCCTAGCCAAACAGCTGGAGGAGGTGTATGTGCCGGAGCGGGATGAAACTGTGATGCTCGACAGAAAATCCCCGGCGCTGCATGTTTTACAGCGCATTCGAGATGAGGCGCACCGATTTGCCGTTACCTACCATCGTTCGCTTAGAGCTTCGCATGAGCTGACAAGCGCGCTGGATGAGATTCCCGGCATTGGGCCAAAGCGCCGCCGCCAGCTCTTAATGCAGTATAAGACGGTGGAGCAGGTCAAACAGGCTGGCCTGGAGGAGCTATTGGCGGTAGAAGGGATGAACCATGCCAGCGCAAAGGCTGTGTATGACTGGGCGCATAAAGATGGACAAACCACGGACAGCCACAGTATAATGGACAAAAATGCAGTGCAGCAGGAGCAGCGTTAGGCAGCGCCTGCCTGGTAGGAGGAAAATACACGATGCAGTATAAGTTGTTGGCGTTGGATATTGACGGAACCTTGGTCAACTCTGAAGGGAAAATCACCCCGCGGGTCAAGCAGGCGATTCGCCGGGCGGTGGAGACAGGCTGCCATGTGATGCTGGCTACCGGCCGCTTTTACCGCGGGATGATAAAAATCCAAGAGGAGCTCGGGCTGACGGTGCCGTGTATGGTGTATGGAGGTGCGCAGATCGTGGACAACGGAAAGCGCCTGTATGAAGTATCCATTGACCCCCTGACAACTTATGAATGTATGCAGTGGGCCAATGAAATGGGGCTGTATGTGCAGACGTACGAGGGGGACAATTACTTTTTTGAAAAGCATACGCCGTACAGCGACCTGTACGCAAAAGGCATCGGCATCGAAGGCGAAGAAATGCCTGGGATGACGAGCCGAAAGGATTTGGCTTCTCCGAAAATCCTCGGCATTGATGAGCCGGACCGTATCCGCGAATTACAGGGCATTGCGCGCGAAAAATTTGCCGGCCGTTTGCAGGTGGCCATTTCCAAGCCAAGGTACCTGGAAATCACCAATCCCAAGGTAAACAAGGGCATAGCATTGGCATTTTTGTGCAAGCATTACGGCCTAAAGCCGGAAAACTGCATTGCCATGGGGGATGGCACCATCGACGCGCCGATGATCGAATATGCCGGCCTGGGCGTTGCCATGGAAAATGCGGATGATATGACCAAATCTGTGGCAAACTTGATTTGCCCCAGCAATGACGAGGATGGGGTCGCTTATATCATAGATAAGTATATCCTAGGAGGCGAAACAGCGTGAGAGCCAAAGACCAGGGCGTAAATGTGCAGACCTTTGCCAGATATACGCATATGCAGGTGGCCTATGCCGGCAGGGACTGGTTCAATGTGCATACGTCTGAGCTAAATCGGCCCGCCATTCAGTTTGCAGGCTACTTTCAATATTTTTCCGCAGACCGTGTACAGATCGTGGGCAACCAGGAAATGGCCTGTCTGCGCACGCTGCGGCCGGAGGAAGTAGACGGCAGAATGGATGAGTTTTTCTCCTATAAGGTGCCGTGCCTTGTCATCTGCAACGGCGATCCCGTGCCGGAGATGCTGATGAGAAAGGCCAAGGAAAATGGCGTGCCGATCTTCTGCTGTGAAGAAAGCACGAGCAAGACCTCGCATATTGTCATTGATTTTCTGGATAACGTCTTGGCCCCGGAAGAGGCCATCCATGCAAACCTGCTGGATGTGTACAATGTTGGCGTTATGATCCGCGGGGAAAGCGGCATGGGCAAAAGCGAACTTTCCTTGGAGCTGATAAAACGCGGCCATCTGCTGGTGGCGGATGATATGACGGTGATCCGCAAGGTAAACAGCAAGCGGCTGGTGGGCTATGCGCCGGAAACGACGCGCAATTTAATCGAGATACGCGGCCTGGGCATTATGGATGTCAAACAGCTATACGGTATGGCGACGGTGCTGGAACGAAAAAGCATCGACATCGTCATCGATATGGAAATGTGGGAGTCCGGCAAGATGTACGACCGGTTGGGGTTTGACCGGCATTATGATACCATCATGGGCGTGAGCGTCCCGCATTATGTGATGCCTGTGCGCCCCGGGCGCAACCTGGCTGTCGTTGTAGAGGCTACGGCGATGGATTATCGGGTCAAGAGCGCTGGCTTCAACATTGAAGAGGAAATCAACCGCAGGCTGGAAAGGCCATGATTTGATAAAAGTGCATATCATCCCCTGACGCCCCATATCTTAGGATACGGGCAGTTTTGGAGGGGGAGGTGAAAGGGCTTGCCAAAATTGAAACGTGCAGCCCTTTTTTGCTGCATTTTATTTGCTGCGGCCGCCGTTTTGTGGCCGGGCCTTTGGAACCAGCCCCTGCAGCATCAGCAGATCAGCCAATGGATTCGGGGGAAAAAACTGGCCTACCAGGGAACGCTGCAAGTATGGTATATTTCCGGCCATGCGAGCGGAACAGGGGACGGAAGCAAGTGGGCAAAGGCCAGGCTTGATAAATTTGAAAAAAACCATTTCGGCATTTTTTATGAAATGCAGGGAATGGATGCTGAGGAAATGCAGGCACAGCTTGCAGCCGGGCAAAGGCCGGATCTTATTTTTTTCGGAAACGAAGAAAGGGAAACCGTTGAGCCCTTGCTGCAGCAAAGCGCACAGACAGCGCAGCTGGCGCCGGCCTGGCAGGAAAAGGGCGCAGCACAGCTGGCTTGGCCGGTATTTTACAGCGGCTATGCCATTTTGATCAACGAACAGGCTCTTTATGCGGCAGGCCTGTCCCCGCCGCTGGATATCGAAGACATAGACCAAGAATACATACAGCAGGTCCAACAGGCGCTGCCGAACGCTTTTGCCTATGAGACAAAGCAGGCCGGGATGGCGGCGATGGGGGCACAGGTGAACGCACAGACCAAACAAGCGCTCGTACAGGGAGATGCAGGAACAAGGGCACAGTTTTTACAGGAGGAGATCGCCTTTTTTGCCTGCCCCGCTTCTACCTGGTATACCATAGAGGGCATGAGCAATACGCAAAGCATCCCCTCTTACCAGGCGGTACCTCTGGCAAATTTGGCGGTAGATACGCAGTATGTAGGCGTCATGCAGACCGAGGACGGCGCCAAGGCTAGGGCCTGCGATGCTGCGGTCGCTTATTTATTATCACAAAACAGCCAGCAGGCCTTAGAGGACATAGGCGCACTGCCTGTGATCGGCACGGATGAGCCGATGCAGGCGCAGGGCAGCATCACAGGTGCCCTTTGGCAGCACAGAGACGAAAAAAATCTATGCGTTTTAGAGGCTGCAGGGTCGGCAGAAATGTTTTTTTCTACCCTGCAGGCGGACGGGTTCGACGCTGCCTGGCAATGGCTGAGCGCCGCTTGCAATACACCTTAAATCCGTGTAAAATAAAATGAAATACATTTGTAACTTTTCGTTGATTGAGGAGACGTGATGATATGATCCAAGCAGCCGTGATGCAAAGGCTGCGGGCGGTACTGCCGGCGCAGAATATTTTGGAAAACGAGCCTATGCGTCTGCATACTACCTTCAGAATCGGGGGGCCGGCAGACGTATTGTGCCTGCCGGAAAATGATGAGCAAGTAGCTAAGACGGTCGCGCTCTTAAAGCAGGAGCAGATCCCATTTTATATCATAGGCAATGGCAGCAATGTTTTGGTAAAGGACCGCGGCTTTCGGGGCTGTATCGTAAAGATGCTGCATCAGGGCCGGGAGATCCAGGTGGATCAAACGGCTAAGACGCTGTACGCCGGCGCGGGCGAGACCATGATGTCCATTGCGGTGCGCTGCGCCAAGGAAGGGCTGGGCGGCATGGAATTTGCCAGCGGCATTCCCGGCACATTGGGCGGTACAGTGAGCATGAATGCAGGCGCGTATGAAAAAGAGATGAAGGATATCGTCAAAGCGGTACGCATTTTGACGCAGGAGGGGGAAATCAAGGAGATCCCCAATGAAGAGATGGCGTTTGGGTATCGTACCAGCGCTGTATTGAAAAACAATTGGATCGTGCTGGGCGCTACGCTGCAGCTGGAGGCCGATGACCCTGCGAGGATACAGGCGCGCATCGATGATTTTACCCATCGCAGGCGTACGCGCCAGCCGCTGGAATATGCCAGCGCAGGCAGCACATTCAAGCGCCCGGAGGGCTTTTTTGCGGCCAAGCTCATTGATGAGGCCGGGATGAAAGGCTTTTCTGTTGGCGATGCCCAGGTCAGTGAAAAGCACGCCGGGTTTGTCGTGAATAAGGGAAAGGCGAGCGCAGAGGATGTGTTGGCGCTGATGGGGCGTATCCAAGCGGCGGTAAAAGACAAATTCGGGGTAGATCTAAAGCCTGAAGTACGCATCATAGGGGAGTGAACATGATAGAGATCCAGGCAGACCTGCATACGCATTCCAATTTGTCCGATGGAAAGGGAACTCTGGAGGAGAATGTGGAGGCGGCCTATCGTCTGGGGCTTAGCTGCATTGCCTGCACGGAGCATGGCCCGCGCCATATGAAGGCGGGCATTTCCAAACGGCAGCTGAGCCAAATGCGCCGCCGGGTGGACAAGCTGAACCAGCAATACCAAGGAAGGCTCACGGTGCTCATGGGCCTGGAATCCAACCTGATCTCCCTGGAGGGCGAATTGGATGTCCCCGAGGCATACAGGGGCTATTTCGATATTCTTTTGATGGGCTTTCACCTCAGCGCCCGTCCTACCAAGCTTTCGGAGTGCTGGATGTTTCAAATTGCCAACCCAAGGGCGGAGGAAAAGTACAGCGCGCGTTACCGCCAAAAGGCGACGGAGGCTTACCTGCGCGCCATTGAAAAAAACAGGTTCGATATCCTTGTGCATCCCGGCCTGCATTGGCCGCTGGAATATCAAAGGATCGCCGAGGCATGCCGGGCCTATGGCGTGGCGATGGAAATCAGCGCCCGCCCCAAACACTTGATTTTTAACGAAAAACAAACGAGACAAATGGCAAAAACAGGCGTACAATTTGTCATAGACAGCGACGGGCATAAGCCGGAGGAGATTGGCCGGGTACAGTGTGCCGTAGAGTTTGCCGAGCGGGCAGGCCTGGGGCCGGAGCAGATCCTCAATGCGAAAGGAAGGGAGCTTCCGGCGTTCCGGCGCGGATAAAGGAGGAGAATCCCTATGCGGTGTGTATTGGTAACGGGGCTGTCCGGGGCCGGGCGTTCTACGGCGCTGAGACAGTTGGAGGATATGGGCTATTTCTGTGTGGATAACCTGCCGCCGCAGATGATGGCTACCTTTATCTCCATGTGCCAGTGTGAGGATATCGAAAAAGTCGCGCTGGTGGTAGACAGCAGGACCCGTATGTTTTTTGCAGACATCTATAAAGCGATGGATGACTTGAAAAATATGGGCGTGCAGATGGAGATTTTATATCTGGAAACCGCAGATGAGGTGTTGATACGCCGATACAAGGAAACCAGGCGCAAGCACCCAATGGGCACCAACACCATCATGCAGGGCATCGCGGTAGAGCGCCAGCGCTTGGGAGAGCTGCGCAACATGGCGCAGCATATCATCGATACCTCCACCATGAGCGCAAAGCAGCTCAGCGAAATGCTGTGGGGCTTGTTTTCCGACCAGCATAAGCGGGACACGATCTTGCCGGTCATCGTTTCGTTTGGGTTCAAAAATGGCATCCCGCTGGATGCCGATTTGGTATTCGATGTTCGCTTTTTGCCAAACCCGTTTTATGATCCGGCGCTGCGCCCGATGAGCGGGCTGGATGCGCCGGTGCGCGAGTATGTATACGACCATGAGCAGACCCGCCTGTTTGAGGACAAGCTGGTAGAGCTTTTGGAGATGCTGCTTCCCTATTACCAGCAGGAAGGAAAGTATCAGCTTGTGGTAGCCATCGGCTGTACCGGCGGACAGCACCGCAGCGTGGCGGTGGCAGAGAGCCTATACCGCCGGTTGATGAAGGATAAGATCCAGTGCGTGGTACAGCATAGAGATATAGGAAAGGATGCGTTGAAGCATTGAGCCATCAGGGGGAATCCTTTTCCGCGCACACCAAAGAGGAGCTGCTGCATACCACGCCGGCGCATGACGGCTGTATCC
>CAJLPK010000044.1 GCA_905208455.1 uncultured Bacillota bacterium
GCCCGCCGGTAGAGCAGGGGGCCCCGCATATCCTATCTATGTCTTTTGAAGGCACAAGGGGCGAAACACTGGTGCATGCGCTGGAGGAACAAAACATCTATGTAGGAACAGGCAGCGCGTGCAGCTCTCATAAAAAGGGAGAAAGCCGCGTGCTGCGCGCCATGGGTGTACCGCCGCAGGTGGCACAGGGAACGCTTAGATTTTCTTTTTGCTGTATGAACACAGTGGAGCAGGCAGAAACCGTTGCAAGCGCCGTAGAGGAAAGCGTGGCGCGTATCAGGAGGTTTGTAAGGAGATAATGATGGAACAGCGATTGGTATTGGTCAAATATGGAGAGATCCATCTCAAAGGGTTGAACCGGCCGTTTTTCAAGCGGCTTTTGCGCCAGCGCCTGATGAACAACCTGGAGGGCCTGCATTGCGAAGTGCGCGAAATGCAGGGGCGGGTCTTTGTATCCGGCTTTGCACCGGAGGCAGAGGCAGAGGTGGTGGAGCAGTGCGCCAACACCTTTGGCGTCGTGGGGGTGAGCCCCGCGGCCCAGGTGGACAAGACCCTGGAAGCGATGGCCCGGGCCGCTGTCGCAGAGCTGAAGGAGGCAATGGCGCACAGGGGCTTGCAGGCCTGTACGTTTAAGGTAAGAGCCCGCAGAGAGGACAAGTCCTTTTTCCCCGACAGCCAGGGCATTGCACGCGAGATAGGCGGGCGTATCCTGGAGGCAATGGAAAATGTAAAGGTGGACGTACACCATCCGCAGATCATAGTGCAGGTAGAGGTAAGGGACAGCGCGTATGTCTATGCCGGCACCAGGGAAGCGGTGGGCGGCATGCCGATCGGCACAAGCGGGAAAGGGATGGTCATGCTGTCCGGCGGCATTGACAGCCCTGTGGCAGCCTATGCCATGGCAAAACGCGGCATGACGGTAACTGCCATGCACTTTATGAGCCCGCCGTATACAGGACAGGCGGCCCAGCAGAAGGTAGAGGACCTAGCCAAACGACTGGCCTGCTATTGCGGCCCGGTTCGGCTGCATCTGGTGCGTTTTACGGAGTTTCAGGAGAACATCTATGAAAAGTGCAAGCATGAGCTGCTGACTGTCATCATGCGGCGCTGCATGATGCGCATTGCACTCGCAGTGGCGCATAGGGATGGAGAGCAGGCCTTGATTACTGGCGAAAGCCTAGGCCAGGTGGCCAGCCAAACCATAGAGGCGATCTGCACCACAGACGCGGTATCGGACATGCCTGTATTCCGGCCGCTGATCGGAATGGATAAAACGGAAATCATCGAGCAGGCGCGTAAAATCGGGACATTTGACATTTCCATCCGCCCGGGAGAGGATTGCTGCACGGTGTTTGTGCCAAAGCACCCGGCTACAAAGCCAACGCTGGAAGCAGTGGAGGCAGAAGAAAAGAACTTGGAAATGGAGCGCTTGGTGCAAGAAGCCATCGCGTCGATGGAAACCGTTATCCTCAAGCGTGCATAATGAAAAAGCAGCCTTTAGGCTGCTTTTTATTGCGTATCCTGATCCGATCCATACCGCAGGTAGATAGCGGAAACAACGCCATCGGAGATCTCATAGAACAGGGCATAGTTTGTATCGGTGGCTAGGTCAAACTGGAGCGCAGCCTGTTCATCGGCCGGGTCGAACGGATAAGGCTGGGCCGGTGCATAATAAGCGATTTGATCGTCGGTATCCAGCCCGCAGGGCGGAATGCTGATCCCTGTATGGGTCTGGGGATTGGCACGGTACAGCACAAGGGCATCCTCTTCGACAACAGGCGGATTGTCTTGCGGGAATTTTTCCAAAACAGCAGCTTGGCCATCCCCCACCTTGGTGCCGCGCGGCCCGGGAATGGAGGGATCGTTGATGTTGATATGGGAGAGGATGAACGTCCCATCCTGTTCAAGAAACGAGTAGGTGACGGCATCGCTGATCAGAGAGGTAAAACGGCTTTGGTCTACGCCCAGGGTATAGGTTGATTCATCATAGCCTTCGCCTAATTGCTCTTTGGCCTGCTCCAAGGTGGTCTGCCCCAGCGTGAGGCCTTGTATCGTCAGGTCCTCCGTTCCAAAAGGAAGCACTTCTGCCGCAGCAGGCGAGGGGGAAGCGGTCGGCGATTCAGAAACCTGGCTTTGGCTGGGCGTGCAAGCACAGAGAGAGCCAAGGGAGAAAACAGAAAGGCAGAGAGCTGCAAAACGAACCTTTTTCATATTGGATGATCCTTTCAAGGACAGCGATAGATATTAGATACGGGCACACTGACAGGGCACCCTGTGAACAAAAATTATATCATAGAATGGGAAAAATGGCGGAAAGAAAAAGCGCAGAATAAAATTTCTGCGCTTTTTTCGAGTGTTGATTCAGCGATGGCAGAGGGGAGCAAAGCAGGCGGGCAAATGTGCCGCCAGCGCTTGCGGCGATAGCTCCACTTGCAGGCCAATGCGCCCGGCCGATACAAGAAAAGTCTGCAAATCGGCAGCGCTTTGATCCAGGATGGTAGGATAACTCTTTTTCATTCCGACAGGGGAGCATCCGCCACGGACATAGCCTGTATGGCGCTGCAGATCCTTGACTGCCAGCATGGATACGGATTTTACCCCCACGGCTGACGCCGCTTTTTTGAGATCGAGCTCCTTGTGACAGGGAATGACAAATACATAGCATTGCCCTTTTTCATCATGAGTGACCAGTGTCTTGAAAACCTTTTGCACAGGGATGCCCAAATGCTCGGCGACAGTCACGCCGTCCACAGGGCCCTTTGCTGCATACTGGTGGGCTTGATAGGGGATATGCCAATTTTCCAAAATGCGCATCACATTTGTCTTGGTTTCACGCATGGGCCGCCTCCTCTGCCAAAGGAAGCTGGCGCAATACCATTTGTGTGCATCTCTCTGCCAAAAGCTCTTTGGGATATTCGGCATGGTGCTTCATGGCTATATAGCTGGCAAGGCCTAAGCTGATATAGGATAAAGCAAATTCATCCGGCAGGCAGCGCAGCTCGCCGCTTGTGACGGCATTTTGGCAAAGTGTGCGCATATAGCTGATAAAAGAATCGCAGAGCGGTGTAAGCAGATGGCATACTTTTTCGAGGATTTCAGAAGGCAGGCCTTGCTGCTGAAGCACGCCCAAAAATAAGCTGGGCATGGCGCTGTTATCCGTAAACATATCATAAAGCCGCAGCGCAATATCCTGGATTGCCTGGGAAAGGGAAGCGGCCCCTAAAGGCTGACAAAGCACCTGATTTTGCTCCTCCGCATAGGCTACGATGACTTGAATAAAGAGATCCTCTTTGCTCTGAAAATATTCATACACTGTGCCTTTGCCAATCCCGCATGCCTTTGCGATCTGGCTTATGGTGATCTGCGTATAGTCATGATTGTTCAGCAGGCTTCGTGTGGTCTGCAAAATAAGCGTACGTTTATCCATCACGGCTGCTCGCCTTCTTTCCCGCGGAAAGGCGTTGTTTGCGTTTCGGCAGGCATATCGACGAACAGGACATCATCCGGCTCATCGTCAGGGTCCTGGGGCTTTAATGGCTTTTTATGCATGATTTGGTAGAGAACCGGCACCAAATACAGCGTCAGCAGCGTGGCGTACAGCAGCCCCCCGATGGTAGTGATGGCCATAGGACGCATCATAGCGGCGCCTGCGCTGGGATCAAAGCACATAGTGGACATCGCAATGATGGTGGTAAGCGCTGTCATCAGGATGGGACGCAGGCGATCCTGGCCGGCCTGTAAGAGCGCTTGGCGTGTATCTAGCCCCTGCCTGCGCAGCTGATTGACGTAATCGACGAATACGATGCCGTTGTTTACCACGATGCCTGCCAGGATGATAAAGCCGATCAAAGCCACGGTGCTGACCGGGTTGCCCGTCAGCATCAGGGCCAGCAGGCCGCCGGTAAACGCCAGCGGGATGGTAAACATGATGATGAACGGACTGAGCAGAGACTGGAACTGAGCGACCATCACCAGATAGATGAATACAATGGCCAATCCCATCATCAGGAATAGATTGGAGAAGGTCTCCTCAATCATTTCGTTCTGCCCGGCCAGCTGTGCCCGGCATCCGCCGGAAAGCTGCATCCCATCCAGCTGCGCCTGCACCGTCTGGCTGACCTTGCCAATGTTATATCCGTCGCTAAGCTGTGCGGATACGGTGACATACCGTTCCTGTCCGCTGCGGGAAATACTGTCAAAGCCTTCTTCCGAGGCAAAGGAAGCGATGTCCTTTAAGGCAATGGATTTTCCTTCGCTGTTTTCAATTTTCAATGCCTCCAGGGACTGCTTATCCACGGTCTTGCCGCTGTTTACGTAGATATCATAGGTAGTGCCGTCCTGTGTAAGAGAGGAGGCGGCGCTGGGCTGCTTGATTTCCGCTTGCACAGCAGCGTATACCTGGCCGGTGGTCAGGCCGTTTTTGATGGCTTCTGTTTTATCCACGGTAATGCGAAGCTCCGGCGTTTTTTTGCCAAGGCCGTCATCGATCTCTGTTACGCCTTCTATTTGGGAGAGCATCTCTGCCACAGAAAGGGCGTTTTGGCGAAGGTCATCCAGCTCCTGGCCATAGATTTCAATGGAAATGGCGTCGCCGGTCATGGAAGAAAGATCGGCGCCCTGTGAATTGATGCTGATTTCTGCCGGTATATCCTGGGTAGCTTCGCGCACCTGTTGGGCAACCTCCGTGGTGGATGCGCTGCGCTCATCCTTCAAAAGCACATAGATGCTGGTAGCATCGCCGCCCATCATGCTCATCATACCGGAGCTTCCGGAGGAGCCCAGCACGCCTACGGTTTCGACATTTTCATTTTGCATCAATACATCGGAGAGCTGTCCTAGCGTATCGCGCGTTTGCTGCTCATTGGCATCCTCAGGCAGCATTACGGACAGGGTTAGCTGCCCCATATCGTTGGAGGGGAAAAGCTCCGTGCCCAGCCGGGAAGCGCCGTAGATGCTGACGCCCAACAGCGCGACGACGATGACGATGACCCAGCTTTTATGCTTGAGCGTAAAGGAAAGGGAACGCTGGTAAGCATGGTTCAGGCGGTTAAAGGTCTTGTTCTGCTTGGCCGGCTGACGCCGCAGCACGGTGGCGGCCCCGGCAGGCACCAGGGTCAGCGCAACAAGCAGGCTGGCAAGCAGGGAATAGGCGATGGTCAGCCCCATGTCTGCAAAGATCTGGCGCGTCATCCCCTGCACGAAAACAATAGGCACAAAGACGATGACCGTTGTCAGCGTAGAGGAGAAAATAGCGCCGGATACCTGCTTGGCGCCCTGGATGGCAGCCTTGCGCGGCGGGACCCCGAGGCTGCGCAGGCGATAGATGTTTTCGATGACGACAATGGAATTGTCTACCAGCATGCCTACGCCTAAGGCGAGCCCGCTCATGGAAATGATATTGAGCGTAACGCCGGAAAAATACATCAGCACAAAGGCGGTGACAACGCTGACTACAATGCTGGCGCCTACGATAATGGTGGGCTTCCAGTCTTTTAGGAAAAACAAGAGAATAAGGATTGCCAATAGGCCCCCGGTAACCAGGTTAGAGACAATGGTATCAATCATGATGCCGACATACTCGCCTTGGTCCATGATGGTGGTAAGGTGTACTTCGGGCTGCTCGGCCTGGAGCGCGGCCATTTTATCCGCCACATTTTGCGTGACCTCGGCGGTAGAATAATTGGGCTGCTTTTGCAGCATCAGCACCACGGCATCCTCACCGTTGACCTTGGTATACATATCCGCGCTGTTGTCGGATACAGTGATGTCCGCGACATCCTCGATGGCAACATCGCCGACACTGGGGAGGTTCATCAAAACAAGCTGGCCAATGGCCTGGGTATCTGTTACCTTGTCGCCGACGCGCACCAAAACATCGCTGCCTTCATCGTCTACGCTGCCGGCCGGCATGCTGAAGTTTTGCCCCTGTAAAATGCCTTCCAGCATCTCCGTTGTAATTTCAATTTTAGGAGAGCTGGTTTTGGGCATATTCTGCTCGATCTGGCTGCGAATCTGCGCTTCGGCAGATGCTTTGTCCACGCCCTCCGGAAGCTGTGCCAGTTGAGCATTGACTTGCTCGTCGACTGCGCTCTGCGTTTTACGGTTGACGTAGCCGCGCAGCTTGCTGTTGATCTTATCGATCTTATCCTGATTGAGGGTGATGGTAATTTGGTTTTCCACCAACCCATCTGCACTGATCGAGGCAACGCCTTCGGTCGTTTTGAGCGCAGGCAGAATGGTATCGTCGATGTACTCACTGGACTGGCTGATGGTTTGCCCCTCCACCGAAGCAGAGATCGCCATGATCGGCATCATATTTGGATTCAGTTTTAGAATGGTCGGGTTGCTGGCTTCCTCCGGGAGCGCACCTTCGATCAGATCCAGCATTTCGCGCATATCTGTCACACAGGCGTCCATATCGGCGTCTTCTACGAACTTTAGAACCACCATAGAGCTGTTTTCCTGGGAAATGGAGCTGATTTCATCCACATTGCTGACGCTGGCCATCGCCTGCTCTATGGGGGCGGTGACGGTCGTTTCAATTTCCTCAGGCGAGGCCCCCACATAGGTGGTAGATACCACGGCATAGGGAAGGTTCATACTGGGAAGCAGATCTACGGTCATATTGGTATAGCTGACACCACCTAAAATGGCGATGATAATGATGGCTACCAATACGGTCAAAGGCTTTTTGACACTGTATTTTGAAAACATAATGCGCTCCTTTCGATTTCCGACCGACCGGTCGGTCAGTCCTGCTATCATTATAGGAAAAGAGAGGGCAAAGTCAACCTATTTTGTGTAAAAAGAAGAAAATATTCCGGCACTTGCCCTGATCGCAGATAAAAAAAGGACACAGAAAAAATTCTGTGTCCGAAAAAGATCGTATCTTATAGCATGTGAGCCCGCAGCTCTTCCGGCGCATGCATGCTCAAAAGGCCGGGCGCAATGTCAAAGACTGTTTTGCAGCCGCAGTCTCCCTGTTTTGCCAAGCGATACGCAGCGCGTGCATAGCAGACCAGCACACTGGAGGTAAATTCCGGATTGGAATCCAGCTTTAAGGAAAACTCCATGATATGTTTGTTTCCATCGCCGGTCAGGCCGCTGTGGATGACAAATCCGCCGTGCGGCATGGCGCTGTGATGGGCTTTCAGCTCATCTTCAGTGATGAAATGCACGGTGGTATCATATTCGTCAAAATAATTGGGCATCGTGACGATATCATGCTCAACCTGCTTGGCATCCGCGCCCTCCTCCAGGACGACATAGCATTCGCGCAAATGCTTTTGGCGGGTCGTATAATCTTTGACAGAGCCTTGACGAATCTCGTCCATGACGGCTTCCACGGGGATGGTATACTGTTTGCCGTCCTTTACGCCTTTCACGCGGCGAATGGCGTCTGAATGGCCTTGGCTGACGCCTTTGCCCCAGAAGGTATAGGATTTTCCCTGCGGCAGTACACAGTTCATATACAGGCGGTTTAAGGAAAACAGGCCGGGGTCCCAGCCTACGGAGATGATCCCCACCTTGCCGGAAGCTTGTAAGGCAGCGTCCATATCGGCAAAGTAGGCCGGGATCTTTGCGTGCGTATCAAAGCTATCGATCACATTGAAATACCGGCTCAGGGCAGGCCCTTGCTGGGGCAGGTCCGTGGCGGAGCCGCCGCAGATGATGAGTACGTCGATTTTATCCTGCCAATCCGCCGCCTGCTCAAGAGAGACGACAGGCACATTGGCCTTGATGGATAGCGCAGCAGGATCGCGGCGGGTAAAAACCGCAGCCAATTCCATATCCTCGTTCTGCGCTACGGCAAGCTCGACCCCTTTGCCAAGATTGCCATAACCGGCGATCCCAATACGAATTTTATTCATGAGAAGAAACCTCCTTTTGGTCATTTTCTGTTTGTAGGATACAACAAGCCTGCTTGTCCTGCAAGAAAAATTCGGAAAATTGCGGAAAGATCAACAGCAGCAGCCATCCCCGCCATAATAAGTGCCGATAGCGTCGGCAGCCCAGATGGCGTCCGCGATCATTTCTGCGGTAGCTTTGAAGGGAAGGTTGCCCATGCAGCGCTGGGAAGCGGCGATCTCAGCTGCTTTTAAGATCTGCTCCTGCGCGGGATGGTGAAGCCCCAGCTCGCATAGCGTGGTGGGCAGGCCAACGCTCTGGCAGAAATGTATGACTTCCTCCATTTCCTCTACAGGCGCATTTTCCAGAACAAGCTGCGCTAAGGTTCCGAACGCTACCTTTTCTCCATGATACATGGCATGCGTTTCCGGCAGCGCGGAAAGCCCGTCGTGGATGGGATGCGCAGCTGCCAGCCCTCCGCTTTCAAACCCGATGCCGCTGAGATAGGTATTGGCCTCAATGATGTTTTCGACGGCAGTAGTACAAACCTGTTTTTCCACTGCTACCTTGGCGCGGAGACCGTCTGCCAGCAGCGTTTCATAGCAAAGCTGTGCCAGCGCTGTTGCGGCCAGAGTGGTTTTGGCGCGGACGCTGTTATCGCCGTTGCTGCGCTGGCAGGCCCGGGCCTCGAAAAAGGTAGCCAGCGCATCGCCCATGCCGGCTACAAGCAGGCGGGCAGGCGCCTTGGCGATGACGGCGCTGTCCACGATGACGACATCGGGGTTGCGCTTCATATGCGCGGCCTTTTCCGGCACACCGTCCGGCGTATAAATCACGGCCACAGCGCTGCACGGCGCATCGGTGGATGCGACCGTGGGCACGATGGCCACAGGCGCTTCTGTTTGTATGCTCACACATTTCACGGTATCGAAAATTTTTCCGCCGCCTACGCCGACCAATACATCGCAGCCGCTCTGTATAAATTGCGCCGTTACACGGTCGATTTCAGTTTGACAGCATTCCCCCTGAAAAATCTCAAAGGTGACCGCGCCGTTCAGACTGCGCTCAATGGATGCGCCGAACCGTTTTTGCCCGGATGCGCTGATGAGCACAAAGGGCTTTTGGCCAAGCGGGAGGATGTATTGTGCCAAGCGGGATAATTCTCCCTTGCCCTGCACATATTGACTGGGGCTTAATAAGATCCTGGACATGGATAAACTGCCTCCTTATAAGGGTAAGTTTTTCTTATTTTACCACGGGTCAACGGGAGGCACAAAGAGAACGGCATGGATTTTTCTGGCGAATTGGGATAAAATACGAATCATGGAACAAAGGAAAGGGGAAAGAACATGGATTACCAAGCCCTGCGGGATTATCTCAACGAGCATGACCCATACAGCAGGATGAGCCATATTTCCATTGTAAAGTTGGAACCGGGCAAAAGTGAAGTGACCTTAACGGTATGCCCGGATAACGAAAATTTTATGGGGTTTTTGCATGGAGGCGCTTACTATACCCTTGCCGATGTGGCGGGCGGCGGCGCGCTTGTGCAGCGCAACAGCAAGTGTGTGACGCTGCAGGCAGACCTGCATTTTCTCCGCAAGGCCCATGGCGGCGTCATCACAGCCTATGGCAGATGCGTGCACATGGGAAAGACGACGGGCGTCAGCCAGGTGGAGATGAAGGACAGCGAAGGGAGGAGCATTGCCGTATGCACCTGCACAATGTTTTTTACCGATGAGCCGCTGCAAAAGTAAAAATACGCATAAGCAAAAAGAGCTGTGAATCAGCTCTTTTTCTTTGTCAGCGTTTGCCGCCATATAAGCGCCTCTTTTTCCAGATGCTTTACAAAGGAATCCTTGCCGTCGCAATATGCCTCGATGTCGTCAGGATATGCGGCCGCCAACGACCGCTTTAACGCCGCATAGGCAGCTGCCTTTTGAGGATGTGTCCGAAGATAGTCACGTACAGCCAAGTGGCGTTCGATCTCATATCGACTTTCTGCTCCGAATATATGGACCTGATGCGTCCTATGTGCGCCGCCTTTGCGCAGATAGCGCCGTCCAGGAATCCCGAATGCCCCCATATACTCATAGCCGAGGAATACAAAGGCGTCGGCCAAAGCATCCACCGCCGTGATTTCTGTGACAACGGGAAGGATGTCAATGATGGGCTTGGCGGCTAACCCGGGAACAGATGTACTGCCGATATGATGGATGGATACCAAAAGGCCTGACAAGACTTCCTTGAGACACGCAGCCTCTTGCTCATAGGCCAGAGGCCAGGAGGGCTGATAGGGAACAACGGAGACATACATGGCACTTAGACAGAAGGGGCTGCCAAAAACATCGTTTGAAGCAGCCAACGCCCGGTCTTTGTGGTAAACCAGCGCGACAACGCCGTTTGGACGGCCTGAACGCTGCTTTGATCTTCGTAGAGATTGACAAGGAAATCCGCCTCTACCAAAATACGGTAATCCAGCCCATCCATTTGAGTATAAGTGTGATGGTGGGCAACCAGATAACAGACACGCTCTAGGATTTCGTCTTCGATGTCATAGCGTGCCAGCATGCGGCGCGCCAGCGGCGGGCCTTCTATCTGCTGATATGCCCCGGCACTGCTATGATACTTGGCGCGGCTCGGATTGATGCCTATATCGTGCACCAGCGCTGCCAATTCAAGGATGTACTGCGTTTTTTCATCCAGATGCTCCTGCTGTCCGATAAAACGGGCAAAGGCATGTACTTTTAGGAAATGCTGAATGTGCTTTGGCTGTCCCTGCTCATGGACGATCATATCGGCCAATACACGATCCAAAATTGTTTGCATGCGGATTCATTTCCTCCTAGCGTTTCTTACAAATAGGATGCTGCCTTTTTGCAAAGCCACTGATAAATGGGCAAAAGAAGCGGTTCACGGCAGTGCGCCGGCAGGGTTTTAATGGGAATCCAGCGTACGGCGCTGTTTTCTCCTTCACGGACGCACAGCGGTTGTGACTCATCGGCGGTATATAGATAGGTGGCATTGAGATGCAGATGAGGGGCTACGGGTTGTCCATGTTTGCAATGGGCAGGCACACAGAGCGTGTCCCACCGCACAGGGGCGGGGCAAAGAAGAGAGACGGAGGAAAGCCCGGTTTCCTCCAATACCTCTCGGCGTGCTGTGGATTGAAAGCTTGTGTCGCCGTCGTTATGGCCGCCGGCCCAGCTCCAGGATCGGTAGATATTGTGATAGACCATCAGAGCATGGGTACAGGCTGCGTTGACGACCCAGGCAGAGGCGGTGAAATGGCAGACGGGGTTTTCGCGTGTATACAGCTGTGTGCCGAATGCTTGCCACGCAAACCGGATCTGCTCGGCAGCAGCACGCTGCTGCTCGTCAAAGGGATGATAATGTACGAGTTCATCAGGAAGGAACAATGATCTAGCCTCCGTTACGGCAGCATGGACCGCAGATGTGCCGGCTGCTTTAGTGTCAGCCGGTGTTTTTTATCGTGAATGCGCCTTTCGGCATATAGGAAGGTCGCGGTATCCTCTACGGTTTCGATCAGCGGGCGGGGCTGATAGCCCAGCTCCTCCGTCGCTTTGTCATGGCAAAATAGGCCGTTGCTTTTCAACGTGTATAGGGAATAGCTGGTATACAGCGGCTTTTGATGCAAAAGCTTGTAATACAGCTCAGAAAGGCCGGCCGTTCCCTTGGCAAACCACATGGGCAGCACAACGCGGAGAGGGCGCTTGCCGCTTATCTTGTGCACCAGGTACAAAAGATCTTCCACCGGCATATAGTGATTGGAAAGTATATAGCAGGCGCCCTTCTTTCCTTTTTCCGCCGCTGCGATGATGCCGTCGGCTACATCCCGTACATCGACAAAATCATAACCGCCGCGCACACAGGCCTTTAAGTGCCCGTTTAGATAGTCCTCAACCATCTGCGTGAGATGGCCATGCCCATAGTCAAAGGGCCCAAGGATACCGGAGGGGTGCACAACAACTGCGTCAAGCCCCTGCTGTACGCTATCTAAGACAGCCTGGGTAGCCTCTGCCTTGGTTTTGGCATAGGCGCCTACGACATGGCTGGGGTCGAACGATGCCTGCTCATAGATCCAGCAGCCCTGTTTTTGTTCTTTCAATGCGTGTACGGAGGAAACATACACCAGACGCCGCACCCGGTGCGCCAGGCACATCGCAATGATATTTTTGGTTCCGTTCACATTGACATCATATACATTTTTTTGCACCTTGGATGCAATGCTTACAATGCCGGCGGCATGGATGACCACCAACTCGCTGTCCGGTGGGCAGGCGAAGAAATCAGACAAGGATTCCTGTTCACAGACATTGCCTTCATATAGAGTAAGCTGCGGGCAGGGGGCCAGATGGCTTGGATCGCCGGGCAGCATCAATGCACGTACCTGATGACCCAGAAGACATAGCTTTTGAACCAAAACATTGCCGAGATGGCCATTGGCTCCGGTAACACAATAAATCGTCTTCATAAAGAACCACTCCAGTACATTTGGTTTCTATGATTATTATATCATATGCAAGCAAGATCAAAACGGAAAAAAGACGGCAAAATCTGCCGCCTTTTATGACGCCTTCAGGCGTTTACCACTGGTTTTCCGAAAGCGTAAATTCACTGAACACGGCATCGAACTGATGGTCTGAGGGACTGCAGGCATAAAGGCCGGTGCGCAATACACCAGCGCCCTTTTCAAAATGGAAAATGCGCATTTGTGAAAAGACGATGCCATCCAAGCTATATTCCATACAAAAATCTGCGCCGCTTCTGGATAAGCGATAATAAATGGCTTGTATACTGGTATCGATATCCTGCATAGCCCAGTCGGAATACCCATTGGCCGTTACAACGCTGCCGAGCTGCTGCAAGGAATTGTCGATGTATTCAATGGAAGCCTTAAACCAGTTATCGCTGTCCTGATAGACCATCAGGCCGCACTGGTCATATTGCGCGCCGTAAAGAAAGGAAGCCTTAAAGGTAAAACAAAAATCCTCCTTAAGGGGCAGCACGAGCGCATGGGCGTTATCCTTTTGGAACCCGTAATGCGTTCGCTGCCAGCAGTCTGTGGAAGGGTCAGTGGTGATCACGATCTTTTCCGCAGAAAGGAAGGACTGCCTGGGCGGATAGATCCATTCGAGCTGGTTGATGTCAAACTTCATATAATAACCCCTTTTCCATTTGTATTCTGGCAAGCTGCCATACCTTCATCCTACCATATTATAAGGAGAAAAAGAACACCTCTCTCTAACAAAGAAAAGAGAAGGAAAGGCCGTTACAGCAATGCCCGTCGCTTGACAAGAATCCACCAAAAACTATATATTGAAAAAGAAGAAATAGAACGTACGATACAGCTTTGCTGGATAAGCGTACGGGCATCCTTGGACTATGTGCAAGGCTCTGTAAAATCAAAGATTTGGAGGCTAGAGATATGGCGGCATCTTGGTTGAATTTAGAAGGGAAAACGGTCGTTGTAACAGGGGGTGCATCCGGCATTGGCAAGGCTGTGGCGCAGGAGTTTTTGCAAAACGGTGCCAATGTTGTTGTTTGTGATATAAACCCCAGCGCACCCGAGTTTGATGCGGCAAACGGAAGGTTTGAATATGTGGTCACGGATGTGACAAGCCGCGAAAGCGTAGAGGCGATGGTGGAAAAGGCAAAGGCGGCTTTTGGCCAAATTGATGTGCTGGTAAACAACGCAGGCATCAATATCCCCCGCTTGCTGGTAGACCCTAAAGACCCTAAAGGGAAATATGAACTGGATGACAAGGTATGGGATAAGGTAAGCGCCATCAACTTTAAGGGCGTGTATCTGTGTGCGCAGGCAGTGGCCCGCGATATGGTGGCCCGTAAAGACGGCGTAATCATCAACATGTCTTCGGAATGCGGGTTGGAGGGTTCGGAAGGCCAGAGCATTTACGCGGCTACCAAAGCGGCTGTCAACGCGCTGACCCGCTCCTGGGCCAAAGAGCTTGGCAAGCACAATGTCCGTGTGGTAGGCGTAGCACCCGGCATTTTGGAAGCGACCGGCCTGCGTACCCTGGAATATGAGACGGCGCTGAGCTATACCCGCGGCATTACGGTGGACGAGCTGAGGGCTGGATACAGCAAGACC
>CAJLPK010000045.1 GCA_905208455.1 uncultured Bacillota bacterium
TATCGTCCCGATATTTACATGCGGTTTTGTACGTTCAAATTTTCCCTTCGCCATCGGTACATTCCTCCCTATGGGTTTTTTGTTTGTTTTAGAGTTGGAGCGGGTGATGGGAATCGAACCCACGTAGCCGGCTTGGGAAGCCGGTGCTCTACCATTGAGCTACACCCGCAAGCATGTGTGCCATTCACTACACGCGCCCATATTTTAATGCACCGGCGCGCTTTTGTCAATGCGTTTGGCACAATCATCGAAAACTTGCCAATTTATTTTTGATTCTTTGCAGCGCATTGTCCACACTTTTCTCCGGTTTGTCCAGCGCAGCGGCGATCTGCTGGTACGATTCTCCGGAAATATGGCGCAGCAAAACCTCCAGCTCCAAGGCGCTGAGCGTGGCTTCCATGGCCTGGTGCACCTCATCCAGCCGCTGCTTTTGCAAAATAAGCGCCTCCGGCTCTTCTTCCTGCGGGCCGGGCAGCACATCGCGCAGCGCATGCTGTCCGTCTGCACGGGCGTCAAAGGAAACAAACTCGTTCAGCAGCTGGTGCTTTTGCCTTGTGGACGCCTTCACCGCTGAGATCACCTGCCTTTGCACGCACAGCTTGGCAAAGCCGCCGAACGTGCCCTTGGCAGGGTCGAAATCCTGTATGGCGCGAAACAGGCCGATCATCCCCTCCTGCACCAGGTCCTCCGCATCTGCGCCCGGCAGGTAGTAGCTGGCCGCCTGCGCGCGCACCAGCGGCTTGTACCGCTCCAACAAACATTCCTGCGCCCAGGCCTCCTGCTTTGCCCTGTCTGCCAGCACTTCATCTGAAATTGTGGGTCCGCACTTCTCCGTCATTGCGTTTCCTTTCCCTGCTCCGGCACGCGGATGCGCTCCAGCGCCTCCAGCGTCTCCCCGTCCAAGTGATGGAACAAATAGCCCTTTTGCCTAGCTTTTTCCTGCATTTGCCTGCGCTGCCTTTTGGCCTGCTGCAGCGTTTGGAGCAATTCCTTGGCGCTCATGCGCAGCGCGCCCAAGCCCAGGACCACGTGCTGCTCCATCCCGTCGCCGGTAGCCACGCGCACCGTGCACCGCTGCCGGCTCAGCAGCGCGCACTGCCTTTCAATATATTGGTCCGCCGTTTCCTCCGCCTGGGTATAGACCACCCGCACACCGCCGACCATGGTTTCGCTGCCCTTGTTATTTTTTACATGGTGCCCGTCGTATACCAGCACGATCTCTATCCCGGTAAAGCCGGAAAAGTCCGCCAGCACGTCGGCCAGGCGGTCGCGCGCATGGTCGATGGACAGCCCCTCTTTGTTTTCTCCGGCGCCCAGGATATTATACCCGTCGACAAACCAGATCTCTCTCATCGCTACTGTCCATTGCGCTGGCGCAATACCTCATAGATCAGCACTGTTGCCGCGCAGGAGGCATTGAGCGATTCCGTCCGGCCCTTTAAGGGGATGCCTACCATAAAATCGCACTTTTGCTCCGTCAAGTGCGCCAGGCCCTCGCCCTCGCTGCCAATGCAAAGCGCCAGCGCGCCTTTGAGGTTTGCCCGGTTGCAGTCCGGCGCGCCGGCCGCCGTACCCGCCACCCATAGGCCGTATTCCTTGAGCTGATCCAACGTGGCGGCCAGGTTGGTGACCCGGGCCACGCCGATGTGCGCCGCCGCCCCGCTGGAAGCGCGGAACGCAGCAGCAGACAACCCCGCGCTGCGCCGCTTGGGGATGATGACGCCGTGCGCGCCCAGCGCCTCTGCGCTGCGCAGGATCGCGCCCATGTTGTGCGGGTCGGTCACGCCGTCCAGCACGATGACAAACGGGTCCTCCCCGCGCTGGGCCGCCACGCGCAGAATATCCTCCACCTCTACATAGGCCGCCGCGGACAGCTGCACCACGATGCCCTGGTGGTTGGGCGTGCGCCCCTCCTCTTTGGGGCAAAGATAACCCATGCGCTTTTCATCCACCTCTAAAATCGGCACATTCAAGGCTTTGAGCTGGCCGATCAGCGGCAGCACAGCGCCCTGTGCCTTGCAGGTATAGGCCCTTTCCATGGGCATGCCGGCCCGCAGCGCCTCTTTCACAGGGTTGATGCCGTAAATGATCTCTAGTGTTTCTTGCTCGTGCATAGCAGCGCCTCCCGGTATTTGCGTACTTGTTCTGCCTGGCCGCAGGTCATTTTCCCCTCCGGGCATTTGCCGCGGATGCACCCCGGCCCGCTGTTTTTGAACAGCGTGGGGGCCGCCTGCTCTGCCAGGCGCAGCATTTCCCAGGCCAGCGCACGGATCTCCCACTGCGCGCGGTTGCAGCAGCGCAGCGAGAAAAAGTGCATCAGCTCGCGCGCGTTCATCGTAATGACCATGCGCGTTTCGCAGGCATTCGGCAGTACAAAGCGGGCGTCCTCGTTGCTCTTTTCGCCCTTTGCGCCCAGCTTTGCCTGCCAGTCATTGTACCATTGCTGCATGGTTTGCATCTGCCGGTCATATTCTGCCACGGCCTCCGGCCCCAGCGCTTGGATAGACGGCGGCAAAATATACGGGAAGCTGCCCGTCTGGTTGGCCTGGGAAACATAGCGCTGGCTCTGCACGGAAAAGCTGGCGATGCGGTGCCTGGTAATCTGCGCCAAAAG
Source organism: uncultured Bacillota bacterium (assembly GCA_905208455.1). GTDB lineage: Bacteria > Bacillota > Clostridia > Christensenellales > QAND01 > UMGS1975. The sequence continues at coordinate 2,615 of CAJLPK010000045.1, forward strand.
CGCCCGCGATACGCCCTCCACGGCAAAGGTAAAGCTGGCATGCTCAATAGGCGACAGATGCCCCATCTCCACAATGCGCTGCAAATATTTAGTCTGGTCCTTTTCCGCAACGCCGCGGATGAGCTCCTCTACGTTGGCAGAGGAATAGCACATCCTCGCGCCCGTGGCCACCACCTCGTCCGGGTTTGGCGTATGGCTCAGCAATTCCACTTTTAGGCTTGTCCTGCTCATCGTTGTAATTCCTCCCATGTCATTTGGCTGGCCAAAGCCAGCACGGCCTGAAGCCTGTCCGTCTGCTCTGTCAAATACAGATACCCCAACACCGCCTCAAAGCCGGTGGAGGCGCGGTAATCCCCCACGTCTGCATGCTTTGGCACGGTAGCGTTATGCATGTTGCGGCCGCGGCGGAATATGCCCCTCTCCTCCTCGGTGAGCCTGTCCATCAGGGCGGCAGCGGTAAACGCCTGCGCACCGGCCCGCACCAGGCGCGTGGCCATGATATGCAGATCGTGCGTATTGCGCCCCGGATGGCTGTCTATCAGCGATTGCCGCACATACATTTCATAGATCGCATCCCCCATATACGCCAAGGTCAGGGGGGAAAGCTGTCTTGCCTCTTCGTTTGTCAATGCTCTCTCCTTATGGTGTCGTGCCGGTGACGGGCAGCGTTTGGCAGACGCCCTCTGCAATGGCCAGGGCCAGGGCCTGCCGCCCCTCTTCGCTGCGCAAGATGCCCTCCTCCCGGCTGTTGGAAAGAAATCCGCACTCCACAATGAGAATCGGCATCTTTCCGCTTTTCAAAATATATTTGTCCGTTTGGGCGATGGCGTCCCGGTTCTTTTCGCTTTTCAGCGTATTGTTTAAGTTTTCCTGAATGGCCTGGGCAATGCGCTGCCCCTCCTCGCTCTCTTTATAATACAATACCATCGCGCCGTTGGCGCTGCGGTCCGGATTGCTGTTCTGGTGAATGCTCAGCACCAGGTCTGCGCCGCTCTGCTCGATTTTGTCTCGCCGGGCCTGCATATCCCCTTTTTTGGAATCCGCCAGCGCCTCGTCCTTTTCCCGCGTCATCACGACGCGGTACCCGCGCTGCTCCAATTCTGCCTTCAGCAGCGTTGAAATGGCAAGATTGATCTCACATTCCTTTACCTGGGTATCTCCGCCGATGGCGCCGGGATCAAACCCGCCATGCCCTGGATCGATCACGATCAGCGGCGTTGTATACACCTGCGCCTGCACCGCCAGGCTGCGCGCCGTTGCCGTTCCTGTGATGGCCAGCAGCAGGCCCAAGCAGAAAAGCATTGCTATTTTTTGCCGTTTCATCATTCACTCCCCCTTGCGGAAAATCCGTTGACGATCTTCCTTTTGCCGTTTAAGCTGTGCTGCCAAAAAAAGGAGGCGAATTGTGTAAGATTTTTGTAATTTTTGGATAAAAGCCCGTATATGCAGCATGTTATGCACACTTTCCACAGGGTTATCCACAGTTTTGCGCCCTCTGAATCCCTTTTTATCGTAGTTTTCCACATATTTGCCTGTGAATAAATTTTTCTGTTCTATTCAAAAGCAACCTATGTTCCAGAGCGCTTCTCCAAATGTAAATAATATATAAATCAGTATTTACATTTATTTTTCCATCGTTTCCCTCCAATACGGCAATGTTAACGATGGGTCGGCATTCAGCGCGCCGCCGCTTCGTTCCCCCCGGGCCAGCCTTCGCCTGGCTGCCTCGGCGATCATCACCGCATTGTCCGTACAAAATCCCTTTTCCGGCAAATACACCGCAATATGCTCGGCCTGGCAGCGCCTCTGCGCCTCTAGGCGCAGCGCGCCGTTGGCGCATACGCCGCCCGCCATACTCAGGGTATGTACGCCCAGCGTCTTGCATGCCTGGATCGCGTTGCTCAGCAAAAAATCAATGGCGGCAGCCTGAAAGGAGGCGGCCATATCCGCTTTTTTGATGGCCTCTCCTCTCTGCTCTGCCCGGTGCAGGGTATTGAGCACAGCAGTCTTCAAGCCGGAAAAGCTGAAATCCAGCGGGTTTTCACACCGGGGGCGCGTAAACCGATAGGCTTTGGCATCGCCCTCTGCTGCCAGCGTTTCGATCATCGGGCCGCCGGGATAGGGCAGCCCCAGGGCACGGGCCGCCTTGTCAAACGCCTCGCCGGCTGCATCGTCGCGCGTTTCCCCCAGCAGATGGTACTGCCCGAACCGCTCCACATACAGCAGCATGGTATGTCCGCCGGATGCCAGCAAGCATACATACGGCGGCGTGAGCTGGGGGTAGCTTACATGGTTGGCCATCAAGTGGCCCTCCATATGGTTGATGCCCAACAGCGGCTTATCCAGTGCATAGGCCAGCCCTTTGGCATAGTTGACGCCGCACAGCAATGCCCCGGACAGCCCCGGGCCATAGGTACAGGCAAAATAATCGATCTCCTGCAAGGTGCAGCCGGCCTGCGCTACCGCCTGATCCACCACCGCCGGCAGCGCCTCCACGTGCTGCCGGCTGGCAATCTCCGGGACTACGCCGCCGTACAGCGCATGCGTTTTAATCTGAGAAGCGATGATATTGCTGTATACCCGGCCATCCATGCCCATGACGCAGGCCGCCGTTTCATCGCAGGAAGTTTCAATGGCCAGCAACCGCTGCATCCTTCCTCCGCTCCTTTCTCTTGGCCCGACGCCGGGCCACATATAGGCTCAGGCCTGCCAGGCCGAACCAAATCAACATCACCACAGCAAACCAAACCAAAATTTTGGTTACAATGGCGGCGAAAAACGCCTCCGGCACCATCTGGATGAGCACGCTCGTCGCAGGGTTCAGCAGCCATAGATCGTTTGTAAAAAACACATGATGAAACTGCGTCCAGAACCAGTTAAAGTCCGCTGCGGCCAACACGCCGCACAAAATCGGGATCAACAGCCCCAGCCCCAAGCCCCACATCAGCTTTTTCATCGCGTCTACCAGCGGGATGCGCAGGCAAAATGCCAGCACCAGGCACAGCATGGCAGCAATGGCCAGGCCGTTGCGCACCGACAGCATCAGCAAAAACAGGGCTTGTACGTCCACCATGTGCGCAACCTCTGTCTCATCGGTAAACATCTGCACCCGCATGCCGTCCCTGTCTACCACCAGCGAAAGGTCGTCCCGCTTGCCGGCGCAGTAATCCAACAGCACATCGGTGGCGCGCATCAGATCCTCCTCGGAAATGCCGATGCGCTCCGCCGTGCCCAGCCTTTTGTATTGGTACCTGTAAAAGCCCTTGTCAAAAGCCGCGGCATCGATGCTGGTCAAAAGCGTGGCCAGCGTTACAAAAACGCCGGCCAGCACCATAAAAATCCTTGCCAAAGTCTTTCTTTTTTTCATCTGTTTTCCTTAATATCCTTGTACCGTTTTATAAAAGGGCAGCTTTTCCATGCGGCAGGCCAAGCGCTCTGCTCCGTTATCCACGGCAAAATCGTGCTCTGCCTCCTCTAAAAAGCTGCGATTGACCAAGGCCATGGCGGCATATTCCTGCACATACGGGGCCCATCCCGCGCTTGTGATACGGCCGCAAGGCACGCCATGGTCGTATAGCAGCGCTCCGCTTTGCGGCGCCTGGTCGCCTTCTATCACCAGGCCGATGAGCTTTCTCGGCACGCCCTGAAGCACCTGGCGGTCCAGTGCACGCTTGCCGACAAATTCCCCCTGCAGCGGGCGCACAAACTGCCCCAGCCCCACCTCAAAGGGCGTGACCTCCTCCGTTAGCTCCTGCCCGTATACCGGCACGCCGGCCTCCAAGCAAAGCGACGCCCATGCGTCCGTGCCGCAAGGGATGGGCTCATCCTCATCGCTGGCATCTAATATTTCCCGCCACAGCTGGGCGGCATGGGAGGCGCTGCAAAAAATCTCATACGCCTGTTCTCCGAAAAAGCCGACAGAGGCAATAAAGCACATCCTGCCCACGATCCTGGTCTCATGGCAGCGGCAGGGCCGTTCCGGCAAATGCTTGCAAATGCTGGAAAGGATACGCTTGCTATGCGGGCCCTGGAGGTTGATCTGCGCGGTTTTCTCCGTCACATCCAGCACCTTGGCCCCTGGCAGGGCGTACGCTTTCAAGTGCGATAGGATCTTGGCACGGTTCTCCGGGTGGATGGTCATCCCAAAGGTTTTCTCATTCCATTTATAGATGACGACATCATCCAGGATCCCGCCCTTGTCATTGCAAATCAGGGTGTATTCGCAGTCCCCCTCCGCCATTTCAGAGACATCGTTGGTGGTGATGCGCTGCACGCACACCGCCGCATTGGGGCCCAAAATCAAAATACGGGTCAGATAGCTGCGGTCAAACAGGCCGGATTTTTCCCGCACGCTGCGGTGCTCATCCTCCATCCCCAGGTATTGGCTTGGCAGGGCATACCCCTTATCCTTGGCCATTTGGCCGCCCATGGCCAGATGTTCTTGATATAACGGCGTATGCTTCATCCCTGCCACTCCTTTCCTGCTCCTGTACTTTCTTTTTATCAATTTATTATACTGTATCGGCATTTAATTGACAAATATGCGCCTTTTCTTTGTTTTTGCCCGCGATATACAAAAAAAGAAGAACGCATGCGTTCTTCTTTTCGTTCTTTATGCCTTTTTGACCACCGGCCCCTGCGGCGTATCCTCCAGGATATAGCCGCGGCTCTGTATTTCGTCCCTGAGCTTATCGGCGGTTTCCCATTGTTTATCCTTCCGGGCCTGCTGGCGCTGAGCCGCCAGGTCTAAAATCTCCTGCGGCACCGCATCCTCTGCCTGCGCTTGGATACCCAGCACCCCCAGCAGCGTTTGCAACAGCGATAGCACCTTTTGCGCGCCTTCGCTGCTGCCCTGCTTGGCGTACACCGTATTGGCCTCGCGAATCAAATCGAATACGACGGAAAGCGCATCAGCGGTGTTCAGGTCATCATCCATCGCCTCGCAGAACCTGGCCTCGTATCCGTCCAGGATATGCAGAAGCGCCTCTTCCCCTTCGCCCAGCGCGGCCTGGCGCTGGCCCGCCACGCGCCCCAACAGCTCTGCGGCGTTTTCGATGCGGCGCAGAGCACTGGCGGCCTGCTCGATGAGTTCACGGCTAAAGTTGATAGGGCTGCGGTAATGCGCGCTCAGCATAAACAGCCGCACCGCCATCAAATCAAATTCCCCGGCAATCTCCCGCACGGTGAAAAAGTTACCGGCGGATTTGCTCATCTTCTGGTTGTTGATGTTGATATGCCCGTTGTGCATCCAGTATTTAGCAAACGGCTTACCCGTTGCACCCTCGCTCTGCGCAATCTCGTTTTCATGGTGCGGGAAGACCAGATCCACCCCGCCGCAGTGAATATCCAGCGTATCGCCCAGATATTTCATGCTCATGGCACTGCATTCCACATGCCAGCCCGGGCGCCCCATGCCCCACGGGCTGGGCCAGGCGGGCTCGCCGGGCTTTTGCGCCTTCCAAAGGGCAAAATCCAGCGCGTCGCGCTTGATTTCCGAAACATCCACCCGCGCGCCGGACTCCAATTCATCCACATCATAGCCGGACAGCTTGCCGTAGCCCTTCATAGAGCGCGTGGCAAAGTAGACGTCGCCGTGCGATTCATACGCATGCCCGTTTTGGATGAGCTTTTCGATGAGATGGATGATCTCGTCGATATTCTCTGTGGCGCGCGGCGCAATATCCGCCCGCTTTACGCCCAGGGCGTCTGCATCCTTGTAGTATTCCGCGATGTAGCGGTCCGCCAGCTCTCGGACGGTTACGCCCTCTTCGTTGGCCTTTTTAATCATCTTATCGTCTATGTCCGTAAAATTCTGTACAAACGTCACTTTATACCCGCGATATTCCAGATAGCGGCGCAGCGTATCGAAAATGATGAAGGGCCGGGCATTGCCCACGTGGAAGTAATTGTACACCGTAGGCCCGCAGGAATAGATCCTGACCTCCCCCGGGTGCACCGGCACCAGCTCTTCTTTTTTTCTTGTCATGGTATTAAATATTTTCATGTTGAGCCTCCCTCATCAATATTGTAACCGCCTTTTCCAAAATGTCTACCTTATCGCGCAATTCCTGCAATTCCTGCTCCACGGGGTCCGGCATATGGATCTGGTCTAAGTCCGACGCCTCAATGGCCAGGTTGCAGGTTTCGCATTCGTCGCACGGCTCGCCGGTTATGTTTTTCGGGCAATAGCGGCGCACGATGCGCCCCGGCACGCCCACCACCGTGCAGTACGGCGGCACCTCGTTGAGCACCACGGCGCCCGCGCCGATGCGCGAGCCCCTGCCCACGCGAAACGGGCCCAGCACCTTGGCGCCGCTGGAAATGACGACATCATCCTCCACCGTCGGATGCCGCTTGCCGGTATCCTTGCCCGTGCCGCCCAGCGTAGCGCCCTGGTAGATGGTCACGTTGTTGCCGACCTCCGCCGTCTGCCCGATGACAACGCCCATGCCATGGTCGATGAATACGCCGCGGCCCAGCTTTGCCCCGGGATGGATCTCTATGCCGGTGAAAAACCGCACCAGCGTAGAGACAAACCGGCCCAGCCCCTTCATATGGTGCGTATACAGCCAATGCGCGCGCCTGTGCCAGCGCACCGCATGAAAGCCCGGATAGTTTAAGACGATCTCCAGCGCGTTGCGCGCAGCCGGGTCGCGCTGCTTTACCGCCTTTATATCTTCCCTCCATGTCTTAAAAAACATGCCGAATGCCCCCTTAAAAAAGAAAACAAAAACGCCGCCTCCACCAAGGAGACGACGCAGACCAGCCGTGGTTCCACTCCAAATTCCGCAAAGGCAGCCAACGCCCCTGCGCTTTACGCTGTCCTTAACGCGGACAATACGGCACACACCGTAGCATGTGCAGCTCGCGCAGCGCATCTTCGCACCCTTTTCCACCCAAGCGGGCTTTCAGCCTATGGCCCTGCTCTCTCTGATGCGGCTTTTGAAAACGGCCTACTTTTCTGCGGTCATCACTTTTTGCAAACGCTTTTCATTTATTATAGCGATGGGCAAACCGTGCTGTCAATCCCCCCGCAAAATGAAAGGGATACGCCGGTTTTCCCTATCCTACAATAAAATCATACACGAAACAGCACGCAAATGTGATACACTAACCCAAGGAAACCACGAAATCGAGGAAGGAACCGGATGAAAAAAATCGTTTTAACCGGCGGTGGCACAGCCGGGCATGTGACGCCCAACATTGCTTTGCTGCCCGCCCTTTGCAAAATGGGCTGCGAAATCCATTACATCGGCGACGTCAACGGCATGGAAAAAAGGCTGATGGCGCCGTTTGACTTTGTGACCTACCACGGCATTTCTACCGGAAAGCTGCGCCGCTACCTTTCCGTGCAGAATCTAAAGGACCCCTTTAAGGTGCTAAAGGGCATCTCTCAATGCAAAAGGCTGCTGGGGAAAATCCGCCCGGACGTTATCTTTGCCAAGGGCGGATTTGTCTCCGTGCCCGTCGTCATGGCCGCTAAAAAGCACGGCATCCCCGTCGTACTGCATGAAAGCGACTTTACCATCGGGCTGGCCAACCGTATCTCCGCGCCCAGGGCCACCATCGTATGCACCAGCTTTGCGCCTACGGTAAAGGAGGTCAAGGGAGGGCACGGGGTATGGACAGGGTCGCCCGTGCGCGAGGAGCTGCTGCATGCCACGCGCAGCCAGGCGCAGGATTTTTTCCAATTTCCCGCGCCGGAACAGCCTACCCTCGTCTTTATGGGCGGCAGCCTGGGCGCACAGGCGCTGAACCGGGCGCTTTCGGACAGCTTTGAAGCGCTTGTCCGCCGGTACAACATCATCCACATCGCAGGCCGCGGCAACCTAGACCCCGGCTTGGCGCACCCTAATTACCGCGCGTATGAATATCTGACCGAGGAAATGCCGCTGGTCTTTGCCGCAGCGGACCTGTTTGTCTGCCGCAGCGGCGCCAATACACTGTTTGAACTGCTGGCCACCAAGCGCCCTGCTGTGCTAGTGCCGCTGCCCTCGAAATCCAGCCGCGGAGACCAGCTGCTCAATGCCGGGTTTTTCGCGGAGCAGGGGTATGCCGACGTGCTGCCGCAGGAAACCATCACCCCAGAGTCCCTGCAAGCAGCCATCCGGCATGGGCTGGAGACTGCCGGGACAAAACAGCAGGCCATGGCACAGTCGCCCATGCAAAACGGGACGCAAAACGTGCTTTGCCAAATCAAAGCCGCCGCAGGCTGGGAGGAATAAGATGACGGATCTCAACGCATTGTTCACTCAATATATAGAAGGAAACGCCAAGGAGCAGGAGCGCGCCGCCAAACAGATTGCGCAAACCAACGGCGCGCACGTATTCTTGATGGAAAAGCTCTCCACCTCCCAGGCCCGTGCCGCGCTGGCGCTGCTGGGCCGGGCAGCCCGGCGCGAATCGGTGCGCTGGGCGCTGATGGACAAAACCCTGGAGATTGCCCCGCTGCTGGGCAGCGAGGATGCAAAAACCCGCAAAAATGCCGCCATTGTGCTGGGGCAGATCGGCCAGCGGGCCGCTGTGCCTGCTTTATGCCGTGCGCTTTCCAAGGAAACGCAGCAGTTTGTGCGCCCCAGCCTGATTTTGGCGCTGGGCCAGCTGGGCGGCGCGGAGGCACAGGCCGCCGTCAAGTCGCTGCCCCTGCCGGAGGGCACGGACAAAAACACGCTGGCAGAGCGAGATGCTATCCAAAAGGCGCTCTCCCGCCTGGCCCCGCAAAAAAGCCGCACCTTTACCGGCTTTGCCGCGCCCCGTCCGGTATGGCTGATGCCGGTCAACGGGCTCATCGGCTCGCTTTTGGCAGAGGCGCGGGCCAAGCACATTGAGGTAAAACAAAAGGGCAGCGTGGTGGAGGCCGTGACCAGGAGCCTGCCCTCCCTCTATGCGCTGCGCGGTTTTTACGAGGCGCTGTTGCCCTTCGCCGTCGGCGTAAAGGCAGAGCCTGAGGCCTTGGCAGAGGCTGTGGAGGCCGGCGGCTTGTACGCCCTGCTCTGCCAAATGCACGACGGCAGCGGCGCGTTCCCCACCCGGCTGGAGGTGCGCGGGCCCGGCATAGACCGCGCGGCCTTTGCCAGCAAATTTTTTGCGCGGGTGAACGATGCGCATTTTACCAATTCGCCGAGCAGCTATGATATAGAGCTGCGCTGCTGGGTCAAAAACGGACAAGCCACCCTTTCGGTGCGTTTGCATACCTTCCAGGACCCCCGCTTTGCCTACCGGCTGGACAGCGTGCCCGCCTCCATGCATCCCGCTGTGGCTGCTGCCTTGCTGTATGACCACCGCCGTTATATGAAACAGACCCATACCGTGCTGGACCCCTTCTGCGGCGCAGGCACGCTGCTCATAGAGCGCAAAAAGCTCATGGGCGCCAAGGCCTTTACCGGGCTGGACATCAGCCCCAAGGCCTTTTCCATCGCGCGTGCCAACTGCCATGAGGCCGGGCTGCATGCCAAGGTATTCAATCGGGACTGCCGCGGGTTCCACAGCGATTTCGGCTATGATGAAATTTTGTGCAACCTGCCCTTTGGGCACAGGGTAGGCAGCCATGAGCAAAATGAAAAGCTATACGACGATATTTTGCGGCAATGGCCCCATCTCCTGCGCCCCGGCGGCTTTGTGCTGGCCATTACCAACGATAAGCAGTTGTTTGCCGCGTTGGCTACCCGCCATGGCTGGAAGACCGTTTCGCAGATGGCGTTTTCTGCCGGCGGGCTTTCGCCTACGGCGTTTCTGCTGCAACGCTGATTGTAAGCACACAAAAAGAGGAAGCAAGTTGCTTCCTCTTTTTCTATGCGGCGGCTGCGCGCTTTTTCATCGTGCGGTATGCTGTTATCACAAACCCCGTATATAGTACGGCAAACACCGCCAAGCTCCGCAGCCCAAACGGGTAGGGCGCGGGGATGCCTTCTACCGCCAGGGTCGTAAGGGCGGAAAGCAGCAAAAAAGCCGCCAGGCATACATGGACAAACCGTATCCAAAAGGGCCCTTGTGTTTTGCCAAGCAAGGCGCCGATGCCATATACCAGGCCGCCGCAGACCTGGAGCATCAGGCCGCCCCATACGCAAGCTGCGGTCTGCGCTTCATACCAACTGCCTATGGCCAAAATCAGCCCCATGGCCGTCAGCGCCGCAGAGGATAAAAATAGGATCGGCCCGGTGAGGGGCCTTGCGCGCTCTGCCTGCTGCGTACCGGGCGCAGGGCTTTGCGCCCCCTTCAGAAGATAGTCGGTCGTCACTTCAAAAAATTCGCTCATGGCTACGATTTTTTCTATTTCCGGCGTGCTTTGTGCGCTTTCCCATTTGGATACCGCCTGCCGGGATACCCCCAGCCTTTCTGCCAGCTCCTCCTGGGAAAGCCCCTTTTGTTTTCTCATCTGCTGTATTCTCTGTGCCAAGTCCATCTGACCCCCTCCTTTTGCCCTATTCTACCCGACGCAACGGTTGCCCTGCTACCCACTTCCCTTGGTATTTTGTCAACCGCCGGTTGCCACAGGGGTTTTTGCATAGAAAAAGCGCTGCTTGAAAGCGTTTCAAACAGCGCTTATAGGCCGAAGCTGTGTTTACGGGGTTTCGCTTTGGCTGGCCAGCTTTACATCCTTAAAGCCCGCCTTGCGCACCACATCTGCCAGCGAAGCGTACGCGGTGGCGTCTATCTCAGAGCCGTCTGTCTTGGCTACCGCCACCGAGCCGCCGGCCGGCACTTTATACATCAGCGCCGACAGCGCCGCGCTGTCCGCTACATGCGCTTTGACGCTCTGCCCCAGCTCATAGCCTGCAAACGACATATTCTCCGCATTGGCCTCCACATCCGGGCTCAGCAGCACATAGCTGCCGTCCGGCTGGATATACAGCTTCCAGTCCCCAGAGGCTTCCGGCAGCCCGTTTTCCTGAGGCAGCGCCTCCACTGCCTCTGCCGTCAGCGCCTCCGCCCCGCTGGCCTCCAGCACAGCCTGCGCGCTTACTGTGGGCGCTGGGCTTGCTTTCTTCTGCGCGTCGGTCGGAAAAAACGCTTCCTGGAAAGCAAAGAAGGCCAAAATCGCTACGCACAGCGTCATTTGGATCATGATCTGTTTTTTCGTCATCGGCGGACGTTTTCTTTCCCGGTAATCTGGCAACGGAATGCCTCCTTTTGGTAACATAAAAATATCTTTGTAATTATACCGTAACAGCTTGTTTTTGTCAAAGGATGGGCGCATATTCGGCGATAATATGGCCGGCCGCGCGGATGCCGTCCACCGCGGCGCTGACAATGC
>CAJLPK010000046.1 GCA_905208455.1 uncultured Bacillota bacterium
CCATGGTCTTCATGGCCCATGATAGTAACTACCGGCGGACGCTTTACAAGATCCTTCTCATCATCCACAATATCATTTTCCGAAATCAGTTGTTCCTCTGCGGACTGCTCTATTTTCTGCTCCAGCTCCACCCCAAATTCGCTGGCTACCAAAAATGCCGTATCGAAATCAATTTCATGGTTGATGGTTGCGATGATATTGAGCATCATTAACTTTTTGATGATTTCGGTAGCAGGCTTGCCAATTCTTTCCGCCAGCGTTTTTACAGATACGGTATCCCCTGTAATCACAGCCTTATCGATCTTGATTGGCTCCGGCTTTGGCGCTTGGTGCTGGCGCTTACGCGGACGATGCCCGCGGATGACCTCATCCAGTCCTCCCTGCTTTGCATAGCGTTCTTTCTCCAACTGCTTTTTGCTCTTTTGGCGCTTGTCACTGTCAAATACACGTGTATAGCTATTTTTTTTGGGATCGTAATTGCTCACGCGCCCTTTTTCCATCGGCGGAGCAACAGGTGCAGACGGACGCTGCCTGCCTGCCGCTCCCGTTCGGTTATAATCCTGTCTTGGCCTATCTCCCGCTGCACGCTGCGGCCGGTTGCCTCCCTGCTGGGGACGCCCCATTCTATTCTCCTGGCGCGGCCTGCTTTGCTGACTATGCGCTGCTTGTGGATTTTCACGCATACGCTGTGCATTCCGGGCCGCAGCATCATCGCGCAAAACACCGCCCTGCCGGCGGGCCAGCCGCTCTGCCGGACGCTCAAACCTAGGTTTCGGCGGCTCAGGCTTTTCTTCCTTTTGGGCCGTCTCTTGCGCCTTTTTTTCATCAGAAGCAACCATCTCTTGCTGTTTCGGCCTTGCGACCTCCTGTGCTGTTTCGGCCTTAGGCTCGGTTTCTTTTCTGTCCATCGATTCTGTGACAGGCGGCTCTACCTTAGCAGATACATTCTCTGCGGGGGTGGGCACTGATGCAGTTTTTTGCGGCTCAGCAACAGGCTCTTCCGCCTTGGCTGTTCCTTGAACTTGCTGCTCTCTCGCCTTGCGCACCAATTCCGCCTCCAGCTTTCGCAGAGAATCCGTCTGCGCACGCAAATAATCCTGCACGTCCTTCATCGCGCGCAGTTGATCGTTGGCGTTCTTTGCAACCGCCTTGGCCACATCGTTGATTTTGATTTTCCCTGTTGTTTCGGTCATCCTTGTCCCCCCGTAAAACGGTTTATACTTTCATAATCTGCTCAGCAAAGCTACTTTGCAGGATTGCCAAGCATAGGCGCCCAGGCTTACCAGCCGCAGCGCCAGGGTCTGTTATCTCCATATACGGTATTTTATAATGCCCGCATAAATTTTGATAGTTTTTTTTGGTGTTTTCTGCACAATCTTTATCTAAAAGCACCAATTTAGCCTTTTTTCCGCGAATTGCAGATTCTACGGCTGTCGCGCCTGCTGCACATTGGCGCGCCCTTGCCGCAAAACCAATCATGGTTCTGGCTTTCTGGTCATCCATCTTTTTGTATCTCTTCTTCCAATGCCTTTGCCACCTCGGGCGCCAATTTGATCGACCTGCTTTTCATCGCAAGCTGCAAGCATTCCATGTCCTTGCAAACATAGGCCCCGCGTCCCTGCGCTTTCCCCGTAGGATCGGTGCTTTGAACGCCCTCCTTGGGCTGCACAATGCGCAGCAAATCTTTTTTTGGTTTCATCTGTTTACAGCCTATGCACATCCTCATGGGTACTTTTCGTTTTTTCATCATGAATTATTCCTCAGCGTGTTCTTGCTCCCATCTTTCCTGCTCTAAAAGCTCATCATACATTTCCTGTGCCTGGGATTGGCTCTTGATGTCTGTTTTCCAGCCTGTCAAACGGGCCGCCAGCTTTGCGTTGATTCCTCTCATCCCAATGGCCAAAGAAAGCTGGTTATCCGGCACAATGACCTTTGCCGCATGCTCATCTTCATTGATTTGCACCATAATGACCTTTGCTGCGCTCAAAGAGGCCGCAATAAACTCGATCGGGTCAGAGCTCCAAGGAATAATATCGATCTTTTCCCCACGCAGCTCATCCACAATTTGCTCCACACGGCTTCCTTTGGGGCCTACGCAGGAGCCTACGGCGTCTACCTGGTCATCCACAGAATATACCGCTACTTTGCTGCGCACGCCTGGCTCGCGCGAAATCGCTTTGATCTGCACTGTGCCATCCATGACCTCCGGGATCTCCAATTCAAACAAACGCTTTACAATTTCACGGTTTTTCCTCGAAACGATGACCGGCGTATCCTTGCCGCGCACCTCTCTGTCTACCTTCAGAATATAGACCTTCAAGCGGTCGCCCGGCTGGTAGGTTTCTCCCTCTACCTGTTCGCTCATGGGCAGCAGCGCAACATTTTTCCCCAGCTCTACATAAACGTTGCCATTTTCTACCCGTTGGATAACGCCCGTCATGATCTCGTGCAGCTTTCCATTGAATTCATCAAAGACGATGTCTCTCTCTGCTTCTTTCAAACGCTGCAAAAGCACCTGCTTTGCAGTCTGGGCGGCCACGCGGCCAAAGGAAGCCGGTGTTTTATCTTCCTCTACAATGTCTCCGATGCCAAAGTCGCCCAATTTGCGAGCCTCTTCCAAGGAAAGGTACATATTCGGATCCATTTCATCGGTGACCTCTTCCACGACTTCACGCTGAGAAAATACCTTGAAATCTCCGGTCTCCCGATCCACCTCTGCGCGAACATTCCCCTCCGTGCCATAGTGATTCCGATAGGCTTTCTTCAGCGCCTCATGAATCGCCTCATACAAAATTTCTTCATCAATACCGCGCTCTTTTTCAATGGCGCTAATGGCTTCTACCAGGCCGTTGTTCATAATTCTCTTATGCCTCCCGCTGTGCGTGCTCTTAAAACTCTATCGTAGGACGAACGATGGATACATCCTTAAGGAAAAACGCCATCTCCCTGCCGTCCACATCCAAAATGATCTTATCTTCGTTTTCATGGTAGGCTTTCAAAACGCCCACATACTTTTTCTTTCCCCCCAGGGCTTTATAAAGTCCTATCTCTACCTCTTTGCCAATGCCATAACGGAAGTCGGACGGACGCTTAAACGGCCGGTCGATGCCCGGTGAGGAAACACATAAAAAATAGGCATCAGATATTGGATCCAAATCATCAATGATGGGATCGATCGCTTTTGACACCGATTCACAGTCATCCAGCCCAATGCCATCCGGGCCGTCAATGTACACAAATAATACTTTACTATCGTCTTCCCGTCCAATCTCCACATCCACGATACGGTACCCCAGCGATGCTACCGTACTCTCAATCGCATTCTCTATTCTTTCTGTTACTTTGGACAACCGACAACCTGCCTTTCAAGACAAAAGAGCGGGTTAACCCACTCTTCCCTCCATAAAGTATCTTTCTGATGCATTCTAGCACACATTCTTTAGCAATGCAAGCATCCTAGGGATAAGGGCTGTATTAAAACAGCGATAACTGAGCCGTATCCCACATATCCCCAAAAGCGCCTACCTCTTTCAGCCTTGCGATGTTGGTGTTGTTCAGCTTTGTGCGCTCGTTGACATCTTCAATCGTCGCAAACGGGCCGTCCTTTCGCGCTTCTACCACGCTGTTTGCCGCATTTTCTCCCAGGCCTGCGACCGCCATCAATGGCATGCGCAGCTTTCCGTCCTCAATTTTGTACATCGTTGCGTGAGAAATATGAATATCCGGCGGCAAAAACTCATATCCCCGCGCCAGCATCTCCATGGCAAGCTGCAAATGCACCCGCTGCTTTTCATCACGCGCCGTAGCATCCTTCTTATGCTTGAAATCCTCCAGTATCTTTTTGATATGATCGATCCCCTGCAACACGTCGTAAGCGTCCATTTCCTCTCCGCGTACAGAGAAATACGCAGCATAGAAAGCCATCGGCATATGCACTTTATAGTATGCAATTCTAAGCGCTGCAACAACATAGGCCGCCGCATGTGCTTTAGGAAACATATATTTGATTTTTTTGCAGCTGTCTATATACCAGTCCGGCACATGTGCCTGCCGCATAGCATTCTCCATCACAGGCGTCAGCCCCTTGCCTTTACGGACCGATTCCATCGTATCGAATGCGATTTTTGCCTCCACGCCGCAATGCATCAAGTAAACCATGATATCATCACGCGTACAAACACATTCCCGCAGAGTGGCTGTGCCGCTGGCAATCAAATCAGCCGCGTTCCCAAGCCACACATCCGTACCGTGAGACAGTCCGCTGATACGCAGCAACTCAGCCACCGTGGTCGGCTTTGTATCCTTCAGCATGTTCATGGCAAACTCCGTGCCAAATTCCGGGATGCCCAAAACGCCCAAGTCAAAGGGAAAATCCGGGTCCTTAATATCCAATGCATCGCAGTTGAGGAATAAGGACAGCGTGCCGGGATCATCCAGCGGCACATCTACCGGGTCAACACCGGTGAACTCATACAGCCGGCGGATCACCGTCGGATTATCATGTCCCAATACGTCCAGCTTTACCAAACGATCGTGCAGCGAGTTAAAATCGAAATGGGTGGTAATCGTTTCGCTGTCCACCTTATCGGCCGGCCTTTGCAGAGGCGTATAATCCAAAATATCGCGATCCTCCGGCACAACGATCAGCCCTGCCGGGTGCTGCCCTGTTGTTCGCTTTACATTGGTAATGCCCTTCACCAGAATATCCACTTGGCCAGGCTGGATATGCCCCCCCTTTTCCTCCATGTATTTGCGCACGTATCCGTATGCACTTTTGTCCGCAATGCCAATCACAGTGCCTGCCCGGAAAACATTTTCCTTTCCAAACATTTCAATGACCTTTGCAAAGGCCCTCGGCTGATATTCCCCGGAAAAATTCAAGTCTATATCAGGCACCTTATCGCCATCAAACCCCAAAAAAACCTCAAACGGAATCTCATACCCGTCCTTAATCATCTTGGCCCCGCACTTGGGACAGTTTCGGTCCGGCAGGTCCGGGCCGCAGGCCGCACCAAGCTCTTTTGTATCAAAATCGGAAAACTTGCACTCCGGGCATACATAGTGCGGAGCCAATGGGTTCACTTCAGAAATACCCATCGCCTTTGCTACAAACGAACTGCCTACACTGCCGCGGGAGCCGACGGTATACCCATCGTCATTGCTCTGTTTTACCAGCCGGTAAGCAGACAGATACAGCGTAGAAAAATCATGCTTTGTGATACTCCCGAGTTCTTTTTCCAGCCTGGCCTCTACAATCTCCGGCAAAGGCGTACCGTAGATATCCTCTGCCCCCTTGCGCGCAATAGAACAGATCAGCTCATCCCCATTTTCCTCTCTGGGCGCCGCTGTATCCTGCGGGTAAGGGCCAAAGCCGGTCTCAATGGTATCCACGATACGGTTAGGGGCATTGACGACCACTTCCATCGCTTCTTCTTCCCCCAGATATGCAAACTCGTCTAACATTTCCTGGGTGGTATGCAAATACAGCGGCGGCTGCACATCGGCATCTGTAAATCCTTGTCCGCTCATCAGGATACGACGCACATATTCGTCCTGCGGCTTGATGAAGTGCACATCGCCCGTCGCTACTGTCGGAATCCCCTTTTCTTCTCCCAGCGCAATAATCTTTCGATTGATGGCCTTTAGGTCCTCTTCGCTGTGTACCCAAAACCCGTCTCTATCGTCTCTAAGCAAAAATGCGTTGTTTCCAATGGGCTGTATCTCCAGATAATCATAAAAATCCACGATATGCTTTTGCGTTTGATCATCCAGCTTCCCAAGAACAGCGCGGAATACCTCTCCTTGTTCACAGGCGCCGCCTACAATCAGCCCTTCCCGATATTTCATCACAAGGCTTTTGGGCATCACAGGATGCCGGTGAAAATGCCGTAAATGCGCCTCTGTTACCAATGTATAAAGGTTTTTCAAGCCCTTCTTGTTTTTCACCAACAAAATGAGATGGCTGGTCGGCAACGCCTTAGTGCTCGCCGATCCATTGAGCTCGGAAAATTTATTTGCTCCGGCTAACTCCTTCAGCTTCTCCCATAAACGCGCCGTACAGGCTGCGTCATCCATAGCGCGGTGATGCTGCAGCTGCTCTATTTTGAAATGTCGGCACATAGCATCCAGCGTGTGCCGGCGCACGTCCGGCACCATCATACGGGCCAAAGGCAGCGTATCCACTACGGCATTGGAAAATTCCAGGCCGTAAACCTTCCCCCTGTTCCGTATAAACGATACGTCGAAGGTGGCATTGTGCGCTATGATGGGCCGATCGCCTGCAAACTCTGCAAATGCACGTAAGGTCTCTTCTTCCGAAGGCGCATCAACCAAGTCCTGATCCGTTATGCCGGTCAGCTTTACAATTTCAGGCGGCAGTTTTGATGTTGGCTTTGCAAAGCTCTCAAATGTTTCGAGCGCCTGTCCCTCTTTCCAAAGAACGGCCCCAACCTCAATGATTTCATTTTCCTGCTTATCTAGCCCCGTGGTCTCAATATCAAAGACGACCACTTCTCCGATCTTTCCGTCTTCTCCTGTATAGACCGCCATATCGTTGGCCATGTAGGCTTCGACACCATAAATGAGCTTCAAATCTTTGCCGGACTTTTTAAGCGCCATATTTGCATCAAAAGCAAAGGGGAATGCCTGAACGACGCCGTGATCTGTAATAGCCAATGCCGATAGACCCATACCTGCGGCAGTATTCACCAATTCCTTGGCGTCGGCCAATCCATCCAAACCGCTCATCTTTGTATGGGCATGCAACTCCGGCCGATGAAACGGCAGGTCTCCATCCCCCCTATCCTGAAATGGCATATAGGAAATCTGGTTAGCCCAAACAACTTCTTGCCGTGTATAGGTATCTAAGCGCACGATTCCGCGTACAAATACCCTCTTTTTCTTGGACAGCACATCAACCGCATGTGCTGCCGCTTTGTTATCCATGGAAGCCAAAATATTTACCGTTCCATAATAGTCGGTCAACAAAAAGGAGACTATGCTTTCATCTTTGGACCGTTTTTTTCTTGCTTCTACCGATAACGCAATCCCTTCCAAATTGACGCGGCCCAGTTCCAGTGTCACAGCAGATAAATCATCTGTCTTTTTCGGGGAAAAAGGTTCTCCAAGCAACGATTTGGTTTTTGCTGTTCCTTTAGTCTTAGAAGTTGTTTTGGCTCTTTTTGGCTTTTGCCGTTTTTCCTTTGCCTGTACACAGTCTGCCTCTGGCTCTTGCGAAGCAGGCTGTGTTTCGGCATGCTGTATCGGCGGCTTTTCCGGAAAGGAAACGAGCTGGGTACAAGGGATACCATCTAATAATTTCTCTTTTTCCACAAAAAATAAATGCGTTCCTTCTGTGGCCGCTTGCACGCAACGGAGCATATCTTCATATCCTGGCATCATTTGTATGATATCTTTGATATTTCCCTCTTCAAAGGCACAGTATATGATCTGTTTCTCCGCATCATATTTCCAATGGCTTTGCTGCCAAAAAGCGCAACAAGAACGCATTTCCTTTTTTGAATACCCAATACAAAACTTTGCAAATTGCTCTTCATTGGAAAGCGGCGTACACAAAGAAACCAGCGTATTTTCCTGGCCTGTCTGCTGGATCAAATACGCCTGTATTTTCATGAAATCAGAATAGGATAAAGCCTCCTCGACACGCGCATAAATATGCAATTGTTCCCGTGTTCTGGAAAACGCGATTTTCTCGATCCATACATTTCCGTATGGCGTTGCCACTTGCTTTGCCTGGCTCATTGCCGTTCCTGCTCCCTTTGCCTTGCCAACTGCTTTGCTTGCTCTACCAAAATGGAAACTAGATCCGTTCCTTCCACTTTTCCTATTTTTTCACCATGCTGGAAAAGAATTGCATTCCCCGCAGCCCCGGCAATGCCGATATCAGCCTCTCGTGCTTCGCCAGGGCCATTTACCACGCAGCCCATCACAGCCACCTTCAGCGGAGTTTTAATATTTGCAAGCCGCCGTTCTACTTCCAGAGCTATCTGCTCTACCTCGATGCTCGTTCTTCCGCAGGTGGGACAGGCAATGACCTCTACGCCTTCTTCCCGCAAGCCTACTGCTTTGAGAATGCGTTTGGCTACGGGGATTTCCTCAAGCGGGTCTCCTGACAGAGAAACACGAATGGTATCGCCAATGCCATCTAATAAAAGGCTGCCGATCCCTATGGAGGATTTTACCGTTCCCATCGCACAAGTACCCGATTCTGTCACGCCCAGATGCAGCGGATAGGGTGTTTTTTCCGCTAACATTCGATAAGCTCGTATCATTGTTGGTACATGGCTGTGTTTTACAGAGAGAACAATATCATAAAACCCCTCTTCTTCTAGAATATGGGCATGTCCCAGCGCGCTTTCCACCAAAGCCTCTGCTGTCGGTCCTTGATGCTTTGCTAATAATTGCTTTTCCAAAGACCCTGCATTCACGCCGATTCGGATCGGCACCCCATGCTCCTTTGCCGCAGATACGACATTTTGGACCCTTTCTCTGCTGCCGATATTCCCGGGATTGATTCTCAATTTGTCGATCCCCGCTTCTATACTGCCTACTGCCAGCTTAGCATCAAAATGTATATCAGCCACCAGCGGAACATTCACCCGTGCTTTGATTTTGCCGATAGCTTTCACGCAATCGCTATCGTAAATACTCATGCGCACCAAATCACAGCCAGCTTGGGAAAGCGCTTGTATCTGCGCTGCTGTACGCTCTATGTCCCGCGTATCCGTATTCGTCATGCTTTGGATACATACAGGCGCGCCATCCCCTATGATAAGCGGGCCAATCTGTATCTGCTTGGTTTTCATCCGAATTTCCCCCTATCTAAAGAACACGTCCTTCACCGATACCAAAATAATCAGCCCAAACATCAGGCAAATCCCAATGGCGTTGAGAAATCCCTCTCGCTCCGGCTTTATCCGCCTTCTAAAAATCAGCTCATAAAATACGAATAAACAGCGACCGCCATCCAGGCCCGGTATGGGCAGCAGATTCGCAATTCCCAGATTCAATGTAGCCATAGAAACCATCAGCAGCATGGTCCTAGGCCCGCTTTCGATGCTCATAGACATTTCCTGAACAAAGCCGACCGGCCCGATCAATTCTCCCTCCGGCTTGGCTCCGCCAAACAATCCTCCGATTAGCTGACCCAAAAATTCAAACATCATCCGAGCCATCTGCCATGTGATTTCAAATCCCTTTTGAATGGCCTCCCAAAAACCAACCGGCTGAAAGGAAGCCTGCGTCTGTATGCCTAAAATAGATTGGCCGTCAATCTCCACTTTGGGGATCTCTAATACCAGCGTTTCCCCCATCCGGTCAACGGTTACCACAGCCGTCTCGCCGGACTGTGCAATGAGAGAAGAGGGCGTTTCAAACAACAGCGGATCTTTTCCGCTTACTCGCTCTATTACGTCTCCTATCTGCAGCCCATAAGCTTCTGCTTGAGATTGCGGCAGGATGGTTTTTACTACATGCTTTGGCATCCCAATGGCGCCGGCAAAAATAGCGCAAAGCAATACGCTGAACAAAATATTTGCCAAAGGCCCTGCCACAAAAATCATCAGCCTTTTCCAAGGGCCCACAGAATAAAAGCTGCCAGGGACAGGCCCCGTCAGGCTTTCTTCCTCCGGATCTTCTCCCAAAAAACGGCAAAACCCTCCAAGAGGGATCAGCCGCAATGTATATTGTGTTTCTTTTGGCTTCCAGGAAAGCAGCTTTGGGCCTATATTGATGGAAAACTCTTCTACTTTGACACCTACGGCTCTTCCAACCAGCATGTGTCCCAGTTCGTGGATGATGATCAAAACACCCAGGATTAGAATGGCAATGATATAAGTCAAGTATGAACCTCAATTCTGTTTTTATATGGTTTTCATAAATTGACGAACCTGTTCATCTATCTGCAAAATATCCTCCAGCCCCGGCTCTTTGCCGCCCGCAAATTCTGCCATGGCCTTTTCGATCAATCTCGGAATATCATAAAATCCGATGCGGTGCTCTCTGTATCTTTGTACAGCGATCTCGTTGGCCGCGTTGAAAGCAATCGGCGACATCCCGCCCTGGCGCCCGGCCTGGTATGCAAGAGATAAACAGGGGAATCGTTCTGCATCCGGAGACTCAAAGTGCAGCGAACCAAGTGCGACAAAATCCACCGGTTCTGGCCCTTTTTCCAGCCGCTTCGGATACCCCAGCGCCACCTGAATGGGCAACTTCATATCCGGCACGCCCATTTGAGCTATGATCGAGCGATCCTGGTATTCCACCATGCTATGCACAATACTCTCCGGATGTATGACGACCTCTACCTGCTCCACCGGAACATCAAATAACCAACGGGCTTCCAGAACTTCCAGCCCCTTATTGGCCAGCGTTGCGCTATCGATGGAGATTTTTGCGCCCATATTCCATTTCGGATGCTTTAGTGCCTGCTCTGATGTAGCCCTTGCAATCTCCGCCTTGCTCCACGTACGGAATGGGCCTCCTGAACAGGTCAGCAAAATCCGGCGAATCGCTTTATCCCGATTCCCCTCCAAGCATTGAAAAATAGCGCTGTGTTCGCTGTCCACCGGATACAGCCTGGCATTGTGCTTCTTAAGCAGCGAACGAATCGCCGCACCACCGCATACGATGCTTTCCTTATTGGCTATGCAAGTCTTTAATCCATGACGGATGCTCTCTCTTAAGGGAGCAAACCCCGGAAACCCGACAACAGAAATCAGGCTGGTATCAGCATTGGAAGCAAGCATTGCCTCTACATGTGCATCCTTCCCGCCAAATAGCCGGCAGTCCTTATCTATGTACTCTTTTGCCGATATATACGTCTTTTCGTCTGATATTCCCACTGCTCTTGGATGAAACTCCCGAATCTGTTCCAACAAAAGAGGCAGATTTTTATGAGCGGATAATGCTGCAATGCGAAACTCCTCAGGATGCTCTCTTACGACCTCAAGCGCTTGCGTGCCCACAGACCCGGTAGAACCTATCAACGCGATTTCAATCATCGCTTTTACGCCTCCTCGCCGTGCTACGCTGCCAGCAGCACCAAACTAAAATAACAATATACCAAAGGAGCTACAAACAATATGCTGTCCAGTCTATCCATGACGCCGCCATGCCCTGGGAATATCTTGCCAAAGTCTTTGATGCCCACATTGCGCTTTACCAAGGAGGCCGAAAGGTCTCCGATTTGGCCCGCCACCGCGCTGACTAGCCCTAACATCGCCATATGCAGCAAACTGACGGAGGTGCCAAGCACGGGCTGAATCAAATACCCCACCAAGATGCTCGCAGCAATACCGCCAACAGTCCCTCCGATAGCGCCCTCCACGGTTTTTTTAGGACTGATTTTAGGGCATAGCTTATGCTTGCCAAACAGCATCCCCGCAAAATAGGCAAACATATCCGTAACACATGCACAAACCAACGTTACCACCAAAGCCAAGCGTCCTGCTTCTCCCGGAAACGTCAGCATCATTGGCAGCATAGACATCATGAGGCAAGGATAAAATAACGCGAAAAAGGTATAGGATGTGCTTACCAGGGTCAGGTCAGCCCGCAATACCTTCGTAACAAAAATTAAAATGCCCGTCACCATCAATAGGGCCAGAACGCCCTTAATGCCGAAATAGTGAATGGCAAAAGGCAGCATGACCACAAAAAATATCAAGGCGCTGCGGGATAGATCGATCCCTACATGGTGAAACGCTTGCCATACTTCAAAGACTGCAATAGCCAGGAATAAGTAAATGGCAATAGAAAGAGCGACCCCTCCAATGCACAGCACCGTGGTAATTAGGACCGCCAAGATAAGCCCGATGATAAAACGCGTTTTCAAGATCATTTTCCTCCTACGGCGCCAAAACGTCTATCCCTGGACATGTACTCCTTGAGGCAGGCCCAATATACCTCATTGGTAAAGTCCGGCCAATGCCGTTCTGTAAATACAAATTCCGTATAAGCAAGCTGCCAAAGCATGAAATTTGAAAGCCTGTGTTCCCCACTTGTGCGAATCAATAAATCCGGATCCGGCAACGCAGCTGTATACAGTTCTTTTTGTACAGTATCTTCCTGTATGTCTGCTTTCGCGAGCTCTCCCCGCATCACCTTATCTGCAATCTGCTGCACGGCCCTCACCATTTCTGCTCTGGATCCATAATTCAGGGCAATGTTTAATACCATACCTGTATTGTTCTTTGTCATTTCCATCCCACGCTGCACTTCCATGACAGCCGTGGGCGGCAGCATTTGATAATCTCCCATTACCACTAGCTTGACACGGTTTCTATGAAGCTCATCAATTTCTTTACGAATATATTCTACCAACAGCGAAAATAGAGCGTCCACCTCCATCCTCGGCCGCTTCCAATTTTCCGTTGAAAAAGCATACAAGGTCAATACATCTATGCCAATATCAGAGCTAACACGTACAATATTCACCATCCGCTCCATGCCGGCCCGGTGGCCCGTTGTACGCATTTTTCCCCTTTGCTTGGCCCAGCGCCCATTGCCATCCATAATTATGGCCACATGCTTTGGCATACGCTGTATTTCGAATGCTTCAAACCCTTTCGGCAAAGGGCCTCTCATTTGAGACATTGTATTTCTCCCTTTTGCAATTATTTCCCAAAGGGAAACCCTTCGGGAAATAATCAATCACTTATTCTTCCTGTTCTGTTCTAAATCCGCTGGTTAGAAGTTGAATAGAATTGCCCTGGTTCTTGATACGCACCACACGCTCGTCCATTCCCTGCAAGGATTTTTTCGGCTCCTCGGTTTTGGCTACTGTATAAGCAATGCTTTGTGCCTCCAGTCTCTGCCTGGCTATATGTACAGGCAGTCCCAATAGCGTTTTCATCATCAAACCTGCATAATTTCTTTTTCTTTATCCACCAGGATTTTTTCAATCCTCTTAATATGCTCATCCGTGACTTTCTGCATTTCCTTTTCCAAATCCTTTACATCATCTTCGGTAATCTCATTTTTTTTCTTCATCTTATTGATCTCATCATTGCCATCTCTGCGAATCGAACGGACAGCCACCTTTGCATCCTCCGCAATCTTACGAGCTGTCTTTACTAAATCCTTACGGCGTTCCTCTGTCAGTTCTGGGAAAAGCAAACGGATACACTTACCATCATTGGATGGATGAATGCCAATGTCGCTTTCCATAATCGCCTTTTCCACCGCTTTAAGCTGGCTGGCGTCCCAGAGTGTAATCTGCAGCAAGCGCGGCTCCGGGGTAGAGATATTCGCCATCTGATTGATGGGCGTAGGTGTCCCAAAATAATCCACCGTGATACGATCCAATACATGAGGGTTGGCACGTCCGGCCTTCAAGCTTCCAAGCTCATTTTTCAGGACGCCGATCGTTTTTTCCATTTTTTCTCCAGCAACGGCGCAAATATCTTTTTCCATCTGTTCGCTCATCATTGATTCCTCCTCTTTGTTTCTATTCTACCCGCAAAGGACTTTTCATGCAATAAAAAATAAACGTTTTGATTCTCGATTTTCTCAACCATCACAGAGAAGCTCTCTGTCTTCCACGTCCGGTTTCCCCTTTGCTCCTAAAATCCTGTTCTGCGCTCCGCAGGCGCATTTTTCATTGATAGGGATGTATGAAAATAAGAGGAGAAGCATCGCTTCCCCTCTTATTTTTCTCATATAGATTCTTCTTAAGCAGATTAATACA